>JAJRDA010000169.1 GCA_028678665.1 Methanomicrobiales archaeon | reverse complement strand
ACGTGCCTGCAGATCCGTTCACTCCTCTCCCGCCGCTCCGCAGGGGTCATCGCCTCCCGGTTGCACCGCATGACCTGGCGGACCCGGTTCTTCTGCTCCCTCATGATGAGTAGTGTATCGCCTGGGTATTTATGGGTAGAGAATCGTGTCCTGCGGGCGGGGTCGGGGCGGTGATGAACCGGGAGGATGAGGCGAGAAATTGGGGAGCGGAAACCTCAAGCACCTGCCCCGCGGATATGCGAGCATGGTGAAGAGAGATGCCCACCATCGTGCACTTTGACCTCCCCGCCGAGGATCTGGCGCGGGCCCGGAAGTTCTACGGGGAACTGTTCGGCTGGACGTTCGTACGGCCCCCGGCCCCCATGGAGTACTACCTGATCATGACCACCGGACTGGACGGCTCCCCCGGCGTGGGGGGCGGCATGGGGAAGCGGGGGGCCCCGGACCAGCGGATGACGAACTACTTCGGGGTGCCATCCATCGACCAGTACCTGGAAAAGGCGAAGGCGCTGGGAGCAACGGTCGTCATGCCGAAGAACACCGTCCCCTACTTCGGGTACCTGGCCATCTGCGTGGACACCGAGGGGAACCCCTTCGGCCTCTGGGAGGAGGATCCGAAGGCCCGGTGAGGGTGATGCCTCCCGGGTGAACGGGTAGCCGGCGCGATGGCAAGGGGATTGCTCATCGGTATCCTGGGACTGCTCCTTGTACTGGTGGTGATGGGTGCGTACATGGTGATGCCCCCGGCCACCCCGGGGGCCGGGTCTCCCGCCACGCTGTCGGGAGCACCGGTGACCCTCCCCCCTCCCGATCTCGAGGGGGGGATCGCGGTGGAAGCAGCCCTCCAGGGACGACGGTCGGTGCGCCAGTACGCGACCCGGCCCCTCCCCCTCTCCGCCCTCTCCCAGCTCCTCTGGGCAGCACAGGGGGTCACCGGCCCGCAGGGATACCGGACCGCTCCCTCGGCCGGGGCACTGTACCCGCTGGAGATCCTGGTGGCCGCGGGGGATGTGGAAGGGCTGGCTGCCGGGGTGTACCGGTACCGGCCCGGATCCCATTCGCTGGTCCCGGTGAGTGCGGGAGACCCCCGCGGGGCCCTCTCTTCCGCTGCCCTGAACCAGACGGCGGTGCGGGATGCCCCGGCGGTCATCATCATCGCCGCGGTACCGGAACGGACGACGGCCAGATACGGGGAGCGGGGGATGAGGTACGTGTACATGGAGGCCGGCCACGCGTCCCAGAACGTGTACCTCCAGGCGGAATCCCTTGGCCTGGGGACCGTGGCCATCGGCGCATTCCTTGACAGCGAAACGGCGGCGGTTGCCGGTCCGGAAGAGGGAGAGGCGCCGCTGTATCTGATGCCGGTGGGATATCCGGCCTGAACGGTGGCGGGGAACGGAAGGATCCCCCGCACGGCGGGTATCCGCCCGATGGTATCTCACATCATGGGCGGTATCGGGATGGGGAGGAACCCTCCGTGCTCCGGGAGGAAGATCCGGAGGCCTGGTGAGGGGTTTACCGGATCCCGGTGTCGATGTCAATATCCAGGATCACCGTCTCGCCGGCAGCGAGAGTGATGGATCGGGGCACATCCGGGCTCCGGTCGATCCCTGCCCGGTTGATGTCCACGACATAGGTACCCGGATCAAGGTCCACCCGGTAGTATCCTGTCTGGTTCAGGGAAACGGTGGCGAACAGCGTCGCACCATCAGCGCTCCGGACCAGTACCTTCCGGGCGGCATACGTCTCCGGCGTGGGGAGGCAGGGCTGATCCGGCCGTTCCACCGGGCAGATGGGCCCGATAGTGACCTGCCCCTGCAGGGTGCCCGTCGGGGCCGCCGGGGCCTCACTACAGGCGGCTCCCGCGGCCAGGAGAACGGTCAGCACGAGCATGAGGAGAGCACAGGGTTTCATGCGGATTCACCACTGGAAGCATGGTGCTTTCAGCTGATGAGGATAGTGACAGTCCTCGGGAAGTCGCAGTCCCGTGAAAAAGAGGGAAGGGGGTGTCAGGCAGCCGGTCTCGCGGTCTTCCCCGCCTTCCGGCCCCTGCGGGAACAGAGGTTCGTATCGTAGATCAGCTTGGGGTTGGGGGTCTGGAATTCTTTGCCGCAGATGGGGCATTTCCGGCTGTACACCTTATGATATCCTTTGATCTCGGCCATGCGGGTTCACACGCCTCTCGTAGCAGCACCTACGTGCGACTGCCCAAGGAATAAGCCTATTCCCCGGCGTCCGGTCGAACCAGGCGGTGAGGGGAGTGGCATTGCGGGAGCTGTGACCGGTGGACGAGAGGGGAGTGCTCAGCCCCTGCCCCGGGTTTCCTGTCCGGAGCGAAGGGCTTCCCGCACCGCATCCTTCACCTGCTCCTCCAGGCCGGCGACGGTCCGCACATCCCGGATCTCGTCCACCGCATCGATGAGCAACTCGCCGGCAGGAACGATACCCAGGTTCCGGAAGTAGGCGGAGACGACCGCGGTGACGCACGCGAAGTTGGACCGGCCCTTCCGGCCCGCCACCGAGAAAAGGAGGCCCTTCTTCGGATGATCCGGGTCAAAGAGCCTGCGCCTGGCATGGTAGGCCTGGCACCGGTCCAGGAAGATCTTCAGCCCTCCGGGCACGGTATTGGTGTAGACCGGCGAGCAGATGACGAGCAGGAATGCTCCCCGGAGGGAGGCGAGCACGCCACCCATGTCGTCGTCAAAGGTGCACTCACCGGTATTGTAGCACCAATAGCACCCGATGCAGGGGTGGATCACGAGATCATCAAGGTAGACTACGCGCGGCACTGCCCCTGCCTCCCGCACCGTATCCGCCGCCCAGCCGGCCAGGATGCTGCAGTTGCCGTCAGGCCGGGGGCTTCCCTGGATGATCACCGCATCGGCAGGGTGATCGGGTACTGCCGTCAGGACCCCGTCGTGGGCATGCTGCTCCAGGAAGAGGCCTGGCTTCTCCTGCAGGAGGCGGGCCCACTCCTCCATCTTCTGCCGTGCCACGGACTCCGCGTCGTAGGGGACCCGGGGGGAGTACTCGAATGTGCTCGTGCGGAAGAGAGCACAGGGTGTTCCCCCATGGGTGACCTGCAGCGTGTATCGCACCATGCCCGGGTACAGGAAGGAGAGGTCCTCCCGGTCCATGGTGAGGGT
>JAJRDA010000168.1 GCA_028678665.1 Methanomicrobiales archaeon | reverse complement strand
GGTAAAGGGCTCCTTCTTCCGGGCCAGGGTGTTGTAGAGCCGCAGCATGGGTCCTCCCGTCACCCTCTCGGGAGGGAATGGCAGTCCCGTGCAGAGCCGCACGAGACGGCTGCCGCGCTGACAGCCTCCGCCACGGCCCGGGCCACCTTCCGGTCCAGCACTGATGGCAGGATCCGTCCCCGCGTGGGGCGTTTCACCCGGGCAGCGAGGGCGTGGGCTGCCGCGAGCTTCATCTCGTTCGTGATCTCCCGGGCGCAGGCATCCAGGGCTCCCCGGAAGATCCCCGGGAATGCGAGCACATTGTTCACCTGGTTCGGGTAGTCGCTCCTTCCCGTGGCAATGACCCCGGCCCCACCCTTCCGGGCTTCTTCAGGCATGATCTCGGGCACCGGGTTTGCGAGTGCCATGACGATGGGATCATCGCCCATGGAACGGACCATCTCAGGGGTGACGAGAGAAGGGGCCGAGACACCGATAAAGACATCCGCCCCCTCCATGGCATCCGCGAGTGTCCCACTACGGTTCTTCCCGTTAGTCTCGTGGGCGATGATGTACTTGTACTTGTTCTTGGAGAGGTCGTCCCGCCCCCGGTGGATGATCCCTTTCCGGTCGCACATCACAATGTCCCGCACCGATTTGCAGAGGCGCTGGTTGTACCCCAGGCACCTGAGGAGCCGGAAGATGGCAAATCCCGCGGCCCCGGCCCCGCAGATGGCGAGGGTGAGATCCTCCATCTTCCGCCCGGTCGCCCGGCAGGCGTTCATGAGGGCGGCGAGGACAACCACCGCAGTACCGTGCTGGTCGTCGTGCATGACCGGTATGCCGATCCCCTGGAGCGCCTCCTCCACCTCGAAGCACTTGGGGGCCGCGATGTCCTCCAGGCAGATGCCGCCGAAGATCGGGGCGATGTTCTTCACGTCCTCCACGAAATCGGTGTGGTAGCCTTCAAAGCAGATGGGGAAGGCATTCACACCTCCAAACTCCCGGAAGAGGAGGGCCTTCCCCTCCATCACCGGGATCGCGGCGTAACCGCCGATGTTGCCCAGGCCCAGCACCGCGGAGCCGTCGGTGATGATGGCCACCGTGTTGGACTTGATCGTGTAGAGGTAGGCCCTGTCCCGGTCCTCCTGGATCTCCCGGCAGACCTGGGCTACCCCCGGGGTGTAGACCCGGGAGAGGTCCTTCAGGGTCCGGACAGTGATCTTGGGCCTGATCTCGATCTTGCCCCGCAGCCGGCGGTGCAGTTCCCTTGATTCCCGGTAGATCAGGTCATCCCTCTCTGTCATACTCTCCCGGTCCTGGCCGACCGTTCCCATGGTGGGCCGGCCCGCAGTGCATCGGTGTTCCTGAAGGAGGTCTCCTTCATCGGCATGGCGTACGTAACCTTGGATGGATCCCGTACATAGAACTTCCCCGGTTAGGGGGATACCGGATCCGCCCCGGGCGCGGGGCTTATATATAGTTCCTCCTGCACCCATACAGTACCACACCACACGTGGGGAGGGGTGAACCAATGGCGCAGTGGCAGTGTCAGGTATGCCAGTACATCTACGATGAGGAGAAGGGGGAAGAGAGGACCGGAACGCCGCCAGGGACCCGGTTTACCGACCTGCCGGCGGACTGGCTGTGCCCGGTCTGCCAGGCAGGAAAGGATGCCTTTGTCCGGATCGGCGGGGAGAAGGCGGAGATAGCTCCCGGGACCACGGTCAGCGATGTGATCGTTGCCGCCCTCGCCGCATGGGGAGTGACCCTCGTCTTCGGTATCCCGGGGACCTCTTCCCTGGGACTGGTGGACGCGGTGCGGAAACGGCCTGAGATGCGGTACATCGTGGTCCGGCATGAGGAGAACGCGGCCATGGCGGCATCGGCATACCACAAGCTGACCGGGGGCATCGCCGCCTGCCTGACCATCGCAGGACCGGGTGCCACCAACCTTGCCACGGGGCTCTACGACGCCCGGGAGGATTCCGCCTCTGTCATCTCCCTGAACGGGCAGGTGGAGATGCAGTACTCGGGGCCCGGCGGGTTCCAGGAAATCGACCAGGACGCCTTCTTCCGGCCCATCGCCGTCTTCAACAACACCATCGCGGACCCGGCCATGACGATCCCGCTCGTGACAAAGGCTCTCCGCCACGCGGTCCTGCAGAGGGGCGTATCCCAGCTCTCGGTGCCGAATGACATCCAGAAGATGCCCCACACCGCCCCTGTCTGCCGGCGGGAGGCCTGCATCCCGAACGATGCCATCCTTCCGCCGGAGGAGGAGATAGGCCGGGCTGCCGCACTCATCGATGCAGGGAAGAGCCCGGTGATCCTGGCCGGCTGGGGAGCATTCCCCTTCGCTTCCCAGGTGGCTGCGCTCGCGGAGAAGCTCTCTGCCCCCATCCTCACCACTTTCCGGGCCAAGGGGATCCTCCCCGAGGATCACCCGGCGGTGGTCTCGGTGCTGGGCACCGTCGGCACACCCGAGGGTCGGGCCCTGGTATCGGAGGCGGACCCCCTGATCACCCTGGGCGTCGGGTTCTCGAAGCAGACCCATGTTCCCGTGGACAGGCCCATGGTGCAGGTGGACCTGGACCCCATGAAGCTGGGAAAGGGAGACCGGGCGGTGAACCTCTGGGGCAACAGCGGTGTCGTGATCCCGCGGCTCACAGCACAAATCCAGCCCCGCCGGGACGAGACGATGCGCGGCCGCATCGCCGCCATGAAGAAGGAGATCGCAGCCCGCCGGGAACAGGAAGCGGATCCCCGGGCGGTCCCCCTCCGGCCTCCGTACCTCATGAAGGTTCTCTCGGAGGTGATCCCGGAGGACGCGGTCATCTCCATCGATGTGGGCGAGAACGGCTGGTGGTTCGGCCGGAACTTCGTGATGAAACGACAGCGGTTCGTCATGTCCGGCTACCTGGCCACCATGGGATTCGGCCTTCCCGGGGCCATTGCCGCGAAGCTGGCGTACCCTGAAAAAACCGTTTTCTGCATCACCGGCGACGGGGGATTCTCCATGGCCATGGCCGAGGTGGTCACGGCCGTGAAGTACCGGCTCCCCATGGTCGTTGTGGTTCTGAATAACCACGAGCTGGGGATGATCCGGGTGGAGCAGCAGACCGAGCACTACCCGGTCTTTGCCACCGATCTCCTGAACCCCGATTTTGCCGCGTACGGGAAGGCCTGCGGCGGGGAAGGGATCCGGGTGGAGCTGCCCGGAGAACTGAAACCTGCAATCGAGAAGGCCATGGGGATGGATCTTCCCGTCATCGT
>JAJRDA010000167.1 GCA_028678665.1 Methanomicrobiales archaeon | reverse complement strand
TATGTCCCGAGCGGGATCACGGTTTCCAACTACAAAATCTATGATGCCGTGGGGACCCTCGGGCCCGGGCATTCCATGTCCTTTACCTACTCCCTCAGGGTGACCGCCGCAGACGGCATCTATCACCCGGAGTTCTACCTGGACTTTGTGACCGGGGGGAGTCTCAGGCATTATTTCCCGCTGAAGGTTGACAGTACCGATATCCAGGTCTCGGTCCTGGACGCGCCGGACACGTGTGCCACAGACAGCAAGGAGACGATCTCCCTCTCCCTGGGCAATCCCCGCGAGACCAGCGTGAGCGGGGTCATGGTGAATCTCCTGGGGGAGCATATCAGGGCCTCCCAGACCGCAGTATTCCTGGGAACGCTCAGTCCGGACGCCGAGAAGAATGCCACCTTTGAATTCACGCCATCGGAAAACACCGAGCTCACCTTCAATGTCTCCTACCGGAACGGGATGAACGACCACTTCACCACGCTTTCCCTCCCGATCACGGTCGGCGGGAAGAGCATGGCGGCTGACCTCGTGGTGAATAATATCGAGGTGGCGCAGGGGGCGAGCGCGATCACGGTATCGGGTGACGTGACCAATGCCGGCCTGGAAGATGCATACTCGATCCAGGTCACGGTCGGCTCACCGGCAAAACCGGTGGATCCCTACCCTGTTGACGTAGTCGGGGCCCTGGAACCGGATGACTTTTCCAGCTTTGAAGTGACATTCCAGGCCCAGGGAATGTCCACGGTCCCGCTGATCGTGGAGTACCGGGATGACGAGGGCACGATCCTGAAGGAGACCGTGACCATCTCCCTCACCGGCGGGACCGGCCAGGGCTCTTTCGGCAACTCCTCTGCAGCCAACCCTTCCGGAGCCAACCCGGGTTTCCAGGGAAGCCCTCCTGGCGCTGCCGGTAACCGCCGCAACGGGATGGGAATGTTCGGCTCTTTCGGGTCCGGGTTCGGGAATATCCCGTTCCTGCAGATAGCCCTCGTCATTGTCGTGACCGCGGTGGCCATCGTCGGAATCCGGAAAGGCTACCTCGGGAAGATCCGTGACCGGTTCAGCGGCCCGTCCCGGAAGTGAGGCGGGGGGGATGCAGGCAAACCCGCGGCCGGTCATCGCACTGGACCGTGTGACCAAGGTATACCCCCTGCCGTCGGGCGATGTGGTGGCCCTCAACGAGATCTCGCTCACCATCAACGAGGGGGAGTTCGTGGCCATCATGGGCCCCTCGGGGTCAGGCAAGTCCACGCTCCTCAACCAGATCGGCTGCCTGGACGTTCCCACCTCGGGGAACCTCACCCTCGCGGGCAGGGATGTCCGGGCCATGACTGACCGGGAGCTGACCGATCTCCGCCTCACCACCATCGGGTACATCTTCCAGAAATTCAACCTGATCCCCCTCCTCACGGCGTACGAGAACGTGGAGTACCCCTCCCTCATGAAACACCGGAGGAAGGATGAGAACGGGTGCGTGCAGCATCTCCTGGACCAGCTGGGGATCGATGAGGCCCTCGCTGCCCACAAGCCCCCGCAGCTCTCCGGGGGGCAGCAGCAGCGGGTGGCCATCGCGCGGGCCCTCGTGAACGACCCGGCGATCCTCCTCTGCGATGAGCCGACGGGAAACCTGGACTCCCAGACAGGGATCCAGATCATGGAGGTGCTGGCGGAACTGAACAGGAGAGGCCGCACGATCATCATGGTGACGCATGAACGGGACATCGCCGCGTACGCGCAGCGGACCATCACGATCCGGGACGGGAGGGTGGCATGATCGGGAAGGATATCCTCTTCCAGCTGTCGGTCCGGAGCGTACGGCTGCACTTCCTCCGGTCGGTCCTTGCCGCCCTCGGCATCGTCATTGGGGTCGTTGCCATCGCGGCCATGGGCATGATGGGTGCCAACATGACCCTCTCCGTCACTGGCGAACTCTCCCAGATGGCCAATGTCCTGGTGGTGACAGCCTACACGGGAGGCGGCGGGTTCATGGGGTTCGGAGGGGGGGGAGGTCCCCCGGGCGGAGGGAGTACGCAATCGAGAGAGGAGCAGATGATCACCCAGGACCAGTTCCGGGACATCAGGGATATTGCCGGGTCCTACGGTACCGTCTACTATGTCTACTCGCAATCGGACAGCATCGAGACAAGCGATCAGTGGGGGAGGGCCACCATCTACGGCCTTGATCCCGACGTGATCAAGGAGATACTGGAAGTGGAGGAGGGAGATTATCCGAAGAGCACCACGTCTGTCGTCGTCGGTCCCCGGATCGCGGAACGCTTCGGCCTTGAACTCGGATCCAAGCTGGAGATCGGGGACTCAGACGAAGGGTCGACCACCACCGTGCGGGTCGTGGGCATCCTCAAGGAAAAGGGGATGTCCCTGGACCTGAGCACGGACTCGGCCATCGTGGGCAGCGAGAAGCTCTACACGGGCATCTACGGCGATGAGGGCGAATACCGGCAGGTCAATATCGTGGTTGACGATATGGATGACGTGGATGCCGTGAAGGAGGAGATCCTCGCCGAGATGAACGAGAAGGAGGATGAGGTGACCGTCCAGGACTCGAGCAGCATGCTGGAGAGCATCACGTCCGTCCTGGGGACGATCACCACGTTTGTCATGGGCATCGCCGGCGTCTCCCTGGTGGTCGCCGCCGTGTCGATCTTCAACGTGATGATGATGTCGGTGACAGAAAGGGTCCGGGAGATCGGCATCCTCCGGAGCATCGGCACCCAGAGGAACGACGTGCGGCGGATGTTCCTCTACGAAGCAGGCATCCTGGGCATCGTCGGAGGGGCGATCGGCGCGGTGGCGAGCCTGGTCATCGGCTACGTGGTGGTCCTGGGGATGGTCGGAACCACGGAGTTCTTCTTTTCCTGGGAGAGCCTGTGGTATATCCCCTTTGCCATGGCCATCGGTGTCAGCATCTGCATCATCTCGGGTGTCTACCCCGCCTGGCAGGCCTCCAACCTGGACCCCATCGAGGCCCTGCGGGCCGAGTGAGGAGAGGGGAACCGGGGGCACTCTCCCCCTTCTCTTCTGAATTCTTTCGGCTTTCAGCGTTCCCGCCGGTAGTTTTCCTGCAGCACCTCCCATGGTACGACCATCCCCGGGTCCCCGGCCCGGTCCAGGGTCAGGATCCCGTCCAGCTGATCCACTTCGTGCCGGACCAGGGAGGCCAGATCCGGATCCACATCCTCCCAGATATCAGGAGTTCCTTCCCGGGTCATGAACCGGACGGACAGGCTCACCGGCCGCCTGACACAGACGGCC
>JAJRDA010000166.1 GCA_028678665.1 Methanomicrobiales archaeon | reverse complement strand
CTCGATCTCGAAGACGATCGCCACGTAGTTGAGACACTCAGTGCGGCCGATCTCGACGGGATGTACCGGACCCCCCGGATGCGGGATCCGGCTCCCCCGCCCATCACACTGATGCGAGAACCATGCGCCTCTGCCTTCTCCCCACGTCCGGGTCATCATGAAAACATGAGAGAACAGGATATGCGGGGACAGGGGTGTGAACCCCGGTCGCGGGGGTGGGGGACGTGATGATGCGAGGGTATCCCCGATCTCTCACGTCCGTTCCCCGGGGGAGGGCGCTCCTGCATCATAGGTGCAGTATTCCCCCTTGTAGAACCAGTTCCGGTACACGATGGGGGTGATGAGCGTGGTGAACAGGCTCATGAGGACCAGCACTACGAACACATCCTGCCCGATGACCCCCAAATCAAGCCCGATGAGGGCTACCATCATGGCCACTTCGCCCCGGGGCGCCATCCCGAACCCGACGATCAGCGCATCCTTCGTGCACAGCCCGCTGAGTTTCGCGGGGAGGCCGCACCCGATGACTTTTGTCAGGATGGCAACGATGGTGAGGACCGCGAGGAACAGGACGGACTCCGCGGTGAGGGCATGGAAATCGGCGAGGATCCCCAGGGAGATGAAGAAAATGGCAGCAAAGATGATCCGGAGGTACTCGGCCCCTTCCTTGGGATCCCTGCTGTGGCGCAGCTTGACGTTCTCGAACGAGACCCCGGCAATAAACGCACCGACAATGCCCGAGAGACCCACCAGCTCCGCGCCGATGGCGTACAGGAACGCGAGCATCATCGCGAAGATGAAGATAAACTCCGGGAATTTCTGCACGAAGGGGGTTTGATCGAGCCGGACCAGGAATCTGCTCACCACGAACATTCCGAACGCGATCCCGATCCCGATGAAGGCGAACGCCGTGACCGTCGTGACCAGGATCCCCCAGTACGAGAAGGAACCGCCGACCACGTCGAGGCCGATGGAGAGGACGATGAGTGCCAGGACATCGTCGATGACCGCCGCCCCGATGATGGCCTTCGCCGCCTCGGTCTGGAGCTTGCCCAGCTCCTTCAGTACCTGTGCCGTGATGGCAATGGAGGTGGCGGTGAGGGCGATGGCGATGAAGATGGCGGTGGAGGAATCGAAACCGAAGAGGAGCGAGAGCCACCAGCCGCCGATCCACGGCACGATAACCCCGATGAGGGCAATGAGCGCGTTCCTCGGCTGTGCGATCTCGCGGATGTTGAACTCGAACCCGATGACAAAGAGGAGAACAATAGCCCCCAGGTGTGCCAGGCTGCTCACGAAGTCCGTGTAGGTGATCAGCCCCAGGAAGCTAGGCCCAACGATGAGGCCTACGAGGATCAGGCCAATAACCGCCGACTGGTTGATCCGGGAGGCCACCAGGTACCCCCCGAGAGCAAAGAAGAGGAGCAGCATCATCTGGAACTCGGGGGATGCCAGCAGGTTTTCCATCGTATAGGATGGGGCCGGAGCATACAAACGGTTTGCGGTGGGATTCAGACGTGCCCCGCACCCGGACCGGTTCGCCTCACGGGGGGCTGTTCCCGGTATCCGGCAGGGAGTCCCTGGGGACGTGACTCCTGGGGCTCTCTCCCGCATCTTCGGAACCCTCATGTAGCTCCCTGCCAGAGAGAAGGGTGGGACCTCCATGATCATCCACCAGTTCTTCGTGCCGGGCATTGCCCACAGTTCTTACCTGGTTGCCGGGAACCGGACCTGCGCTGTCATCGACCCGGAACGCGACATCAGCCGCTACCTGGCTGCCGCAGAGCAGATGGGACTCCGGATCACCCATGTGCTCTCCACGCATCTGCACGCGGATTTCGTCTCAGGCCACCGGGACCTGGCGGACGCTACCGGCGCCCAAATCCATGCACCCCGATCCGGCAACTGCGCCTTCCCGCATACCCCGCTTGCCGAGGGGGACCAGGTAGCGCTGGAGGACATCCGGTTCTCGGTCATCGAAACAGCCGGCCACACCCCCGAGCACATCTGCTACGTCACCAGTGACCTGGCCAGGGGACCGACGCCTGTCGCCCTCTTCTCCGGCGACACCCTCTTTGTGGGCGACGTGGGGCGGCCGGATCTCTTTCCGGGGAGGGCCCGGGAGCTGGCGTCCTCCCTCTACGACAACCTCCACGGGAAGATTCTCGCCCTCCCCCCCGAGTGCGAGGTGTACCCCGCCCATGGCGCGGGATCCCTCTGCGGGCGGGCGATGGCAGCGAAGCGGACGAGCACCATCGGGTACGAGAAGAGGCACAACTATGCCCTCCAGATCCGGGACCGGGAGGAGTTCATCCGCGCCCTCACCTCCGATATGCCGGCCGCACCGGATCACTTCGCCCGCTGTTCCGAGATCAACCGGGCCGGCCCTGCCCCCCTGCGGGACCTGGCCCCGCCGGCACCCGTTGAGCCCGCGGCCGTGGCCAGCCGTTTGAAAGCCGGCGACGTGGTCATCCTGGATGTCCGCAGTTACCAGGCCTACTCCGGGATGCACATCCCCGGGTCCTGGTATATCGACCTGGCCGGGAACTTCGCCACCCAGGCAGGCTGGATACTCCCGCCCGGCCGGGAGATCCTCCTCGTGGTAGAGGACCGGAGGCAGGCGGAGGAGGCAGCCCTCCAGCTCCACCGCGTCGGGTTCGACCGGGTCACCGGCTACCTGGACGGGGGCATGCTCGCCTGGGGCACCGCGGCACTGCCCATCACCAGTGTCCCGGTCATCCCCCCGCAGGAGGCGCATGACCTGATCCGGTCCGGCGGTGCGGTGCTGGTGGACGTCCGGTCACGGGAGGAGTGGCAGGCCGCCCGCGTGGAGGGATCGGTCCACATCCCCTGGCACGATCTCAGGACGCGGCACACCGAGCTGGACCCCGCACGGCAGCACATCGTCATGTGCAAGGGTGGCCAGCGGGCGAGCATCGCGGCGAGCATCCTGAAGATGCACGGGTTTGGCAGCGTCCTCAACCTGGCAGGCGGCTTCATGGCGTACCAGCGAGCTGGATTCGTCCCGTGATCCGAGGGATTAAATCGGGGAGCATCATTCCCCCACACATGGGAGGATGTGCATGATCGAATGGTTCACGATGGCGTCATGGTCGCCATATCTCGTCGGTGCGGGGATCGGGGTCCTGATCTGGACGACATTCCTCCTCTCCGACCGCCCGCTGGGATGTTCGACCGCCTACGCGAAGACGGCCGGGATGGTGGAGTCCGCTGTCTCCCGCGGGAATGCAGAAAAGATGCCGTACTACCGGCAGTTCAGGCCG
>JAJRDA010000165.1 GCA_028678665.1 Methanomicrobiales archaeon | reverse complement strand
CCACTGCGCCTTCGTGGTCATCAATCGCCTGACGGGCCAGTCCCAGCCGGTACCAGGCCTCACCGTTCGCCGGTTCCTTCTCCACGGACCGGTCGAACGAAACGGCCTCATCTGCGTACCGTTCCAGCGTAGCCTCGGAGACCCCCTTCCGGTACCACGCATCCGCCTGGTCCGGGTCGATCTCCACCGCCCGATCCAGCGCTTCCACTGCACCTTCGTGGTCTTTGATCGCCTGACGGGCCAGCCCCAGCCGGTACCACGCCTCGGCCCGGCCCGGCGCCAGCTCCGCCGCACGGGCAAAGGATTCCGCAGCCTCCCGGTGGCGGTCCAGGGTCTCCTCCGAGAGTCCCTTCTGCATCCAGGCCTCTGCACTTCCGGGTTCTGCGACCACACTGCGGCCGAAATCCTCTGCCGCATGCAGGTGGTTCCCCGCTGCCGCGTTGGCCCGGCCCCGGAGGAACCACCCCCCCGGGATCTCCGGGTCCCCTTCCAGGGCATGGTCCAGGGCGTGGACAGCCTCGTCGGCAGATCCCCGCTGGAGGAGGACCTCCCCCCGGAGGAGCCAGATCGCAGGATCGGTGTATCCCAGGGACAGGGCCCGGTCCAGGGAGTCCAGGGCGGCCTCGGCTTCGCCGAGCTCCACCTGGGTGACGCCCCTCCAGAACCACGCTTCAGCGCAGTCCGGTTCCGCGTCGCAGAGGCGGGTAAAGTCTGCGAGCGCCTCCCCGTGCCTGCCGAGGGAGGAGAGGGAGAGCCCTTTTACGAGCATGCAGCCCGTGCAGCCCGGGTCCAGGTCCAGGGCACGTTCCAGGACGGTGATAGCCTCCGGATACCGGCCCGTGGCATGGAGGTCGGTACCCAGGGCCCGGTGGGCCCTGGCATGGTAGGGATCAAGGGACAGGACTTCCCGGTAGGAGCGTTCCGCCTCGTCATACCGGCCAAGGGAAGAGAGGGCGGTTCCCCGGTGGTACCAGGCATGGAGGTCCCGGGCATCGATGGAGAGAGAGGCATCCAGGGCAGCCACCGCCCCCTCCAGGTCACCCTGGTGGAGACGGGTGAGGCCCAGGTAGTACCACGCCCCCGCATCGCCGGGATCGGCCCGTGTGGCCTCCTGAAGGGCATCCAGGGCATCATCGAAGCGTTCCCGGTGGAAGGCGGCAAGGCCCCGCTGGTACTGGATGCGGGTGTCGCCCGCCCCTTGCGCCAGGGCCCGGTCCAGGGAGTCCGCGGCATCCCCGTACCTGGACAGCTCCAGGAGCGCCAGGCCCCGTTCGTACCATGCCCTGCCGGCGGCGGGATCCAGCTCCACGGCCCGGTCAAAGGCCTCGACCGCTTCCCCGGCATGTTCCTCCCTGGCCAGGGCATATCCCTTCCGGCACCAGAGGTGCGCATCGTCGGGAGAGAGGGCCAGGGCCCGTTCCAGGGATTCGACAGCCTCGCCGAACTCCTCGAGGCGGAACTGGGCTCCCGCGAGGCCCTTCCATGCCTCCAGGTGTTCCGGTTCGCGCTCCAGCACGTTCCGGTAGGCTTCGGCTGCCTCCGCGGTCCTGCCCAGCTCATCGAGATCCAGGGCACGGCGGTACCACGCGTATGCATACGTGGGATCCCGCTCCAGGGAACGGCCATACGCCTCCAGGGCTTCGGGATACCGGCCCAGCCCGTCCAGTGCCAGGCCACGGTTGAAGTGGGCCCCCGCATCGCCGGGATCGATCCGCAGTGCCTCGTCAAAGGCGGCGATGGCATCCTCGTAGCGTTCCAGGGCACCCAGGCACCATCCCTTCAGGTACCAGGCGACGGAGTTCTCCGGGCTGAGCTCCAGCGACCGGTCGAAACACGCGATCGCCTCCTCGTACCTGCCCAGCTCCCGCAGTGAGAATCCCTGGAAGTACCATGCACCCTCATGCTGGGGATCGATCTCCAGCGTCTTTTTGAAGGCATCCACGGCTTCGGCGTACCGGCCCATCTCCTTCAGGGTCCAGCCACGGCTGTACCACGAGCCGGTGGATCCGGGGTCCAGCGTCGCCGCACGGCGAAAGGCCTCCTCCGCCTCGGGATACCGGTCCAGCTTGTTCAGGGTGACACCCAGGAGGTACCAGGTCCGGGCGTCATCGGGATCCCGGGTGAGGATCCGGTGGAAGGTCGCGACCGCATCCTCGTAGCGGCCCATCATCGTGAGAGCCCAGCCCTGGCGGGAGAGGGCGTCCTTCTGGTCCGGATCCAGGTCCAGCACCTTCCGGAAGGACTCCACCGCCTCGGCATACTGGCCCAGCTCCTGCTCCGCCATCCCCCGGCGCAGCCAGGCCTCCGTCAGCTGCGGGTTCCCTTCCAGCGCCTTCCGGAACGACGCCGCTGCCTCCTCGTGTTGGCCCAGCTCCTGCCCGGCCCGGCCGTGGAGATACCATTCGTCCGGGGTTTTCGGTTCGGTCTCCCGGGCTTTCCGGAACGCTGCGTCGGCTTCGGCCGCCTGTCCCAGCTCCCTCGCCACGACCCCCCGGTGATACCAGGCGGTCAGGCTTTCGGGGGAGAGGACGAGGGCCCTCGCCAGTGCCTCCCCGGCCTCGCGGTACCTGCCCTTCCGGGCAAGGGCGATCCCCAGCTGTTCCCATGCCCCCGCGTTCCGGTCGTCGAGGAGAGTGGCCTGCGAGAGGGATGCGATGGCATCGTCGTCCCTTCCCACCGCTGCCAGGGCGAGACCATGGAAGTACCAGGGAGATGCCTGGCCACTGTCCAGCTGGATGGCCCGGTCCAGGGGGAGGATGGCCTCGCGGTGCCGCCCCAGCATCTCCAGCATCCGGCCCTGCTCCGCATGGGCCCCCGCGTGGGACGGGTCCGACTCCGTAGCCCGGCCGAACGCGTCGGCAGCTGCCGCGTTCCTGCCCAGGAGCGCCAGGCAGTGGCCGGAACGGTACCAGGCCTCCGCATGCCCGGGCTGGAGGGCGAGTGCCCGGTCATAGGATTCCAGGGCTTCCCGGTACCGGGCCAGCTCCTCCAGCACCATCCCCCGGCAGTACCAGGCACCCGCGTCCCGGGGCACGAGCGCGAGCCCGTGTTCAAAGGATCGCCTGGCCTCCTCATCCCGGGCCAGGGCCTTCTGCGAGAGGCCCTGGCGGTACCATGCCCGGGCATCCTCCGGCGAAAGAACCGTGGCCTCCGCGAATGCGTCGACGGCATCGCTGTACCGCCCCAGCCCCTGGAGCACCATGCCCCGCTGCACCCAGGCGGATGCATCCCCGGGGTTCAGTTCCACGGCCCGTTCCAGGGCTTCCAGGGCTTCCCCATGCCGTCCCAT
>JAJRDA010000164.1 GCA_028678665.1 Methanomicrobiales archaeon | reverse complement strand
CGGTGGGCATCGTTCCCTTGAACGGGAAGGCGCTGGGAGTGGACTTCGTCGTGGGATCCGGGCACAAGTCCATGGCCGCCCCGGCCCCGTCGGGTATCCTTGCCACCACGTCGGAGTATGCCGGTAAGATCTTCCGCACCACCGGGATCCGGGGGGATCGCACCGGCCGGACCTTCGGCGTGAAGGAGGTGGAGATGATGGGCTGCACCCTGATGGGGGCCACCGTGATGGGCCTGATGGCTTCCTTCCCCCATGTGCGGGAGCGGGTCGGCCGGTGGCAGGAGGAGCTGGAGAACACCCGGCGGGTCAGCGATGCCCTGGCATCCATCGACGGGACCACCATCCTCTCGGAGCACCCCCGCCGCCACACCCTGACCCGGGCCGACACGACGAAATCATTCGACATGGTGGCCCGGACCCACAGGAAGAAAGGGTACTTCCTGACCTCGGCCCTGAAGGACCGGGGCATCGGCGGTCTCTTCCCGGGCGCAACACGTGTCTGGAAGTACAACACCTACGGCCTGACACGGCGGCAGGCAGAACACGTGGCCGCTTCCTTCCGGGAAATCGCACGGGAGAACGGGATCGCTGTGCGGTGAACGGGACCGCCGACGTAAGATTCGTTTCACCTCATACAACAGAAGCGTCTCACCCGTTGTGACGGTGGGAGGTACGTTCCTCATTGAGGGGGGGGAGGATACGGGGGGTGGTCACCCCCCTCCCACCGCCCTCCCCCACGTGAGGATATTCCCGCCAAGTACTTTTTTCTTGGTGAAGGAGACCTTCTGGTGTCACCCGACCCGGCTGCTCTCCCCGTTCAGGGCCCGGTACCGCTCCGCCGTGGCCAGGATCTCCTCCACGAGACCGGTGAGATCCAGTTCCCCCTCCTTCTCCCGGATCACCTCTTCCCGTGCCGCGGTGGAAGGGTAGCGGGGAACCGCCAGGCACCCGGTCTCCCCCTGATCTTCGTCAAAGGTGCCGATCTTCCGGGCCAGGTCCACGATCTCGGACTTGTCGTGGCCGATGAGGGGGCGCAACACAGGCACCGATGAGGCTCCTGCGATCACCGACAGGTTCTGGAGCGTCTGGGATGCGACCTGGCCCAGGTTCTCCCCGGTGACGACGGCGGCGGCACCCTCTTCCTGTGCCAGGGCAGAGGCCGCCCGGAGCATGAACCGTTTGCAGAGCACGCACCGGTACCGGGGCTCCTTCATCTCCACCAGCCGGTCGTAGACCGGTTCCATGCCGGCCACCACCAGGTCCATGGGTATCCCGGGACTCCACCGGGAGAGGACCCCATGGTGGCGGTGCACGGCGGGGAGCAGGTCTTTCCCTGCCCAGCGGCCTCCCGCCAGGTGGAGGAGGGTGGCGGTGCATCCCCGGCGCATCATCAGCCAGGCTGCCACCGGTGAGTCGATGCCCCCGGAGAAAAGGGAGAGGACGTTCCCCTGCGTTCCACCGGGAAGGCCGCCGGGGCCGCTGATCCGTTCGTCATAGATGAGACCGCCAAACTCCCGGGCTTCGACGAAAACCTCGTAATCCGGGTGGTCCAGGTCCACCCGGGCTCCCCGGACACGCGAGAGGATCCGGGTTCCCACCGCCGCGGCCAGCTGCTGGCTGGTGAACCCGGGCACCCCTGACCGCCTTGCCCGGACGGCAAAGGACATCCCGCTCTTCAGGCACCGGTCTGCACGCTCACCTGCGGCCGTTGCGATGGCATCCACTGACGGTTCCGAGACCGTGACCACCGAAACCCCGACCACCCCGAAGACCCGGGAGATTATCCCTGCGATCCGTCCCGGGTGTTCCCCGCAGACCAGGATCCTGCCCCGGTGCACCTCGATCCGGTGGGGGAGGCAAGCTGCATCCAGGGCAGCCGCGATGTTCCGGGTGAGCGCATCGGTGAACCGCTTCATTACCGGTGCACTCTTCAGGAAGAGCTCCCCGTACCGGACCATCACCGCTTCTGTCATTGTATTCGCCCCCCCTCGCCGGCGGATCCCTGCACCCTGTCTAATGAGACTTCTTCTTGACCTTTTGGGCTTTCGTGAAGCACTCCATGGCCTCGTCGGTGCGCCGGAGCTTGACCAGGGTGTTTCCCTTGGCGATCCAGGCATGGCAGGATTTGGGATCAAACCGGAGCGCCGTGTTGTAACATTCCAGCGCCTCCTCGTTTTTTCCCACAGCCTTCAGCTCGTTGCACTTCCCCAGCCAGAGGGCGGCGTTCTCAGGGTCAGCCTCCAGCAGCTCCTCGAAGCACTCGATGGCCTCATCATGCCGGCCCGCCTTCGCATGCTCCTCGCACCGGGTGATGACCCCCGCTTTCTTCCCGGGCTCCGTTCCCATGAAAGATGCATTGCCCCCACAGGATAATAAGCGTGGAGGATGCCCCCCACCGCGGCCACGGACGGTGGATCTTAGGGATAGGTCTCCTGTAAGTGATTTTACCGAATGGAACCGATACGCTCCAGGGGGGACCTGACGAGACTCCCCGCCGCGTCGGCGGCCCCCCGGAAGAGTGAGTGAGCTGAGGGTTCTCCGGATTTGAGTAACAGCCGGATGGAGCGATATGGTGCGGGAGGGGGCGGGGCCCCCTCCCGGTCCCTCCCCCATGAGGATATCCAGCCACGAGGGTTTTACCCCGAATTTCCTCCAATCCAAAACACCGGCGGGGGGTGCCCACGCGGCGGGGGCGGTGAGCCCCCGAGAGCGTCTCATTCGTAGAATCATCTCGAAGAAACGCACGAGCGGAGTTGAAAAATCCATCTGAGATGCTACCGCAGAAGGATGGGCTTGAGCGGATTCGAACCGCTGATCCCCGCCTTGTAAAGGCGGTATCCTAACCAGCTAGACCACAAGCCCGGGATCAAGGGTGGATGCCGGCACCTCATAACAGTAACGCTGCGGCCGCCCCCGGAGGATGCGGGAGGGGGCAAGCCCCCTCCCGGACCCTTCCCCCAGTGGAGATACCCCGTTGTTCGGTTTTTCACCTCAAGTATCTGCCTTTGGGAAGACACCGGCGGGGGGTGCCCACGCGGCGGGGGCGGTGAGCCCCCGAGAGCGTCCCGGTAGTACGTATTGTAGCAGGAAACCTGTCCGGCAACAGTCACCGAATTCACCCGCGGCAGGCGCGGCGGGGGCGGGAGCCCCAGAAGAGCGTCCCACCAGTTCGCAAGAATATTCAAATCCAACCTGAAAAGAAAAGAAAGAAACCGAAGGGGTTCAGGCGAGGCCGAAGGATTTCAGGGTGACCTCGGGGTTCAGTGCCCCCACGTGGTACACGACGCCCTCGG
>JAJRDA010000163.1 GCA_028678665.1 Methanomicrobiales archaeon | reverse complement strand
CATTCTGTTTAATCCCTGGGGTTCGCGCTAGAGCCTGAACCCCGGAATGGTATCAAAGAGCGACTGGTAGAGCCGGGTGAAGGTGTCGATGTAGTCGGCTGCTTTCGGGGTGGAGACATAACCTGTCTTCTCCCCCTCCTGCACCCGGGAGAGGTATCCCTTCCCGGAGAGGAACTCCAGGTATTCCTGGCCGGTCTTCGAGTTCAGGTTGCAGCGGTTGATGATGCTGGTAAACGACCGGGGGGTCCTGCAGAAGACGAGCATCTCCCAGTAGATCTCGTACGGGGTCCTTCTCTCGGCCATGGTCACCCCTGCTCCATCGCGTGCCGGAGGGCCTCCTCGGACCGGGAGGCCTCCGCCAGCCGGAGGTCCCAGGCCCGGGAATACCTCCGGAACCAGGAGGATAGGAGAAGGCTCACCATCCCGATGGTCAGGTTGATCCCTGCGGCAAGGAGGGAGAGGTACGGGGATCCACCGCTTCCGAGGGTCAACCCTGCCTGGACCAGGTTCCACACCCCGAGAGCGAGGAAGAGGGCGCCACCCAGGGTGCAGACGAGGGTCATCAGCCGGATGGCCTTCCGGTGCTCCCGGTACCGGGCCATCATCCGGACGATCAGCCCGGTGAGGATCTCACCGGAGACGGGTTCCTCCAGGGCCGTGAACTCCTCCTGGATATCGGTCACACCCGACATGACCTCGGCGCTGGAGACGATCCACCGCAGCCCGAGGAACGCGATGGCCCCCCAGGCCAGGATCTGGGTGATGACGAACCCGAAGGAGGTCCCTCCCTGAACCAGGGCCAGCACCGAAGTGACGATGTACTGGACCCCGAAGGCCAGGATCAATGCCCCGAACACCAGGTTCAGGATGCACAGGGCAAAGAAGCTCCGGAGTTCGGAGGCGAAGTTTTGAGAGGTTTCCTGGAGGTTGTCTCCTTTCATAGCTGGGTCCATTACGGTTTGCACCGGTCTACCCATCTATTGGCTGCTCTTAAATAAAACCATGAAACAGAGATACGTAACTCAAGGACGCAGTTCACCATTCATCCCTCGTCGATGATATCGGCGTGGGGTGTCACCCGCGATGCAGCCCGTGACCTTTCACGCTCTGTGACGATGGCAAACATCTTTCTTCTCATGGCCTGATGCTCAGGCACCGTGCGAAAACGAAAGAGGTGAGCAACCCATGACAGGAAAAACGAAGATTACGACACCCACCGACCGCGAGATAGTGATCACCCGCATCTTTGATGCCCCGCGGGAGCTGGTCTTCCGGACCGCCATGGACCCGGCCCTCATCCCGAAGTGGTGGGGGCCGGCGCGCCTGAAAACGACGGTGGATAAGATGGACGTGAGGCCGGGGGGCACGTACCGGTTCGTCCAGCACGAGCCGGACAGGACCGAGTACGGGTTCCACGGCGAGTACCGGGAGATCGTTCCTCCCGAGCGGGTGGTCCAGACCTTTGAGTTCGAGGGGATGCCCGGCCACGTGGCGCTGGAGACGTCGACCTTCGAGGACCTGGGGGACAAAACGAAGCTGACCATCACCGAACTCCTGGACACGAAGGAGGAACGGGACGGGATGCTCCTGTCCGGGATGGAGGAAGGGCTGACCGAGACCCATGACCGTCTCGAGGCGCTGCTCGCGGAGCTGCAGAAAGGGAAGCGGCGGTGACTGAAGAACCTGCATCCTCCAGATTCGAACTCTTTTTATTCCGATACCGCATGAGGAACTGTCATGGTAGAACCTGTTGATGTAATCCTGGCGTTTCACCATGCGTTCAGGAATGACATGCAGCGTATCGATGCGGCGGCGCTGGAATCCGCACGGGGAAAGGCGGGTCTCGCCGCCACCGTCGAACGTTTCCGGTTCTTCAACGAGATGCTGGTCTGGCATGCCCACGGGGAAGAGCAGGCAGTCTTCCCCAGGCTGGAGACGGTGGCCCCACTGGTTGCGGAAGCCTACCTGAAAGACCACCATGGTCTTGATGCGGCATATGACACCCTGAATGCAGCATATGCTGCCCGCGACCAGTTACAGACAGCCCGGGCCACCGCAGCGTTCCGGTTCCATCTCGATATGCACCTGGGCAAGGAGGATTCGCACCTCTACCGGATCTTCAGGGAACGGATCCCCCTGCCCGAGCAGGGGAAGGCGCTCGGTATCATGGCCAGCATGGTTCCCCAGGAACGGTTCCCCGAAGTGGTGGCATGGCTGTTCCCGCTGATAGGACATGACGACCGGGAGAACATGACCCGCGTCTGGCAGACGATGATGCCTGCCCCTGCCTTCGCCGGGGTGAAGGGCCTCATCCAGAAGGCCATTCCCGGCGACTGGGCAGAACTCACGCGCCGTATTCCGAATTTATAGCTCTATCTCCCAGCCAGGAGTCCGATCCGGAACGGGTGGAGCTCGGGGTACCCGATCCCAGCTTTCACGGCCGGGTCGTTCTCGTAGATCCGCTGCATCTCTTCTGCCGAGTCCACCTTCCACACGATGATGCCGATGGCCCCGTCAGTGGCGGCACCGCCCAGGACAATCTTTCCCTGGTCGAAGAGCTTTTGGGTATAGGCCATGTGCTGCCCCATCACGGCCTGCTCCTCCGGGGTCATGGTGGCGAGGAAATCCGGGCGCTTCGGGCGGAGGGTGGTGAGGTAGGTGAGGCTCACCGGCACACCACACTCTTGCTGTCCTCTTTCTGAGGCGTCAGATCATCATCATTGTAGATTTTCACCCTGTGGGACCTCTCATTGTTGAAATAATCCTTCAGAGGACAGTTATCGGATCCCGTATCCACGGTCCAGGTCGTGATCTCGGGCTGGCCCGCCCCCCGGGCACAGGTGCTGCCCACGGCAATGAGAGCCCCCTTCTTCAGGGTCCAGTTGCCGCAGGTGAACGTGTCATCGGACCAGGCGAGGATGGGCAGTTCCAGCCTCGCCCCGACGGGTCCCCTCGCGGTGCCCTGGGAGAGTATCCTCACGCAATCGCTCTTTGCCCCATAGTCACCGGTCTTCACCGTCCAGGTACAGGTGAACGAGGTGATCTTCACGTCGAAAGTCGCTGCCTGGGGCGTCGTGGGCGGTACAGTCGGTGGACTGGGTGTCGTCCCCGGAATGGTCGTCGGCGGACTGACAGTGGGCGTCGCCGTTGGAGTGACCGTCGAAACACCTGGCTGCTGCACGCAGCCGCTCGCAAGGACTGCGAGGATGATGGCTGCGGCAGCAATCCCGAAACCGAGGCTTCTGGATACCATTACAGGTACTTTCCACCTCTCTATTTCAAATCTACGGAAGGATTGCTGCCAGTCCTCTTTT
>JAJRDA010000162.1 GCA_028678665.1 Methanomicrobiales archaeon | reverse complement strand
GGAGGGGCTCTGCCCCATCCCGGCCCCTCCCCCGGTGAGGATATCCCTTCAAGGAGTTCCCTGGCCTGGATAGCAACGGGATCCGGGAGCTCCCCGTCCTTCGCCTTTTCCCTCAGGTGGTAGTATTTAATAGATCCCTCGCCCAAGTGTATTGTCACATTCGAAGGTGCAGATACCATGGTGGAGTTCAAGGTGGTACTCTCGGACACAAAGACCGGGCGAGCCTACAATCTCGCGGTGACGGGCGGCGCTGCCGGGTCCTTTGTCGGGAAGAAAATCGGGGACGAGGTGGACGGGGGTCCCGTCGGCCTTGCCGGGTACCGGATGCGGATCACCGGGGGGACCGATCGCGTCGGGACCCCGGCCCGGAAGGATATCCCGGGGATGGCCCGACGGAAGGTGCTCCTCTCCGGTGGCAGGGGGTACCATCCCGTGCACGACGGGGAACGCCGGAGGAAATCCGTCCGGGGTAGCGAGATCACCGGCGACTTTGTCCAGATCAATGCCGTCGTGAGCGCCTGGGGCGAGAAGCCGCTCGCGGAGCAGCTGGGGAAGCCCGCTGCCGAGAAGGGGAAGGAAGCCGCCGAGAAGCCCGCTGCACCTGAAAAGAAGGCCGAGGCAAAGCACGAAAAGAAGGCGGAAGAGAAACACGAGAAGAAGCCTGAGACCGCGGCCCCTGCACCCTCTGCACCCGAGAAGAAAGCAGAAACACACCCTGCACCCGAAATGAAGGCCGGGCACCCGCCGGCTAAGGAATAACTTTTTTCTGTTCAGTTACCCTGAAAGAGAACCACCCGCAGTTCATGGGATTGGGAACGGGAGGTGGCTCTGTCCCCGCCTGTCACCCTCCCACCGTGAGGGTATCCCCTCCCGCAAGTTTATGAAGCGGCCTTCTTTCCGGCATCCGCCGGTTCCTGTCCCTTCATCATCTCTGCGGTGAGCCGTTCCCGCAGGTCCTCGAAGGGGACGCCACGGCGTTTTGCGACGAGCGTAACCGCTGCTTCCACCCGGATCTTCCCGTCGAACTCCTCCTCCATCACCCGGTTCACCTCAGCGGTGACCTGGGCGGGGGAGAGCCCGTCCTTCCCTGCGATCCTCTGGATCAGCTCCTGGTACGGCTGCACCGATTCCAGGATGCGGGAGGAGGGCCTGAAGCCCACCGGCACCGTGACCGCGGAGAGGTCCAGGAGGGGCCGCACCCATCCATCGGTGGTGACCTCCAGGAGACCTTCCTGCGCTGCCCGATCCAGCACCCGGTGGGCCTCCTCCCGGCTCATCCACTTCCGGTCGATCGCCAGATAGAAGACGAACTCGCTCTTCTTCAGGCGGTCCTTTCTCGTGTGCTTGAAGGGTGCCGCCACGGTGACAGGAAGGCTCACGGGCAGGCACCCTTCAGGAGGTCCCGTACTGTGGTCGCGTCCAGGGATCCCTGGTCCCCCTCGCGCACCACCATGCACTCGCAGTGCTGACCCTTGTCCTCCACCCGCAGGAGGAAGATGTTCTCTGAAAGGGGGAACCGTCCCTGGCCGGAGAGGATGGTGTCGTGGAGGATCAGACGGAGATCCGCGGTCTCCGTGACGGTGTCCTCGAAAGGCGGGAGGGCGTCCAGCATCTCGAAGTTCATCCGGTTCGTGGCCAGCTGCACGAGGATCTGGCGTTTCACGAGCTCGCTCCCCCGCCGGTAGGTGCTGTGGGAGTCATGGAGCCGGTGGAGGCACCGGAGCACCTCCCCGAGGGGGTGGGGGAGGTCAAAGTCCAGATCGTAGGTGGTGGGAAACCGGTAATAGATTCTCCGCATCAGTATCCTATGGGGGGAGCGGAGGGTAAAAAAGGATGGGGTCTCTACTCGAGAAGGATGGCGTTCACCACGCCGTCCTGCGAGGGCCGGGAGACAATTCTTGCCTTCCCGGCTTCCGTCCGGATGATCGCACCCTGTGTGATGATGTTCCTCCGGACGTAGTTGGGGTCTGCCCGGTTCTCCACCACCGTCTCGATCTTCACCCGGCGGCTGGTGCCGTCCTTCGGGTTGGCCACGTTGGCGTACTGGGCCCGCAGCGCCCGGATCTTCACGTTGCCACCACGGGTGCGGATCTTCCGGATCCGGTCCTCGCCGATAGTGGTATCAGTGGGTGCACGCCCGATCTCAAACCGCTTCTTCCGGCGCAGCGGCCGGTTCCTGCCGCCTGTCTCCCGCCGGATTGATCGACCCTGCCAGAGTATAGAATCACCCCGCTCCTTTCCTCATGGAATCTGGTTCTTTATCATTCGATGGAATGCTATTTAACCTCTCCGCTCACCGGAGGAGGGCGTCAAGGAGGGGTGTCACCCCTTCGCCGGTCTTCAGGTTGGTCCGGAAGACCGGCATACCGGGGTGGTACCGGTGCATGTCCCGCTCCATCCTGTCCAGGTCAGCTCCCACGAGCGGCGCCAGGTCCACCTTGTTGATCACACCCAGGTGGGAGCTCCGGAAGATCATGGGGTGCTTGTTCACCACATCGTCACCCTCGGTGGAAGAGACGACCACGATCCTCTTCTCCGCTCCCAGGGCAAAGTCCGTGGGGCAGACCATGTTCCCGACGTTCTCGATGAAGAGGAGGTCAATATCATCCAGCGGGAGGTCGTGGAGGGCATGCTCCACCAGGTGGGCGTCCAGGTGGCACTCCTTCCCGGTGTTCACGTTCACCACCGGGATGCCCAGCGCCCGGATCCGCTGGAAGTCATCGTCCCCGTACACGTCACCGGCAATCGCGCCTGCCGCGAGGCCCCGGGCCCGGAGCAGCGGAACGATCTTTTCGATGAGGGCGGTCTTCCCGGACCCGATGGCACCCAGCAGATCGAAGGCCTTCACCCCGTGCCTCTTCAGGAGTTCCCGGTTGCCGTCGGCGATCCGGGTATTCGCCTCGGTGATATCCTTCTCGAGGTGAAGGTCGATGTGGTGCATGCATACAGGTGGATCGCGAATCGGTTTATAGGTTCACACCCCACAGGTACAGGTATGAAGGCTGCCGGGAAGGGGAAAGGGGCAGTGATGGGAAAGGGAGCGTCAAAGGAGAAGGAGGAGGTGAAGGAGAAGGGTGCCGGGAAGAAGAAGGGTGAGGGGATGCCGGAACGGATCCTGTACCCCTGCTACTTTGACGCGGGTCTCGCGCGGGGCGATGGAAGGCGGGTCCCCCGGGGGATGGCGGTGAAGGGGCCCACCATGGAGGACCTGGAGCGGGCGGTGAAGCGGTGCGGGATCAAACACCGGAAGGAACCGAAATCCCACCCGGCCCACTGGTTCAAGAAAGAGGGAAGGATCGTGGCCGAGTGGAAGAACTCCAAGGAATCCCTGCTCCGGAAGGTGGCCGGGAAGCTGGAGGTGAAGCAATGAAGGGCTCCTATGACCTCCATACCCACACGCTGCTCTCCGACGGGGAGATGCTGCCCATCGAGCTGATCCGTC
>JAJRDA010000161.1 GCA_028678665.1 Methanomicrobiales archaeon | reverse complement strand
GTTCTTGATCCGGGGCACGTGGGACACGCCCCGCCCGCTCCCCCAGGAGTGGGCAGAGGTCCGCACCCCCGCGTACGGGTGCGACCCGTGGGGCTGCAGCCTCCTCGACTGCAGGGACAGGACTGCCCGCTTGATGAGGTCAGGCCGGAACTCCTCGGAGAATGCCTGCGGGAGTTCGATCTTCTTCTTCACTGATCCTTTCAGTGTCCTTACCTGTGCCTTCATCGCCCGTCACCCCTGCTTGGACTCCACCGACACGAATTCGATCGCCGGAGTCCGGAACTTGTGTTCACCCTGCCGCACGGCGGGCCGGATCCGGATCAGCCGTTTGGCCGGCCCCGGGATCGATCCCTTGATCAGCAGGTACGGGTTCCGGACCAGGCCGTAGTGCAGGAAACCGCCGTCCGGCGTGATCTCGCCGCCGTTGTCGCCGATCCGGAGCACCCTCTTGTTGAACTCGGTCCGCTGCTGGTACCCCATCTGGCCCAGCGCCGGCACCTGCCAGCGGATGTGGTGCGGGTGCCAGGGCCCCAGCGTCCCGACGTGGCGGGCACGGCCCACCCGGTGCTTGCGCTTGCGGAGCTTGACACCCCAGCGCTTCACCGGTCCCTGGGTACCCTTGCCCTTGGTGACAGCCGTGATGTCCACGTACTGCCCGGATTTCACGACGGTGTCCACCTTCACTTCCTGGCCCAGGATCGAGGTGCCATACGCGAACCTCTTTGCCAGATCGTCCCCCGCGATCCGGATCTCCATGAGATCCGGTGCCTTCTTGGGGATCCCGGTGACCACACCCGGCTGGGTGTGGACCAGGGCCCGGAGGTCGGTCACGTCGCCGGTCTCGATCCCTTTCCCGATCTGATCGAGCAGCCTGCTCCGGTCATGGGTCTTGGGCAGGGTCAGGCGCCGGTCCAGTGCCCCGTCCAGGGCCTCGGCCCAGACCTCGGCGTATGCCCTCGGGCCGAAGGTTCCGGTGGTGTAGGCCCGCAGCGCTGCCACCTTGAGGGCAGGGACCTCGACGACCGTCACCGGAACCACGATGCCCTTCCCCTCGGTGGGACTGTTCTTGTGGTCATCCACCATGACCACATGGGTCATCCCCACCTTGTAGCCTGCAAAGGCCTGCAGGAACGGTGCCCCTTTCAGGTCCTGCCAGGACTTGTAGCCAGGGACCTGGCTCTTGGCACGTTTCCGCGGGCTGTAGGCCAGGGAACCCTTCCGTGGGTTTCTTGATCTTGCCATGGTTTCTCCAATCCTCTACGCGTTCGCCTTGATCCGGAACGACCGGAGCCTCTCAGGAGGCCCCGCCGCCCCGGTGTATGGTGCGATGGGAGGAGGATCACGCCCCGTCTCGAGGGGCGGGCTCTGTTCCCGGAACCGGGATTCAAGAACGATCCGGTGTGCGCCGGATATCCCCGTCTCGCCAAGAGATCCTGAAACCCTTCCGCGTACCGGCTGCCCGGGGGCAGCGGATACGGGGCACGTTGCACGAACGGAGGCCCTGCGGAGGGATCAGATCCGTCTTCTGTCATCCCGTTGCGCACAGCGCGGTGTGCGCAACTCCACTCATTGAGCCACGGCGGAGCCATTGCCAGCCCCCGAACCCGGAGGCCTGGTCGCACGATGGGTGCGTGTTTCCGTGGCGCAGGGACGATTTCAGGCCCTGAGAGGGGCCGGAATATCCCGCATGCCAGGGAACAACTCCAGGCGGCTTCCTATACACTTGCATCGAAGTGAATATAAATATTGTTATCCCCGGTGGACCGAAAAGCCCCTCAGGAGAAGAACATCCACAGGACCGGGAGGAGGGGGGGAGGAAGACGGAAGGCGGGGGCTCACACGCGAGGATGCGACCGGCCCGGGAGGTGAGCCTCCGGCTCAACCGAAGTAGAGTTCACCGTCGTCGTTGATGTACACCTCCACGTCCTCCCGCACGTACCGCCCCTTGAACCGCTCGGGATTGGAGTCCCTCATGTGGTTGATGAGGGAGATCGTGTCGTACTTCACCTTGATCCCCATCTTCTCGGCCTCGGCGTAGATCAGCTTGGCCACGTCCAGGAGGTCGGTGCCGCTCTTGATCGTGCAGAGGTGGGAGGCATCGAGGGTGTACAGGAACTCCAGGGTCTCCTTGGACCGCTGGATGTTCTCGATGGCTGCCTTCTCGATGGTGCAGACGTTCGCTTTCGACGTGCCGATGATGTTTGCGATCTGCTGCTGGGTGAGCCCCTTCTTCCGGTACCGGAGGACCTCTTTCTGCCGGTCCGTGAGTAAACCTTCCTTCATCGGGATTATATTATATCACAGGTTACGTAAACCTTTTTCGCTTACCCGATGGATCCGGGGGTTTCCGGGGCGTGCCACGGAGGCAGAGATTTCACAATCTTTATCGTTCAGATGGGTGATATTACGGTGTTATCCAACCTCTGAGGTGAAAAAGAATGGTCGTAAAGGTAGGAGTTGCCAAACTGGGCAATATTGCTAGCGGTGTGATGGCCGAGCTGCTGCTGGACGAGCGGGCGGACCGGGAGGACATGCAGACGTTCATGGCCACCAGCGGGACGAAGCTCCAGCCCGAGGACATTGACCGCGTGGTCTCCAACATGAAGGCCTGGAAACCGGACTTTGCCATTGTGGTCTCCCCGAACGGGGTCCTTCCCGGCCCCACCGGAGCCCGCGAAGCCCTTCTCGCTGCAGGTATCCCCTGCATCATCATCACCGATGACGTCACCACGAAGAAGGAGGAGTGGGAGAAGATCAAGGCCTCCAAGTTCGGGTACATCATCATGAAGGCCGACGCCATGATCGGGGCCCGCCGCGAGTTCCTGGACCCCATCGAGATGGCGGACTACAACGGCAACCTGATCAAGGTGCTCGCCGTCACCGGTGCCTTCCGCAAGCTGCAGGTGGAGCTGGACAAGGTCATCGACCAGGTGAAGGCCGGCAAGAAGGGCGATGCCCTGGTGCTGCCCAAGGTGGTTGTCTCCTCTGACTCTGCCACGAAGGGCGAGTTCACGAACCCGTATGCCTGGGCCAAGGCCCGTGCGGCGTACGAGATCGCCCAGGCGGTCGCTGGTGTCAACGTGAAGGGCTGCTTCATGACGAAGGAGTACACAGACTATGTTCCCATCGTGACGAGCGCCCACGAGATGATGCGCATGGCCGCCGACCTGTGCGACCAGGCCCGGGAGCTGGAGAAGGGCATGGACGCGGTGATCCGGAAACCCCACAAGAAGGACGGGGTCCAGGTCTCCAAGACCAAGCTCATCAGCAAGCCCGAGTAACCTGCGGAACCAGTCTCATTCACTCTTTTTTCTGTTCACGTCTGACGTGAGCGTATCCTTTCACGCCGCACCCGCAGCGCCTCTCCTGTTGTATTCCTCACCGATGGGGAGACGGTATTTCCAATACACCGATTACTGGTGAGACGCTCTCGGGGGCTCACCGCCCCCGCCGCGTGGGCACCCCCCGCCGGTTTCTCCCTGAATAAACCAGCATCGCCT
>JAJRDA010000160.1 GCA_028678665.1 Methanomicrobiales archaeon | reverse complement strand
TCACCCCCCCCCCCCGGGCCGAGGCCCAGGGGACCCCGGGTAATACCAGGGGGGGGGGAGACCGGCCCCCGGAGGGGTGGGGGGGGGGGGGACGCTCCAGGGGGGGACCCCACGGGCCCCCCCCGCCGCGTGGGCGCCCCCCCCGTGGTGATGTCTCTCCAGGTCGGTTCAACCGAAGATCACCCCATCCTCCCCGGGGGATGCCCACGCGGCGGGGGCGGAGCCCCAGAAGAGCGTGCCAGGAGAAGTACAAAAATCTAATCCCTTGTCATCCTCTGAGAAAGGACAACTCAGGGGCCGGGGGGGCGGCAGCCCCCGAGAGCGTCCGCCCATCTGGTTTTAAACCCGCCGTAGAAATTTGTGAGGGAATCTCCGCGCATTCCATTGGTCCCCCCATGGTTCATATGCCCGGGCGCCAGATCCGTACACCGATGAAGGGAGAACCGGCGCCCCCGCCCGATATTGCCCCCCTGCCCCTCAGGATCTCACCGGAAGGCGATCGGCGTCTGCGGGAACTCTTCCGTACCCGCGCGGTGCCGGAACCCCTGCAGCGCCTGGTGGAAGAGTACATCGGCCGGAAAACAGGGAAGCCCTGGGACGATCCTATGGTGCGGGAGCGGATCCGGACCGCCATCCGGGCACAGAAGGGGGAGTACTGGCGGGAGGGCGCCGATCGCCGGATCAGCTACCGGGCCGGCTACCAGGTGATGGCGTACCTGGCCTACCACTTCCCGGTCGTCTACTTCCAGACCCTCCACCTTTTCGATGACCTGGCCCGGGCCGGACCTGTCAAGGCCCACCTGCGGGTGCTGGACGTGGGTACCGGGCCCGGGGTGGTGCCCCTGGCCCTCATCGAATGGTACCGGCAGGCAGGGGCCGGTTCCCTGGAGGTAACATCCATTGAACCTTCCCTCGAGCACCGGGAGGCCTTCCAGGCCCTGGTCCCCCCGTTCGCCCGCGGCGAGGTCCGGATCCGGGTCAGGGAACCCCATCCCTCCGATATCCGCGAACTGGAAACCCGGGATCTCCCGGGCCCCTTTGAGCTGATCGTCTTCTCCAACGTGCTGAACGAGTTGCCGGACCTCACGGATCAGGAGCGGGCCAACATCGTCTGCAGTGTGAGCGGCCGCCTGGCTCCGGGGGGCACCATCCTGCTCGTGGAGCCCGCGGACCTGGCCAACTCCACCATGCTCCGGCGGGTGGTGGCAATCCTCGCCCGGGAAGGCCTCTCCCTGCTGGCCCCCTGTGTCTTCCCCTGGGGGGGGTCGTGCCCCGGCACGGAGTGCTGGACCTTCCGGGAAGAGGCGCCCATCCGGCCCACGCGGCTCATGGCCTGGATCGGGCAGGGCAGCGAATCCTACCGGTACCTGAACACGGACCTGAAGTACTCCTATGCGGTGCTGGGTACCCGGGGGGAAACCGTCCCGAAGTACCATCTCCGTGCCGGCCCAGGCATCCTTCGCCTCTCCCGGCTGGGGAGAAAGCTCGGGAGGCGGGTAAGCGTGGCGGCGGCCCTCATGTCCGGCGACCTGGGGAACCGGGACTACCATGTGTACAAGCTCTGCGACGGGACCGCGATGAAACCGGTCTACGCCATGATCCCGTCCCACCGCCGTGCCCTGTACGGGAGGCTTTCCCGGGCAGGGTACGGACGGCTGGTGATCCTGCGGGAGGTGCTGGTGCGGCGCAACCCTGCCCACGATGCCTTCAACCTGCTGGTGGACCGGCAATCCTCCGTCGAGTTCCTTCCGCCGGACGGTGGTGACCGGGCACCGTCGAGACGGCCGGCGAAGGGACCGGGCGGACCCCGCCGGAACTGAGGCAGGGATCCTGCCAGCTTCGGGGTGAGGGTGCCCGGGGGACTGGTGGGAGAGAGACGGAAGTAATCTCCCGTCGTCCTATCCTCATCGGGGAAGGCGACGGGAGGGGGCGAAAGGCCCCTTTCGGTCCTACCCCGCAAGGATAGTCCTCTGCGACGTAACCTCCGACATTCAGAAGTATTCTTCTGGCCGGGAGTGTGATCCCCGGACCCGGCATCGCCAGTCCCCGCGGGGGTCAGTTCTTCTGCGACTGCGGCAGCCGGCACGCGCACCTGCCGATGGTCCCGGTGACTACCAGGTTCAGTGCCGCCACCGCCAGGAACGCCGCGGTAAAGGAGAGGTGTTCCGCCGTGATACCGGCGAGGGCGGGAAGAATCGTCATGCCCAGGTAGCTGGAGGCATTGTAGAGCCCCATGACCCGCCCCTGCCGGAAGCCGGTGGCACCGAGGAAGGCCATCTGGGCGATCATCACGACACCCGCGATGGCGCCGACCGCGAGAAATGCGAGAGGGCTTGCCATGACCGCGAGGATGCCGGCCACCATGGCAAGGGACGCGGCCTGGAGGGTCGGAACCGGCGGGAGGTGCAGGCGGGAAGCCACGACGACGGCCCCGATGGTGGCCAGGTGCATCAGGGCGAGGGCGGTAGCGAGGGCCGCCGGATCCCCGCCGGTGAACCCGGGATAGATGGCGGTCACGGCGCCGGTCATCCCCACCAGGATCACCGCCGAGAGAAAGAGCCAGACGTAGTCCCGGATCAGCTGCGGGAACGCCGCTTCCGGCCGCCGGAGGGTCGCATCCTCGACGAGAATGATCGTGAACAGGAGCGGAGCCGCGGAAAGGATCGTGAAGAGGAGGATGCCCCCGGTCTCCCTGTCCATGGCCCGGTCGATAGAACCGGTGGCGAGGAGGCCCACGACGAGGCCTGCGTTCAGGGCACCCATGAAGATACCGGAGAGGGACTCATGGTCCGGCTGGGAGTTGACGAGCGCCATCCCTGCGGCCACGAAGAGGCCGGCCCCCACCCCCTCCAGGACCCGGGCCCCCAGCACGCTGAAGGGCGAGGGGAAGGCCAGGATCAGCACGCCGGCGAGGAGGGTGAGGAGAAGGCCGGCCCGGATCACCGGCAACCGGCCGACCCGGTCCGAGAGCATTCCCGCCGGGATGACGGTCGCAAAAGCGCCCAGGAAGTAGGCCGCGTAGATGGCGGACTGGAAGAAGGGGCCTGTGCCGTAGGAAGGGAGGATGGGGACAATGGCGTTCGAGAGGGCCATCACCGCGAAGATCCCGAGGTGGAGCGGGAACCTCCGCGGCATGTCAGATCATGCGGTAGGTTTCCAGGTTCATCGGGGAGTGGGTCTCGATGTGGAACCGCTTGTGGAGGGAAACGGCGAGATCGATGGTCTTGTTCTCATCACCGTGGATGGTGAAGATCTTCTCGGGCTTGGGCTGCAGGTGGCCCACGTAGTTCACAAGCTCCCTGCGGTCCGAGTGGCCGGAAAAGCCGTCCACCGTGAAGATCTCCAGGCTGATGGCGATCGTCTCCCGGCCGCCCAGCGGCACCTCGCGCCACCCCTTCTGGATCCTCCTTCCGATGGTCCCCTCCGCCTGGTACCCGACAAAGACGAGCGCGTTCCGGGGGTCAGGGGAGAGCCCCTTCAGGTACTCCATCACGGGCCCGCCGTTCAGCATGCCGCTCGTCGTGATGATGACGCAGGGGTC
>JAJRDA010000159.1 GCA_028678665.1 Methanomicrobiales archaeon | reverse complement strand
CCCGGTGCCTGGCCCTCGTACACCTCTCCCCCCGCTACACATCCCCCGCTGCGCACCTGCAGGATGCGAAGAAGTACTTCTCCGGTGAGATCATTGCCCCTGCCGATCTCACGATGCGGGAGATCCCGTTCCGGGACTGATGATGGAGAAAAAGTGTCTGCGACGCTCGCGGTTTTCATGGATCAATTCACGTCGGTATTATCCTTCACCGTACGTCTATTGAGACGCTCTCGGGGGCTCCCCGCCCCCGCCGCGTGGGCATCCCCCGCCGGTGTTATCCCCTCAGCTGAATCTTTCCGGGTATCCACCGAACTGCTGACTATCCTCATGGGGGAGGGGCCGGGAGGGGGTCTCCCCCTCCCGCCACCCATGGCCAGACGAGTCATTCTCCTGAAACCAGGATCCTCCCTGAGAGATAGAATAAGAGGGAAGAGCACGGTACAGTACTGCAGGAAGGCGATCGGCGATGGATGGGGATACCGGGATCATCGTGTACCGGCTCGGCGCGGCATGCGACGTCGGGGACGTGGAGGAGGGGAAGATCTACAGCGGGAAGGTCCAGGGGTTTGCCCCCTTCGGAAGCTTCGTCCTCCTGAACGACCGGGTGAAGGGGCTGATCCACAAGTCCAATGTGAAGACCCGTCACAATGAGCAGGATTCGGTGCTCGTACGGGTGCGCACCATCAGGCCCAACGGGAACATCGATCTCGAGGAGGTGACCCCCTCCCTGTACCACACCGAGGTGGTGCTGAAGAAGACGGCGGGGGTCCAGCTGCGGGACCTGGGGAAGTACATCGGGAGGATGGTCCGGGTCGAGGGAGAGGTGGCCCAGATCAAGCAGACCGGCGGCCCCACGATCTTCACGCTGGTGGACGGGAACGGGACTGTCAATGCTGCTGCCTTTATCGAGGCCGGTGTACGGGCGTATCCCGAGGTACAGCTCGGGGACATCGTCTCCATCCATGGCGAGGTGATGCAGCGCAACAGCCAGCTCCAGGTGGAGGTCTCGGGCCTCGCGGTGCTGCAGGGCGAGGAGGCGGACCGGGTCCGGGGTGCCATCGATGCAGCCCTGACAGAGCGGGCCACCCCGGTAGAGCGACCGTTTCTCGTGGAGAGCCCGGTGCTGGAGAAGCTCCGTGTTCCGATGCTCCATGTCGCGGCGGCCCTCCGGAAGGCGGTGTTCCTGGGCCAGCCCATCCTGGTACGGCACCACGCGGACGCCGACGGGATCTGCGCGGCGGTGGCCATCGAGCAGGCGGTGGTCTCCCTGATCCGTGAGAACGGCGGGGAGCACGACGCCGACTTCTTCCTCTTCAAGCGGTCTCCTTCGAAGGCACCCTTCTACGAGATCGAGGACATCACCCGGGACCTGGACTTTGCCCTGAAGGACTTCGTCCGGTACGGCCAGAAGCTGCCCCTGATCCTTCTCGCCGATAACGGCTCCACGGAGGAGGACATCCCTTCGCTGAGGATGGCGGCGGTGTACGGCCTCACCGTGCTGGTCGTGGACCACCACCACCCGGACACGGTGGTGGATCCCTATCTCGCCGGCCACGTGAACCCCTACCACGTGGGAGGGGATTACGGGATCACCACGGGGATGCTGGGTACCGAGATCGCACGGATGGTGAACCCCGCGGTGGAGGGGCGGATCCTGCACCTCCCGGCTGTCTCAGCCGTGGGTGACCGCAGCGAGGCTCCGGAGCGGGGGAAGTATCTTGCCCTCGTGAAGGACGGGTACTCCGAGGACCACTGCAAGGAGATCGCGCTCGCGCTGGACTACAACCAGTTCTGGCTCCGGTTCAACGACGGGAGGGAACTCGTGAAGGACCTGCTGGATCTCTCCGCACACCCGGCCCGCCACGCAAAGCTCCTGGCCCACCTGGTGGAGGGGGCGAATGCTGCCATCGCCGACCAGCTTGCGGCATCGATGCCCCATGTGTCGCCGCGGGTGCTGGAAAACGGGGTGCACCTCTTCCTGCTGGACGTGGAGCTGCATGCCCATAAGTTCACGTTCCCGCCACCGGGGAAGACCTCCGGCGAGGTCCATGACCGCCTGATCCAGCAGCACCCGGGAACCCCTGTGGTGACCATCGGGTTTGGCCCGGACTTCGCGGTCCTCCGGTCCCGGGGCGTCCTCATGAATATCCCCCGGATGGTCCGGGAGCTCAGGGACGAGATCCGCGGCGGCGGGGTCAGCGGCGGGGGGCACCTGGTGGTGGGATCCATCAAATTCGTGGAAGGAATGCGCGAAATGGTGATGGAAGCCCTCATTGCGAAGATTGCCCGCGCCCCCCTGGCCGGGCCAACCGGAACCAGCCCTTCTGCGCCAGCAGATACACCCAAACCACTCTAAAACCTTTCAGAATAAAATAGCAATCTTCATATATTGTGTAGGAGATATGAAATGACTAACTCCGGAGACGAGGAAATGTCCGCAGGTAACCGGATTCGGGAACACTACAACGATACCCAGCGCAAGATACTGTATTATCTCCTCACCGGCCTCCGGCGGGGGAAGCACTACTTCAAGTCCAAGTACATTGCGAAGGAACTGGGCCTCTCCCCCAAGGAGGTGGGGACCAACATGGGGATCCTCGCCGATATCTGCGAGGAACTGAATATCATCCGCTGGTCTTACTCCAACAGCACCACCTGGCTCGTCACCTCCCGGGCCATCTGATGCTGATCTTCCCGACCTCTTTTTATGCCTCCCGCCCTCCAGATCACGGCCACCATTGATTTCATCGCCCAGGTCAGCAATGAGCGGGACTGCCTGATGGCGCAGGATGGGTCCTCAGGGGATGCATTCTGGTTCAACATCGATGTTCCCCGGGGGCACGGACTCCAGCCCGGTGACCGGGTCCGTGTCACGGTGGAACGGCTCTCATCCCGGTAACCTGCAGGAGCCGCGGTTCCCGGGAGGATCCGCGTGCCATTTCAGAGAAAGTCCGCAGGTGTTTCCAGGGAGATGAAGACCCGGTCCACCTGCTCGGTGGAGACGATCAGGTAGAGCGGCCGGAACCGGCTCTGCACATTCTTCACGACTGTTCCTGGGTTGCGCACCTCGATGCCCTCGAGGGGGGTGCCCGTCTCCGCATCGACGAGCAGCAGCCGGAGATGGGCCTCCTCCGGGCTCCGCCACGCAGATACCGTGCAGTTGATTCTCCAGACCCGGTAGGGTACCGTGAAGATCGTGGTGAACCCCCCATGGGACTCCTCCAGGTACGCGAACCGGACTGACGAATTGAACTGCCAGGGGGCATCGGGTGCTCCGTAGGGGCTCATGTCTGACGGGATGAACAGGACCGGATACGAGGAGAACTGGCCGGTGTAGGTGATCCGGGTAGGGGTGATCCCCTGCGGGGTAGCTGCGGGAGTGGGAGGAGGCGGAGAGGGCGAGGGAGTGGCAGGGGGGAGGGTGGGTATCGGTGTGGGTTCCGGTGTTACACGTACCGTGGGGGGGATGAGGAGGGAATGTGCGAGGAGGAGGACCATCGAAACGACGGCGGCCGCGGCCAGAAGGGTAACCAGATTCCCGCGATCCACACCGGTATGGG
>JAJRDA010000158.1 GCA_028678665.1 Methanomicrobiales archaeon | reverse complement strand
TCAATATCGTTATGGATATCCAGGCAAAGGTGGATACACTTCTGACTAACCTAGCAGCAGTTCAAACCGATGTTGATGCGATCTCGACCGACGTGACAACGATTAAAACTACTACTGAGACGGCGAATGAAAAACTTGATGCAGTTCAAACCGATGTTGATGCGATCTCGACCGATGTGACAACGATTAAAGCGACCACTGACACGATTAATCAGAAACTCGACGCTGCGGGTAATGGAATCCAGATGTTAACGAGATACAATGAAGTCACGTTTGATGCTGGAACCCTACAACCATCAAAGCAGTATACATTGGCTAGTGTTACCTTACCCGATGAAAATAACGCTGCAGAATTCGGGGTCTACATTTGTAACGGACCCGGAAACTGGGGTTACGGAGATTATCTGGCGATAAGCAGCGTGGGAAGCATTGGCGGACCCCGTCTCCTAGTCAAGGATTCAGAACTTGCGTGGCATAGATGTTACCAAACTAGATTTATTGGACCGGGTATGGCGATTAACTTGGGAGTGGGTGAAACGCCGTCGTTTGATGTCAATATATTCTATTATTATACCGTTACAACCGAATCTGGGGCAAGGATGGATGAGGTAATCTATTCTCCACCATAATTTTAGGAGAAAAATACAACTTTTCAATGTTGGTATATTCCCATCCTTTGGATGATGGGGATCCTGAGTTTTCAGTCATATGTGGGGTATTTGCACACCTGAACATGAATTCCTGCCGCCCTACCGGGGTTCTTTTCAGACCCGGTAGGAGTTGGTGGCCATATCCGGAACGGAAATCAGGGAATGTCAGGTTAATCTGAAATGGGTGAAAAGGGATGGGGTTTTTTCCCCATTATGGTTACTTTTACTTCACGCAGAGTACTGCGTATCACTTCTTCGTGACCTTGTCTTCCTTCAGCACCATCTTCGCGAGCATGAAGACGACAAACGCGATGATGATGAAGTTGATCAGGTCGGCCAGGAACTGCCCGTACGTGAACTTGAAGGGGCCTATCTGCATCACGGCCGTCTTCCAGTCCACCGAACCCATCAGCGGCGCGATCAGGGGCATGATGATGTTATTGGCAAAGGACGATACCAGGGTGGTCGCTGCCGCAGCAATGATAAAGGCGATGGCAAGGGCAACCACCTTGTATTCCTTCAGGAAATCCATGAATTCTTGAATCATTCCCATACTGTTCACCTCATCCCGGGAATAAGAGAATGTTTCTATATATATCCTGCGATTTTGCCCCGACGATATTCGGGAGACGCCCACCGGAAAGGGTTGCGCGGACCGGATGATCCGCCCGCGTGTCCGCAGAGATCTCATCAAGCTTGCGGGAAAGGCGTAAGAGGTACGGGCACCGACCTCCTTTTCATGAAGGCCGGCAGGTTCATTGCAGTGCTCCTGGTCCTCTCGGTGCTGGCGAACCTCTATCTCCTCACCCTGGTGGCTCCGCTGCCTGAGGGGGTTCTCACCCCGGGAAGGAGGATCGTCCAGCTGGAGCAGGAGCAGGTTGCACTCCAGCAGGACCTGGCAGACGCCCGGGAGACCGCGGGGGAACTCCAGCGTGAGCTGCAGCAGGTCCGTCAGGAGCTGGCCAGCCTGCGATCCGTATCGGCCCTTCCCGTATCCTCCGGCAGTGCCACCCTGCAGGCTCCGGCCGTTGCGCAGCGGATCGAGGTGGTGGGGGAATTCCCGTTCGCGCGTCGCCGGGTGGTGGAGGAGGGGTCCATGATGAACATCACCGCAGAGGTGGTGGCAGGGAAGGGGAGGGTCCTCGTCCGGACCGTCCCGCTGATGGGGATCGTCTTCCAGGACGCGGCCAACACCGCGGTGGAAGTCGCACGGGTCCGGACCGGGGCCAACCTCTCGGCCAGCGACTTCATCTTCTCCATCGAGGCACCGGGCGAGGTGCCTGCCGTGGACGGCCCGTCGGCAGGGGCGCTGATGGCTCTCCTGGCCATCGCAGACATCCAGGGACTGCAGCTGGACCCCCGTGTCACGCTCACCGGTACCATTGACGAAGACGGAAGGATCGGTGCTATCGGCGGTGTCCTGGAGAAAGCAGAGGCGTCAAAGGATGCGGGGAAGCGGCTGCTCCTCCTCCCGGAGGAGAACCGGGTGATGGTGCGGTACGTGGAGCGGGAACGGCAGGTGGGAGCGTTCACCTTCATTGAACAGGTTCCGGAAGAGATTGATACCGCAGGCTATCTGCAGAGGGAGGTCGGGATCCCGGTGCAGTACGTCTCCACCATCGACGACGTGGTGCGCCTCGCCACTGCAGGGTAAGCCCCTTTTTTTATCTCATCCCTTCTGCCCCATACCCTGTATTGCGGAGAAGCCTTTTTCCTCTCCCGCAGTGAGATTGCCTTCATCCCCCCGGGGAAAGGGGCGCCCGGGAGAAGACGACGCCCCGTTCCTGCGGCACGGTGACCGGTGGAATCCCCGCTACATCCACCCGGCCACTGTTTTCCCCAGCCGGTGGACCAGGCGCAGGAAATGTGCCAGGAACCGCTCCCTCTGCTGCATCCTCCGCAGGAAGATGGCCTCCTCGGAGACGAACAGTTCCTTGAGGTGGGTGATATCCGCTTTCGGCGAGAAGGAGACATAGAGGGGGATCCCTGCCAGGATCACGAGGCTCCCTGCGATCTTGTCGAACAGGGTCGTGGAGTACATGAGGTACAGGCAGATGGCCATCCCCGCCCAGGGAAGGACCCGCTCCCCTGGGAATCCCTGCTTCCCGCGCCGTGACAGGACCACGAGGGCACAGCAGGTGAGAAGGAACGCAAAGGCCATCGTGAAGACCGAGAAGGAGATCAGGGACCGGATGCCGGAGAAGCTGGCAAGGATAAACGCCAGCAGTCCCTCGAAGACCAGGACGACCCACGGTGTGTCGAACCGGGGATGGAGCCGGGCAAAGGCGCGGGGGAAGAGACCATCGATGGCCATGGCATAGGCCAGGCGTGCGGATCCCAGGATGCCGCTCTCGTCCGATCCTGATACCGACAAGAGGGCACCGACAGACATGAGGAGCCCCCCTGCGGAGCCCAGGAGCACCACGCCCACGAGGACCAGGGGGGTCGCCGTCACTGCCAGCTGCTGCCAGGGAATGATCCCGTAGACCACGAAGTTCGTGGAGAGGTAGAAGAGGGTGACGACGGCTATCCCGCTGACGAGCGCCCGGGGGATGGTCCTGGCCGGATCCCGCACCTCCCCGGCAGGGAGGGTCCCCAGTTCAAACCCCACGTACGCCCAGAAGACCAGCACCAGCGCGGGCCCCAGCGCGTCCAGTCCCAGGGGAAGAAACGGAGAGTAGTTGGCGAGAAACGGCCCGGGGTGCAGGACGAAAAAACCAAGCCCAACAACCACGACCAGAAGGATGGGGAGGAGCTTCACAACGGTCAGGACATCGTTCACCCTTCCCGCCGCCTTCACACCCAGGATGTTCACGCCGGTGAGGAGAAAGAGGAAGGCGGCCTTCACCGCGAGTGCGCCGGCCGGGTCCAGCGGCACCAGGTATTCCAGGTACTGGACGAAGGCGAGCGCAAAGACG
>JAJRDA010000157.1 GCA_028678665.1 Methanomicrobiales archaeon | reverse complement strand
GCTCGTGATGATCTTCCAGGAGTACTCCCTCTTCCCCTGGCGCACCGTCCGGGAGAACATCGCCTTCGGCCTGGAGATTCAGGGGGTGCCGAAGGAGCTGCGGGCCGGGGCAGTGGAGCGGTATCTCACCCTCGTCGGTCTCTCGGATTTCGGGGGCCATTACCCCTACGAGCTCTCCGGGGGGATGCGGCAGCGGGTGGCAGTGGCCCGGGCGCTGGCCATCGAGCCCGAGGTGCTCCTCATGGATGAGCCCTTCGGGGCGCTGGACGCCCAGACCCGGAACGTGATGCAGCGGGAGCTCCTCCGGCTCCGGGAGAAGACCCAGAAGACGATCCTCTTTGTCACCCACAGCGTGGACGAGGCGGTCTTCCTGGCCGACCGGATCCTGGTCCTGACAGAGCGGCCGGGGCGGATCCGGGAGATTGTTCCGGTCACCCACTGCCCCCATCCCCGGGACAGGACCTGCCGCGAGTTCGTGGATATCCGGCGGCACGTCCTGGACCTCATCGCCGATGGCTCGGCGGATTCGGCGGCCGATTAAGCGGCCGGGAACCGGTGAGGGAACCCGGAAAGACGGTTCAGGAGAGTCGATGTCTTACTGGTGGGACCGGGAAGGGGCTTTCGCCCCCTTCCGTCCGCCCTCCCCCCCCGATGAGGATGGGCTGAGCCGGGCAGGGTTACCATTCATATCATTGCTCGGAAACCTCCGACCCACCACCTCAAGGACGTCCCGAAGCCGAAGTTTTATTAAACCCTCTCGCCATTTTATAAAGCACGCGAGTCTGATCAGGAGAAGGAGCCATGGTGCGAAAACCCGCCAGAATGTACCGGAACCTTGCCAAGAAGGCCTATACCAGGCGCGAATACATGGGTGGGGTCCCCGGTTCCAAGATTGTAACGTTCGATATGGGAAACCTGAACCAGGAGTTCCCGCTGGAGCTGGCGCTCGTGGCCGAGGAGGGCTGCCAGATCCGGCACACGGCACTGGAAGCCGCCCGCATCACCATCAACCGCAGGCTGATGGGACAGCTGGGCCGGATGAACTTCTGCCTGAAGTTCCGGGTCTACCCCCACCACGTGCTCCGGGAGAACAAGCAGGCCACGGGGGCCGGCGCGGACCGGGTCTCCGAGGGGATGCGCCTGGCCTTCGGGAAGCCCATCGGCACCGCCGCCCGGGTGAAGCCTGGCCAGAAGGTCATCTCCCTCTTCACCTTCCACGAGCTGGAGGAGAAGGCCAAGGACGCCCTCCGCCACGGGGCCCATAAGCTCCCCACCCCCTCCCGGATCGTGTTCGAGGAGCACGAGGTCCATGGGCCCATCACCGGGCCGGTCGCCTTCGTGAAGGAGGAGGAGCCGGAGCCGGAGAAGGAGGAGAAGGCCGCCGAAGGAGCCGCCGAAGGAGAGGAGCAGGGAGAGAAGGGAGCGGAGAAGGCGGAAGAGAAGAAGGGAGAGGGGAAGAAGGAAGAGAAGAAGGGAGAGGAGAAGAAGGAAGAGAGGAAGGGGAAGGAGCACCGGAAGGAGCACCGGAAGGGAGACTGAAATCCCGAATTTCCCCTTCTTTCCTTTCATTTCCCCCCATTCCAGACCTTTTTCAGAGGCTTTTCCCTCACCAAGGTTAAATACTGTTCTCCCCCATCACCATATGATGCGCGATCCCGCCGATCCCGCCGTCTTTGAGGCCATCGTCCGCGCAACCCGCGATGCGCTGGCGGAGGCGGAGGTGAGGCTGCCCCCTGACGTGATTGCTGCCCTGGAGCGGGCCCGCTCCCGGGAGCGGAACCCGGTGGCCCGGGGGGAACTGGACCAGATCCTCGCGAACGTTGCACTCGCTGCAGACCTGAAGGCACCGCTCTGCCAGGATACGGGTGTCCCCATCGTGTACGTGACGCTTCCTTCAGACCTCCCCTACACGCTCCACCTGCACCGGGCTATTGCCGAGGGGGTCCGGCGGGCGAGCCGGGAAGTGCCGCTCCGTCCCAACGTGGTGGACCCCCTGACCCGGAAGAACACCGGTGACAACACGGGACCGGGTATCCCTGTGATCCATGTCAGGCCGGGGAACGAGCTCAGGATCACGGTGCTCCCCAAGGGGGCCGGCGCCGAGAATGTCTCCCGGATCGGCATGCTCCTCCCCACCGAAGCGGGGACCATCCCCAGATTCGTGGCCGAGACGGTGCTCCTCGCCGGAGGCAGGCCCTGTCCCCCGGTGATCCTGGGGGTCGGGATCGGCGGGACCTTTGACAGTGCGGCGGCGCTCGCCAAGGAAGCCCTCCTCCTCCCCGTCGACACGATGGATGACTTCGAACAGCAGCTCTGCGACGCGGTGAACACCCTGGGGATCGGCCCCATGGGTCTGGGCGGCGATACGACTGCCCTTGCCGTGAAGGTGCGGACGGCGGCCTGCCACACGGCTTCACTCCCCGTCGCGGTGAACGTCCAGTGCTGGGCAGCCCGGAGGGCCGGCCGCGTGGTGGAGGTGCCTCCGTGAACCTCCGGACACCCCTCTCGGACGAGGTGCGGGACCTCCGCGCCGGCGACCGGGTCACCCTCTCGGGGATCGTGTATACCGCCCGGGACGAGGCCCACGAACGGATGAGGAAGGAGGGGATCCCGTTCAATCCCCGCGGGGCGGCAGTGTACCACTGCGGGCCGGTGGTGGCAGGGGACCGGATCCTGGCGGCGGGCCCCACCACCTCGGCCCGATTGAACGCGTTCACCGGCTTCCTGCTGGACGCCGGCGTCCGGGCGATCATCGGCAAGGGAGGGATGTCCCCGGCGGTGGGGGAGCTCCTGCGGGGGAGGGCCGTGTACCTGGCCTTCACCGGAGGGTGTGCCGTCCTCGCCGCATCCCGGATGCGCCTCCGGGGGGTGGAGTTCGCGGACCTGGGGATGGCCGAGGCCGTCTGGGTGATCGAGCTGGACCGGCTCCCCCTGGTGGTGGGGATGGACGCCCACGGCGGCGACCTCTTCGCACAGGTGGGGGAGAAAGCGAAAGAACAATTCCAGCGGCTGTCCAACACTTTGGGAAAGGAGCCGGCATGAAACTGGTCATCGACGAGGAGCGGTGCAAGGGCTGCAACCTCTGCAAGCTGGTCTGCCCGTACCGGATCTTCCAGGAGGGGACGAAGCCCAACGAGCGGGGCATCGTGGTCCCCGCCCTGGACCGGCCGGAGCGGTGCCCCAACTGCCGGCTCCAGAAGCTCTACGGCAGGACCCTCTGCGGGGTCTGCCAGATGATCTGCCCGGACCAGGCGATCCGGTGGGACGAGGAGGCCCCCCGGGAGCGCCAGAAGGTGGTGATCGAGTTTTGACCCGCACCGAGTTCCTGCAGGGGAACGTGGCCTGCGCCGAGGGAGCCCTCGCCGCCGGCTGCCGGTTCTTTGCCGGCTACCCCATCACGCCTTCCACTGAGGTGGCCGAGCACCTGGCTCTGAAGCTCCCGAAGCGGAAGGGGGTCTTCATCCAGATGGAGGACGAGATCGCGTCCCTGGCGGCGGTCATCGGCGCCTCCTGGACGGGGGCACGGGCCATGACGGCCACCTCGGGCCCCGGCTTCTCCCTGATGATGGAGAACATCGGGTACGCCGCCATGACCGAGACCCCCTGCGT
>JAJRDA010000156.1 GCA_028678665.1 Methanomicrobiales archaeon | reverse complement strand
CGCCCGGCCTTTTTTGCCGCCTCAAGGCTGCGTATCTGCAGGCCGGAACCGTTTCGTGCATAAAGCGTATAATCAACAGCCGCAACCGGGCCGACCCATTTAAAGAGCTTTTCGCGCTCATCCGTCCGGCCGGTTGAATACAGGGCCACGCGGGGCCCGGCACGGGCGAGGCTGTATCCCTCGCTCCACGGCAGGATCTCGATGGTAGCCGTCTGGTTGAGCCGGGCGAGAATGCCGTTTACCACTTCTGTGGCCTCCCCGGTTGCCTTCCCGTCAGCACCGGCATAATTGAACGGGGGAAAGTCCTCCGTGATGATCCGGAGGCCGGCGTCTGTTGCCGGCCCCCGCATGGAACAGCCGCATGCGAATGCAAGACCCAAAACGACACACAATACGGCGATACTATACCCTGAATCTTTCATTGGACATCCCTGCCCTGCACGGCAATTACCGATTGGTTCAGATGCAGATAGTGCCCCCGGCCGGTATAAATAGTGACCGGCATCGCCTTTTTCGGGATGTGAGTCCTGCATGGCACCGGCCGGGCTGCAACAGAAACAGGGACGTGGGAAGTTTTTTTTCTTATCCTCAACTTCGTTCAATTCAGTACATATTCAAATCTGTTTGATACTTTACAAAATGAGAGAGAGAACCATCTTTTTTACAAATAGAGCCCGTATGTAATTTGAACAAGGAAAAGGAGCGCCCCGGTCGAGACTTTTATCTCTTCAACACATTCGCAGGGAGGGTGCGCATTTATCCTTAAGGTGGAGTGCGCCGACCGGGACTCGAACCCGGGTTTAGGCGTTGGCAACGCCTAGTGATAACCACTACACTATCGGCGCGTGCACTACCGGTGCACTTTGAAAATTGATAAGGGTATCGAATGCAGGGCAGCGGAAGTCGCCTCGTCATCCGTCCGGGATGCCACCCTCGGCAATCCACCTTCCGGCGCCATGCTTTAAGCGTGCCGGGGGAGATGATCGTGGGAAGGACATGGATCCCGCCATCGGAGCCCTGCTCTACAGCGCGTTCGCCCTCTTCATCATCCTGGACCCGCTCCTCTCCATCCCGGTCTTCCTGGAGATGACGAAGGAGAAGGCAAAGGAGTACGTGGCCCGCCAGGCCTGGATCGCCATCGGGGTGGCCGGGGCCCTCATGTACCTGTTCCTCGTCTTCAACTTCGTGATCTTCGATACGCTGGGGATTACGATCGCCTCCTTCCAGGTGGCGGGCGGGATCATCCTCTTCCTCCTGGGAATGCAGCAGGTGCTGGGATTCGCCATGGGTGACATGAAGGCATGCAAGGATAACGCTGCGTGCGTGGTCATCGGGACCCCGCTCCTCTGCGGCCCGGGCACCCTCACCACTGTGCTCCTCCTCTCCCGGGACCACGGTATCCTCCTGGTGGGGGCGGCCATCGCAATCTCCCTCGCTGCCACCTGGCTCGTGCTCCGCTACTCCCGGACCTTGCAGCGGCTGGTGGGAGCCCTCGTCATCGAGATCATGGCAAAGGTCCTGGGGATGTTCGTGGCCGCCATCGCCGTGCAGATCATCGCCGAGGGTATCGCAGGCCTCCTCTGACCGGTCACTTTCACCCCGCGCACATCGGGAGTTTATATACTCCTGCCGGCCACTGGTGTGATCAGAGGACAATCAGACGGCCATGCAGAACGTGGGGTACATCGTCAGGGAGAAGATCCTGGCCCTGGATGACACGGGCCACGAGGAGTGCATCCTGGCCCTCCGGCTCCATGGCGAACGCTACGGGATCCGGGTCCGGGAGGTCCAGGGCCTGCTGGGGGAAGGCGTCCCGGCCCGGGTCGAACGGATCCGGAGGAACTGGCGGATCTTCCTGGACGGCGTGGAGGGCACGGCTGCCCTCTCCCAGTCGGGGAAAGCGGTGAACCTGGAGTTCCTGACCGGTGCCAGGTACACGGTGGCCCGGAAATCCCTCCAGGCCCTCCTCTCCGGGGATACCACCTATGCGATGATCGCCGAGATCCCGGGCGGTGCCCAGCCGCTCGTGCCACTGCGCCGCCCGCCCTTCTCATACCAGCAGCGGTTCCCCTTCACCGCTCCTGCGACCGGGTGAAGGCGCAAGACCCAAATCCACGGGCGCCGATACACTCTCCTGGAGACGGCATGTCGGCGTGGAGGGGTGGGAAGGCGTCAAAGCCAGTGCGGTACTGGCCCGTGCCCGCGATCCCGCACCGGTTGCCGAACGACGGGGAACCGGGCTCTTTCCGGGAGGACCGGGGCGACCGCAGGCACTGCGGGGTGGACCTGCATGCACCCCCGGGCAGCATCGTGGTGGCCGTGGAAGGGGGGACGGTGGTCCGGATCGGGATCGCAACCTCACCTGATAAGGTGACCTACTGGAACCTGACCCGGTCAGTGGCCATCGAATCGGAAGCCGGGAGAATCTGGCGCTACGGGGAGCTGGCGGCGATCCTGGTCTGCGAGGGTGACCGGGTGGCAGGAGGGCAGATGATCGGGACCGTGGGGCAGGTGCTGGACTGTGGAAAGGTCGATGCCGGATCCCCGCCCTACATCCGGGACCTCTGCACACGGGGGGCCGCGTCCATGCTCCACCTGGAACTGGCCGACCGGCTTCCTGCAGACGGGGGAGATTACCTGGGCGGGAACTGGTTCGGAAAGGAGGACAGGACCTTTCCCTTCCGGGACCCGGGGGCGTTCCTGAAGGATTCGAGATAAGAGGTGCTGGGAAACACCTCATCCCCTTACCCGACTGATTCGCACACGAAGAGAGGGCCTGGAGAGATTATCCTCATCGGGGGAGGGCGACGGGGGGGGGCAGAGCCCCCTCCCGACCCCACCCCCATATGAGGAGAGTGGTGCTTTTTACTCAGATACCGCCCGCGGAAAAGTAGTAGTGGCGGCCCGGCCCATGATCCGGTAGAGAAGAGTCCGGCTGGACAATCGCTATTTCCGGACCAGAGAGAATCGCCATGAACGCCATCACGGTCACGGATCTCACGAAGCGCTTTGAGGACCTGGTGGCGGTGGACGGGGTCTCCTTCACTGTCCCGGAAGGGGAGCTCTTCGGCCTCCTGGGTCCCAATGGGGCCGGGAAGACCACGATCATCAACATGCTCATCACCCTACTCGCCCCGACAGATGGAACGGCGGAGGTGGCCGGCTACGACGTTGTCCGGGACAAGGACCAGGTCCGGAGGCACATCGGGATCGTCTTCCAGGAGCCGGCGCTGGACAAGGACCTGACCGGGTACGAGAACCTGGACTTCCACGCGATGATGTACGGTGTCCCGGCAGAGGAGCGGAAGATCCGGATCCGGGAGGTGCTGGACCTGGTCGAGCTGCAGGACAAGGCAGATGTCCTGGTCCAGAACTACTCCGGCGGCATGAAGCGCCGCCTGGAGATCGCCCGGGGGTTCATCCACCACCCGAAGGTGCTCTTCCTGGACGAGCCCACTCTGGGGCTGGATGCCCAGACCCGGCGGAAGATCTGGGATTACATCCGGCGGATGAATAAGGAGGAGGGGATCACCATCATCCTCACCACCCACTACATGGAGGAGGCGGACTATCTCTCAGACCGGGTGGCCATCATGGACCACGGGAAGTTCGTGGCCATCGATAAACCCTCCACCCTGAAGGACACCCTGGGCGGGGATGT
>JAJRDA010000155.1 GCA_028678665.1 Methanomicrobiales archaeon | reverse complement strand
GGAGCCGGAGGGTCTCGACCGAATCGTACCCCCCGCTGTTGTACACCAGTGGGATGGAGAGCCCATCCTTAGCGGCGATAGCCAGCGCCTCCAGGATCTGGGGCACCACGTGGGTGGGGGTGACGAAGTTCACGTTGTGGCAGCCCAGCTCCTGCAGGCTGAGCATGATCCCGGCGAGGCGCTCCGCACTGACCTCCACCCCCTCGCCCCCCTGGCTGATCGGGTAGTTCTGGCAGAAGGCACACCGCAGGTTGCAGTGGGTGAAGAAGATCGTCCCGGACCCCCGCCTGCCGACGAGCGGTGGCTCCTCGCCGTAGTGGGGACCTGAACTGGACACCACCGCCCGCCGGCCGGTGCGGCAGTAGCCCCGTTCGTCCTGCAGGCGGTTCACGCCGCAACGGCGGGGGCAGACCCGGCACTCCTCCAGGAGAGCGAGGGCCATCTCCACGCGATCCCTCAACATACCGTCAGTATGCAACTGCCGGTAGGCCGGGTACAGGGGCTGATCCATGGAGAGTCCTCATCCGGGGAAGGGCAGTCCCGGGTGAAAAAGGTGCGGTTCCCACCCCTTGTGGTTGATGCACCCTTCGCCAGTGTAGTGTCGGTTATCCATATACGCTGATTACTACTGGGACGCTCTTGGGGGCTCCGCCCCCGCCGCGTGGGCATCCCCCCGGAGGATGGGGTGATTCATCGGTGTACACCGACATGGAGTGATATCCTCTTGGGGGTGGGACCGGGAGGGGGAGGTGCTCCCTCCCGCACAAATCCGGGGAACCTCTCCGGTTCACAGAACCGGAAACCCACGGTGTACCCCATTCTCAGCGGGAGGGGGAGACCCCTCCCGGACCCACCCCCATGAGGATAGCCTGAGCCGGGGTATCAGCAATAACCGGGGGATCAGTCCATTCTCAGCCAGGGGGGCGCCCACGCGGCGGGGGGGACCGCAGGTCCCCCCCTGGAGCGTCCCAGTACTCACGAATCTATGGAAAATATTGGGGGGGATCCTAAAGGAAAGATATACTCATGCTTTGTAGCAGACGATGTCCATGACCCCGCGCCTGACATGGTAGAACGAGTGCTTCACGTCGATGCTGGACGCGAGGGGCACCACCGTCTCGGATTCATCAGCCACGATCCGGACCTCCTGAGGCCGGATATCAGCGGTGGGGGCGTTCCTGACCGAGGCCGGGATCAGCGCGGTAATGTAGATCCGGTCCTTCCCCTCCACTATCTCGTAGGAAATCTCCCCGGGATCGTCCTCCCCGCCGGGGAATCCCGGCGGCATTTCTCCCCCGGTGGTGATGATCGTGCACCCGATGATCTTCGGAGCATCCTGATCGGGGAGCTGCTTCGCCATCTCCTCCATCATCCGGGCCAGGTGCCGGAACAGGTCGTCGTACGGGTTATTCTGCATGGACATCACGGAGCGTGAACTGGTGTTCTCTCTGCTCGACGATACCCCTCTCTTCGAGGGCGGAAAGAGCCTTCCCCAGATCCTGCGGGGAGAGGCTGCTGTATTCCTGGAGATCCTCCCATGACAGGTCGCTGTGGGCGAGCGCCACGATCAGATCCATCTCGGTATCGTTGCGTATCATACCGTTTGCGTGCTGGTAGAGGTCATTGATCTTCTGTTCGATGTCCCGTTCCAGGTGCTCCAGGTCACCGATGAGGGCTTCCCGGGCATGGACCAGCCTCCGAAGGTTCTCGAGAATATGGAGGAACCGGCCGTTCTGTTCCCTGCCTTCCGAAGCCGGCGGGGAGGCCCGCTGCACCGAGACACTGATGGCGATATCGCCCGTCAGGTAATAGTATTTTCGCCGCCGCTCGTCCAGGTAGCTTTTCAGCAGCTCCTGCTCCTCCATCATCTGCAGGTGCTCGATGAGTGCCTTGGGGGAGAGCATGAGCCTCTCCGAGAGCTCGGTGACAAAACAGGGTTTCTGCCGCAGCATGCTGATGATCCGCCTCCGGTTGCGGTTCCCCAGTATGTCCAGGAGGCGGGATGCCTCATCGCTGTCGAGCATCCTTACTTGATGTTAGTGTGATGAACAGATAAACTGTGCGGGTGAATGCTTCCCATCCCCGCCCTCGGCCAGGAAGTCTCCTCAACCCTACCCCACCCTCATCATCGGTTTCCGGGAAAAGGAGGCGGGAGGCGGGAGACCCCCTCCCGGTCCCACCCCCGTGAGGATAGCCTGGGGTGGGGTGGCGTCGGGGAACCGCCCTGGGGGCTATCCTCTCGGGAGGGGGGACGCCCACGCGGCGGAGGGAACCGCAGGTTCCCCCCTGGAGCGTCTCACCGTTGGTCTGCATTCCCCGAACAATCCTGATCCGCATGGGGGAAACCGGCCTGCATTCACAGGCCAGACTGGCAGGAAGAAAGCCCTCACGGTCCCTCCCCCGTGAGAATAAGATGCCCCACCCTTACCCGGAAGAAACGTGGGGGAAGGAGGGAATCATCCCTCACTCTACCAGCCGGTAGTTGGGGGCCTCGTCCGTGATCAGGATGTTGTGGGGGTGGCTCTCCGAGTAGCCTGCCGGGGTGATCCTCCGGAACCGGGTCTTCTCGTGGAGCTCCCGGATCGTCCGGCAGCCCGTGTATCCCATGGCCGACTTGAGACCGCCTATCAGCTGGTAGGCCACGTCTGCCACCGGCCCGGCGTAGGGGATGACGCCCTCCACGCCCTCGGGCACGAACTTGGTCCGGCCGATATCCTTCTTCTGGAAGTACCGGTCCGTGGACTCCCCCCCGCTCATGACTCCCAGGGACCCCATACCCCGGTACTGCTTGTAGCGCCGGCCCTTCATGATGATGAGCCTGCCCGGGGACTCGTCGGTGCCGGCGAAGAGACTCCCGATCATCACCGAGTCCGCCCCCGCTGCAAGAGCCTTCGCGATGTCACCGCTGTACCGGATCCCACCGTCAGCGATCACCGGGACCTCCTGCTCCCGTGCCACGTCTGCCACGTCGATGATGGCACTGATCTGGGGCACCCCGACACCGGCCACGATCCGGGTGGTGCAGATCGAACCCGGGCCGATCCCCACCTTCAGGCCGTCCACGTGGGGGGCCAGGTCCTCGGCTGCCTTCCGGGTGGCGATGTTCCCGGCCAGCAGGTCGCAGGGCAGCGACTCCCGGAGATCCTTCACCGCCTGGACCACGTTCAGGTTGTGCCCATGGGCACAATCCACGACGATGGCATCCGCCCCGGCCTCCGCGAGCAGGGCTGCCCTGCTGAAGTCAAAGGGCCCCACGGCTGCTGCCACCCGGAGGTTGCCCTTCGAGTCCCGGTTCGCCCGGGGGTACTGGTGCTTCTCCAGGATATCCTGCATCGTGATGATCCCGAGGAGGGTGCCCTTGGTATCCACGACGGGGAGGCGCTCCACCTTGTGGCCGTACATGGTCTCCAGCGCCTCGTCCATCGTGATCTCCTCGGTGGCGGTGATGGGTTTCCGGGTCATGACCCGGCGGATGTTCTCGGAGCCCTTCTGCCGCACGATGCCCCGGATGTCGCGGCGGCTGACAATTCCTATGATCCTCCCCTCCTCCATCACGGGAACCCCGCTGATCTGGTGCTCGTTCATCAGCCGGTTCACGTCGGCGACCGTGGCATCCGGCCCGACGGAGAGCACCCGGCGCTGGATCAGGTCCTCCGCGTGCTTCACGTTCCCG
>JAJRDA010000154.1 GCA_028678665.1 Methanomicrobiales archaeon | reverse complement strand
GGTGCCCGGTCTGCATCACCCCCCAGGGTGAGATCGATGCGGCCCTGGCCCTCGCCGACCGGGGCGTGATCCTGGCCACCTACGGGGACCTGCTCCGGGTTCCGGGATCACAGGGGTCGCTGGAGTCCTCCGAAGGGGACGTCCGGGTGGTGCAGGGGGTCCACAAGGCCGTGGAGATCGCCCGGAAGACAAAGAAGGAGGTGGTCTTCATCTCGGTGGGGTTCGAGACCACCGCCCCGACGGTGGCAGCGGCCATCCTCTCGCACCCCCCCGACAACTTCTCCCTCCTCTCCTACCACCGGCTGGTACCCCCCGCCATGGCCTGGCTGCTGCAGCAGGGGGAGGCGAAGCTGGACGGGTTCATCCTCCCCGGCCATGTCTGTACCATCACCGGCTACGCGGAGTACGAGCGGTTCCCGGTCCCCCAGGTGGTGGCGGGCTTTGAGCCGGATGACTTCCTGCTGGGCCTCCTCATGCTCGTCCAGATGGCGAAGAAGGGGGAGACCGGGGTCAGGAATGCCTATCCCCGGGCCGTCACCCGGGAGGGGAACGTGAAGGCAAAGGAGATGATGTACCGGGTCTTTGAGCCCAGTGACGTGGAGTGGCGGGGATTTCCGGTGATCCCGGCCTCAGGCCTCCGGCTCCGGCCGGAGTACGCCCGGTACGATGCCGTCCGGAAGTTCTCCCTCACGATCCCGCACGTCGAGAAGCACTCTGCCTGCATCTGCGACCGGGTGCTCCGGGGCATCGCCCAGCCCACGGACTGCCGCCTCTTCGGGAAGGGCTGCACGCCCCGCTCGCCCATCGGTCCGTGCATGGTGAGCCACGAGGGTGCCTGCAGGATCTGGCATACCTACCAGGTCCACTCATAATGACGAACCGCTGTCAGGGAAGGAACGTTCAATGGCACCTGTGATCGCGGTGGACCTGGGGGGCACCTGGACCCGGGCCGGAGTGGTCCTTGGTGATGGGCAGATCCTGGCGGAACGGTCCGTGGCCACACCGAAGGGTGGCGGAAGCCCGGCGGTCATTACGGAATGTGTCGCCTCCCTGGTGCGGGAACTGTGCACCTCATTCTGCCCCCGGCCGGAGGCGATCGGGATCAGCGCAGCCGGTCCGGTGGACATCCGGCACGGTGCACTGCGGAACCCCCCGAACCTGCCCTTCAGGGACATCCCGCTGGTGGAGCCCCTGGCCGCAGAGTTCAATCTCCCCGTGATCCTGGTCAACGACTGCCATGCCGGGATCATCGGTGAAGCGGTCTTTGGCGATGCCCGGGGCATTGCGAACGCGGTGTACCTGACCCTCTCCACCGGTATCGGAGCCGGTGTGCTCGATGGAGGAAGGCTGCTCTTCGGCCGGGAGGGAAATGCCGCAGAGGTGGGGCATTTCGTCGTGGACACCACCTACCGGGTCCGGTGCGGCTGCGGCCACGAGGGGCACTGGGAAGGGTATGCCTCCGGCAGTCACCTGCCCCGGTTCTTTGCACGGTGGTGCGAGTTCCACGGGCGGCCGCTGCCACACGGCCGGGATGGTGAGCCTGCAGGGGTCTTTGCCCGTGCCCGGGACGGCGATGCCGATGCCACCGCGTTCATCGACGAACTGGCCCGGATCAACGGCAGGGGTATCTCCGACCTGATCGTGGCCTATGACCCGGAGCGGATCATCCTTGACGGGGCGGTGGTGCGGGAGAACGGCGACCTCATCTATCCACGGTGCCTGCCCTACATCGACCGGTTCCTGCCCCTGCCGGAGATCCTGGTCTCCCGGCTGGGAGGGAGGGCCCCGCTCCTGGGGGCGGCGGTGCTCGCAGAGGGCCATGACACTCCGTTCGGCTCGTTCCGGGATCTGCTGAAGGACTGATGGTACCCCGTCTCTCCATGGGGGACAGGATCCATTCTTAAAAAAAAAGGGAACCTTATCAAATCATGGTATCAAAAAATCCCTGCTCTGTTCCATCCGTGAAATGCCCGATGACCTCAATATGATCGTAACCGGCTGTTAACACGTCTTCCTTCGTCAGCACACTGTTTGCCCTCGGTTTTACTCCCGGTCCAGTCCCCAGATCCCCGTTGGCATTGATCGTATTCAAAGTCATCCCGTCTTTAATAATTACCGTGATGTAGGAGAGTTGGGGATCATCACGGCGATTCCCATCATACGAGATAATGAGATCGTTCCCAACCTGTTGAGGGAAGGATATTCCGATGATCTTTGCCTGACCTGAAGAAGCCGTTATTGTTGAGCGAGGTGTTCCCTGAGAAGACGATGTCGTTGTACCGGACGAAGACGTGGTACAGCCGATCGCAATCGTCATCATGAGAACAACGAAGATAAGCCCGAACACACACTTTCTCATACCCATCAATCATGGGAGATATCCTTGATCGTATTTAACTACCCATGATCTTGCCTCGCTGCCCGAAAGGGCACCCGGGAAGCGGGCGTTCCAGACGTTTTTGTCAACCGGCAGGGTCCCGCTTTCTGCCAGGGATGGGGAGGGTTGGTTCGCCCGGGCAGCGATAAATTTAATTCCGAGTGCTGGATCTACATACGGGGGTGTTTGAAGTGAAGGAAAAGGATCTCGGAAAGGAATTCCCCAGTGTTCTCGACAGCGCCTACAGGGAATCCCAGAGGCACCGGAAGATAGCCGACATCATGAGCAGGGATGTCATGACAACCACGACAGGCACTCTGATGGATGAAGCAGCAAGGAGCATGGGCGAACGGCATGTCGGAAGCCTGATCGTCGAAGAGTTCGGCACACCGATTGGCATCGTCACCGAGAGGGATCTCCTGACAAAGGTACTGGCAGGGAAGAGGAACCTCAGGGAGACGAGAGTGAAGGATGTGATGTCCTATCCGCTCATCAAGGTGTGCCCCACGATGGAGATCAGAGGGGCTGCCCAGACAATGATACGGCGGAAGGGGAGGCTTGCCGTCTTTGAGTGCGGGGACCTCGTGGGGATCATCACCGCGTCCGATCTCATCCGCAGCATGCCCGAGGCACCGGAAACCAGTCTCCGGGTTGATGACTTCATGAGCAGGAAGGTGGTGACCGTGGACAGGGGAACAACCGTTGCCAGGGTAGCAGAGATCATGGGCAGGACAAGGATAGGGAGCGTCCTTGTCACCCGGAAGAAGGGATCTTTCGGGATTTTTACCGAACGGGACCTCCTGTCGAAGTTCTTGGCGCAGGAGAGGCACCTCGACGTCCCTGTGGGCGAGGCCGCCTCCTTCCCGCTCTGCACGACAACCGCGGGTATCAGCATCCACGAAGCTGCCGCAGTGATGGCATCACAGCATATCCGGAGACTCCCTCTCATCAGGGAAGGGATACTCGCAGGTATCATCACCGCCCGCGACCTCGTCGAGGCGTACGCGAAATAGGTATGCCGTGAGGTAGGTGACAGGATCATAAACCCAGTCAAACCTACGACAGATCGAAAAAAGTGGGATCCGGCACAGACTCGGCCATCTCCCGACTCGGGTCCACAACCAGGGTGACGGTCTTTGGGTCTATGCCTCCAGCACGCTTTTCAGATTGCCAAGACTTTTCTTCAGCTCCTTGCGCATCGAGCTCACCAGCACGGGTGACAGCAGCGTGAGGAATCCGCCCACTTTCATGTCGTAGAGGATGGTAAACTTCGCACCTCCCTCAGCAGGAGAATAGGTGTTGTGCTGTTCAATGGTCACGGACCCTGAGTCAATATTCTTCCCAAACTTCCTGTGTTGTTCGTATT
>JAJRDA010000153.1 GCA_028678665.1 Methanomicrobiales archaeon | reverse complement strand
TGCCCACGCCATCCGCTCCCGGAGCTTCCCGGTCATGTCCTGCGTGAGATCTTGCCCCGCAGAACGGATAAAGGTGGCTCATGGGGCCGAGATCTTTCCGGGTGTGCCCACCCTCCTGGAAGAAGGTGACGGGAGGGGGCACTGCCCCCTCCCGGCCCCCACCCCCGGTGAGGATAGCCGGTTCTTCGGCTCATTCCGGGCAATGCAGGTTCATTCAAGGGAAAACCGGCGGGGGGTGCCCACGCGGCGGGGGCGGTCAGCCCCCGAGAGCGTCTCACCAGTATCCGGCGTACGGTAATACCGACTCCCCGGCATGAGAGAATACTTCAGGAGTCGTGGCGGGGGGAGCCCTCGAGGAGTGTCCCACCAGTCATTCTCATGCCTGGAGAAAGACAGGAGCGGTACCGAGGATAAGGGGAGGAGACAACCATCTCATCCACCGGGGGATCCCCGCGTTCCAATGAGAGAAAAAAGAGGAATGAATATACTCAGGATCAGGCGCAGATGTAGCTGACCGAGACCGACGCCGAGACTGTCATCTCGCCCGGTTGGAGAGGGGTTGCTGCCGCTTTGCCGTCGGCATAGGACATCTCTGCACGGGCGACGGGCATGTAGCCGCCACTCACCGTGATCTCCCTCACACCGGTGATGGTGAGACCGGTTGCCCTGGCCACGGCATCGGCATCCGCCCGTGCACGGCCGACGGCTGCCGTCAGGGCCTCGTTGCGCAGCGAGAGCTGCTTTGCGTCCGAAATCTGGAAAGTGACACCGTTCACGTTGTTGGCGCCGTTCGCCACCGCCAGATCCAGGAGATTCCCTGCCGTTCCGATGTCCTTCACCCGGATCAGCAGGGTGTTCGTCACCCGGTAGTACTTGATGTTCTTCGCAAAGATCGAGTCGCTCTCATCGTACACCGGGTACAGGCTGAAACCGGTGGTCTTCAGGTCCGCTTCCGCGACCCCGGCCCCCTTCAGCGCTGCGATGACACCCGCCATGATCGCAGCGTTATCCGACTGGGCACGTTTCGGATCCGGGTTCTCGGTCTGGACCGAGACCGAGATCTCGGCCTGGTCGGGGGTCGTGGTCACCTCACCGGTGGCGGAGGTGTGGATCAGCCGTTCTTTTACGGTCTCCTCCGCCGCGGTGGCACCGCCGATGGCGGCCGCTGCGAGCACAATGCATGCAACGAAGAGCAGGATCATACGTCTCATCATGATCGTTCCCGTGGGAATGCGGGTGACTTATACATACCCTAAACTTCCAAAAAATTGGAACTCACCGGGATCCGGTGGCAGGGGACCGGTCAGGGGCAGGGATCCGACGGGGCTCGGGAAGGGATCGGCAGGGGGCAGCAATCCGGTGGGAAATCGCAGGGAATTGCGTCACCCACAGGGTGGATTAGAATGTATAACCTATATATAGAAGTTTTGATATACCAATTATTCCTCGCCATGTGATATACAGGTTTCCCGCGCATAATAATTGTGGAGATACCCTATGATGTTCCCGTATGAAATTGAAACCCTGCTGAACCTCGACGGACTGAAGGACATGCAGGAGATACTTGATCGGCTCGTGAAGGTACGCGAAATCTCCCGGGAGAAGGTCACCGCACTGGGGTACGATGTGAAATCCCTGGACCTTGATAACCTCCCGCCCCACCTTGACAAGGAAGCGATCTACTGGCTCTCGTTCTACAAGAACCTCTTCAATTTTATCAGTATCCCCCTGTGGGTGAACGGGGTCATCGACCGGCAGGAGATCCACAGCATCCGGTTCGATGACAGGTGCCTGCACGACATCGCCGAGATCTTAAACGGCATCGAGCAGGGCGCCGCGTCGTAATCTCCTCCATTCCCCTCCCCGTTTTTTCCGCCGCTGGATCCGGTTACCATTCGGTTTTTCTCAGTCCTTCCAGATGGCCCTCCTCCATCCCGGGGGAGATCCCCCCCGATATACTCACGCCTGAAGGGTGATTCTCCTCCCCAGGTGCCAGAGTTCCCCCGCCTCCACCACTCAGAGGTGGCAGGAGGCGCGCCCGTGCTTCTCCAGGTAGCGCTGGTGGTACTCTTCGGCGCGCCAGAACGCCTGCGCCGGTACGATCTCGGTGACGACCGGGCGCCGGAACCTGCCCGAACGGTCCAGGGCAGCCCGGGACTCTTCGGCCACGCGTTTCTGCTCATCGCTGTGGGTGAAGATGGCGGACCGGTACTGGCTTCCCACATCAGGCCCCTGCCGGTTGGGGGTGGTGGGGTCATGGATCTGCCAGAAAATCCGGAGGAGTTCGGCAAAGGAGACCTTCTCCGGATCAAAGGTCACCTCCACGGCTTCCGCATGGCCGGTGCGATCCATGCAGACCTGTTCGTACGTCGGAAGGGTGGTTTGGCCACCGGTATAACCGACCTGCGTCTCCGTGACACCGGGGATCCCCCGGAAAGCTGCCTCGACTCCCCAGAAGCAGCCTGCGGCAAAGGTAGCCTTCTCCCGCTTACCCTCCGGCTCCATGGGATCAGTTGTGTGCCTCCCTGGTGAAAAAATAACCGGCGGATAGCACCCTGCCCCGGGTTATACCGCCCGGTGAAGGCAGGAAACCGATATGAAGCGGATATCCTCACCGAGAGGGGGCGACGGGAGGGGGGAAAAGCCCCCTCCCGGTCCCACCCCCATGGGGATAACCGGGTCATGGGTGAGTCATGAAGGACCGACGATGGGGACGATACTGTCATTCCCGGACAGGGGAGCAGATGGGGAGATGGAGGTCCCTGGCCCCGTACAGCGGTCCAGGTATTCCGAACGGTCCCTGCCTGCCGCGAGACCCGTTGAGCCCATGTGTCTACACCGGCACTGCCACGTAGATGTTGTGGGCGGCGGAGACGATCCGAGCCCTCACGGTGCCGGAACCCCTCCGGCAGTCCAGCACCGAGACTGACCTGCCCCTCCCCACGGCGATCTTTTCACCGGCCACCCAGCCGGGGCCCCGGATCTCCAGGGTCACTTTCTCCCCCTTCCGGAACGGCCGGGGGAACATGGGGCGCCGTTCCGTGCCGAAATCCTCGGGGGTGATCCGGAGCCGCATCCCCGACTCCGCCTCCCATCCTGCCAGGGACCGGTGGTAGAACTGCTTCCAGGACTGGGGGGACAGCCCCGGCGGGGTCCGCCCCAGCCGGTACCGCTCGAACTTCTGGATTCCCAGGGGGGGCCAGCGTTTCCCGGCCCCGATCTCACGGGCAAGGCGGATCAGCTTCGGGATCTCGGCATCGTTGATCCCCGGGAGGTACACCGGTGCGATGAGGAGGTCGATCCGGCTCCCGGCCACTGCCCGTGCCATGGCCACCACCTTCTCCACGTCGTACCATTCCACGCCGGCCAGGGTCCGGGCAAGGCCCTGGTCCAGGGCATGGAGGGAGAGGTTGATCCGGTCCAGGCCGGCCTCCTCCAGTGCCAGGATGCGGTGTGGGGTCAGGAGGGTACCGTTGGACTGCATCGAAATGGTGGATACCCCCGGCACGGCCCGGAGGTCGGCCACGAGCTCCGCGATCTCCGGGTAGATCAGGGGTTCCCCTGGGGAGTCGATGTGGCACTCCACCCCCTCACCCTTGAAGGCCACTGCCTCCCGGACGCAGTCCACGAGGTAACCGCGTTCCACCTGGTACCCGGTCACCCGGGTTCGGGAACAGGGCCCGGCATCCACCGAGCAGAAGGGGCAGTCCAGGTTGCAGCTGGAGGAAGGGCGCACCTGGAGGAGACTCGTGCCCCGGTCAATGATACCGAAGGC
>JAJRDA010000152.1 GCA_028678665.1 Methanomicrobiales archaeon | reverse complement strand
ATCACGGAGCTCCGGGTCCTGTACGACATCTCCCGGCTCATCGAGCGGGACGGGAAGAACCTCCCGGCACTCCTCCGTTCCATTGTCCAGCTGATCCCCGCAGCCTTCCAGTATCCTGACCTGGCCGCCGCCCGGATCCTCTACCAGGCGCAGGAGTATGCGACCGCGAACTTTGCCTCCACCCCCTGGGGTATCCGTCGTGAGATCCATGTTAATGGTGTCCCTGAAGGGGCCGTGGAGGTCTGGTACCGCACGCATCCTCCGGTGGCTGAAGAGGAGGTGTTCCTCCCGGAGGAAGAGGCCCTGGTGGGCGTGGTCGCTGAACGGGTGGGCAGGATCGGGGAGCAGATCGATGCGGAAGCTGCGGTCCGGGACCATGTCCACCTGGTCACAGAGATTCTCGACCGGATTCCGGTACCGGTCTACCGGGTCGATTCTCACCGCGTAATCCAGAGCGTGAACCGCGCTTTTGAGGAACTGGCAGGACTTCCTCGAGAGCAGATCATCGGCCGGACCGCGGCTATGCTCTGGCCTGATGAGAAGATCCCCAATTTTGACGCAGCCACCGGGGAGATGCTCCAGACCGGAAAGGTCCATCGAGATGAACTGGTCCTCCGCAGGGAAGGCCAGGACCCCGGGCATATAATCCTCCACCGGGCACCGTTCTACGGGAGAGATGGAGCGATCACGGGGATTGTGGCTACCATCCAGAACGTCACCGATCTCTGGGAGGCCGAGCAGGCCCTCCGGGCCAGCGAGGAGCAGTTCCGGGAGATGGCAGAGACCTCACCCTTCCCCATCTCCATCATCGACGGGGATGGCAGGTACCGGTACCTGAACCGCAGGTTCACTGAGATCTTCGGGTACACGCTGGACGATGTGCCCACGGGCCGCCGGTGGTTCGAGCAGGCCTTCCCGGACCCGGACCTGCGCCGGGAGACCCTGGCGGCATGGAAAGGGGACCTGGCCGGGTCCCAGCCGGGGATGGTCCGGCCGCGGAAGTTCCCGGTCCGGTGCAGGAACGGGGAATGCCGGGAGATTATCTTCCGCCCCGTCACCCTCCGGGACGGGACCCAGTACATCACCTACGAGGACGTGACGGAGCGGCTCCACATCATGGACTCTCTCCGCCAGAGCGAGGCCAGGTTCAAGCACCTGTTCAACTCGATGCGGTGCTGCTTCACCCTGGTGGAGCCGGTCCTGGATGAGAAGGGCATACCGGTGGACCTCACCTTCCGGGAGGTGAATACCGCCATGGAGCGGCTCAGCGGGAGGATCCGGGAGGACCTGATGGGGCAGCAGCTGCGGGAGCTGTACCCGAACACCCCGCAGGAACTGATCGATGCCATCGGTGCAGTTGCCCTGACAGGGGATCCGAAGAAACTCGTGATCTACCACCCGGATTTCGACCGGCACCTGAAGATCCGGGCCTACTCTCCCTGGAAGGGGCAGTGCGCCCTGATCTTCCGGGTGGTGGCACCCAACGAAGCGAAGATGCCGCCTGGGCAGCCTCCCCCATCCGGGAAGGCAACGTGAGGATTTCCCCTGCCCTGCAGCACCTTTCCTGCCTTTCTCCCGTATCCTCGTGCACCCCGCATCATCGGAATGGTAAGTGACCACTCCCACAGCCCGTCCGGCAGCCTTTACCAGGCCTCCATTCTCCTGCCGGTTTCCCGAAAGTCCCTTCTCCCGCCGGCTGTTTTTCCCTCCCTGCCGGCTCCTGTACCCGCTTCTGCTTGGCAAATGTTTATGACCCTGTGGTCTGCGATTTTCCCACTGCCGGTGCCCGGTCCCAGCATCGACCGCGGTATCGGGACGAGCAGAAGGGGGGAGTGGACGGAGCCCCCTGCTCCCCGCCCTCACAGCCGAGCAACCAACCGTCAGCGGGTTCCAACCCAATCCGATGCTGCTCAGGTGGAGAGATCCCATCCCAGGTAAGGTAACCGCACAGGATACGCCGGACACAGGGATCCGGGGGTTTCCTCGTCCCCCCGGAGACTCCTCCCCGGCTCCTGTCCGGATGCACTGTCCCTCTCTTTTCTCACCCATCCGGGGACCGCAGGTCACTCTTCCGGGCACTGAGGCAGTTTCCTTTCCTGACGCTGGAAGCTCCCTCTGAAAAAAGAAATCTCTTGTTATCCGCCAGGTGATACCCGAGAGAAAGGCATCTCTCCCTGCCGTGGGACCGGACACAATCCCCTCGGAACAGGGATCGTCCAGGATCCTCTGGGATGTGTGGGCCTGACCAAAAAAAGGGTGGAATCAGTTGGTGTAGGTTGCCTTGCCCAGCTTGGGCTCGAACGCCGTGTCCCCTTCCACGCGGATGGCGTGGGAGAAGAGGGCCAGCGGGATGTCCATGGGGCAGAGCTCCTCGCACTGGCCGCAGTTCACGCAGGTGTCGGAGATGTGGGCAAAGCGGCGCATGTGGAACATCGGGTTGGGAGGCACCTCGCCGGCAGTCACCATGAAGGACTTCCCCTTCAGCGTGTCCGCGGAACTGAAGCAGACCGGGCAGTTCTCGATGCACGAGTAGCACTTGATGCACCGTCCCGTCTCCCGGCCAATGGTGCCCCAGAGGTCGCCTTTCAGGGCACCGAAGTCCTTCCTCCTCCACTTCTCGCCCAGCTTCAGCATGGCCCCCTCGACCTTCTGCCGCAGCTCGATCCCCTTCGGGTTCGCTACCTCGGTGGCAAGGGCCCCGGCCTTCGCCGCCCGGCTCAGCAGGTCGGCCCCCTTGTCGCTGCATACCTCGACAAACGTGGCCTTGCCTGCCTTCTCCCCGATGACTCCCCAGTTCCCGCAGGCCAGATCCGCCTGGCGGGGGACCTTGTACTCGCAGCGGCGGCAGTTGGTCCTCCGGCCGAAGCCCTTCTCCTCCAGCTCGTCGATGGAGATCCCCTTGTGGCCACCCTCGAACTCGATGATGAACTGGCCCTTGTCGATCTCCTCCTTGTGGACCTTCATGGGATCGACACCGTAGATCTCCTGGATCATCTTCATCGCCTTGACCGGGCTGACCGTGCCCCCGCAGTTCACCCCGATCAGGTAGAGGTTGTCGCGGTTGATGGCATTCCGCTTGGCCAGCTCCAGGATTCCCATCACGTCGCAGCCCTTGACGGTCATGGCGATCTTTTTGTCCTTGACCCCCTTCAGCTGCTTGGCGAGGATCTTGGAGAGGAGCAGCGTGCCGCAGTGGAGTGACCCGGCGGTGTTCTTGAGGTCCTTCGGGTCTGTGATCAGCGTCGGGACGGCATCATAGATGTCCTGGCCCCGCTTGATGGCCAGCACCGCGTCCACCATCTTCTGTTCCAGCGCGTACTTGAGGAGCGAGGTCACCGCACCGCCACACTCCGCACGCTTCGCGATCTCGGAGTCGGTGGTCCAGGCGTAGACCATGTCCCCCTTCTTCACACTACTGGCTTTTCCGCCAAAGAGTGCCATGTTACTTCTTCACCTCCGGGATCTTCTCAACCCGTATTGCACAGGCCTTGAACTCCGGGATCTTGGCCACCGGGTCCAGGGCGTTGTTGGTCAGCAGGTTGGCTGCGCACTCCTTGTAGTGGAACGGGATGAAGGTCACGCCCTTCTTAATGTCCTTTGTCACCCGTGCCGCGAGCTCAATCTGCCCGCGCCGGGTCACGGCCCGCACCTTCTCCTTGTCCTTGATGTCGAGGGCCTTCGCATCCTCGGGGTTCATCTCGATCCAGCCGGTCGGTGCTTCCGACTCAAGGGACACAGACCTGCGGGTCATGGTGCCCGTGTGCCACTGCCAGATGCAGCGGCCGGTGGTCAGGATCAGCGGGTACTCCTTGTCCGGGACCT
>JAJRDA010000151.1 GCA_028678665.1 Methanomicrobiales archaeon | reverse complement strand
GGATAATGGGCTCTGACCAAGAGATCCACGAAGACCAATTTGAGCACCGCATCCCCCAAGGTGCAAAGGACTTCCTGGTCATCGATGTGCCTCCCCTGCTGTCTTTCCTCGTTCGCAAAGGCTTTCCTTGTCAGGGCCCGAGTGAGAAGGGCCGGATTCCTGAAGCGGTAGCCGAGGTTCTCTTCAAAGGTCTCCATAGTTTCACGTCATGCCCTTTCTTTCTTTGGGCTCAATATTAAGGCTTGTTTTGAAAGAACAGGGAGAAGGTGATGGTGCTTCCCGGGGTACATGGCGCCGGGTGTATCTCTCCGGATAAGGCAGTAAGGTTTGCCCGGTCCACAGGTGAATCCCCCGCCGCCCTCGACAGCGGGACTTCCATCCTCCAGCGTGTCGGTCACCCGTGCACCAGGTCCGTCCTTGGGGCTATCGGGAAACCGAGTGATTTCAAGCGAATCAGACAGAAGGCGGTGGTACGGGAATAGATCCCCCGTCTTCCCTGCGATCCGCATGGCACCGGAGCCGCCGGGCCTACATCGGCTTTCCGGGCACCATTATTCTCTCGGCCCGGTTCTGATCCCGCATCAGTATAAATACAGACCACCTAGTCACTATAGTGGATATCATGCCCCGCACCGCTTCCAGGAGCCCCCGTGCACGAAGGGTAATGTGGCACTCCGGTGCCGCGATCCTGTTCTTCCTGGCCCTTGTCTCTCTCACCCCGGCCCATGCGGCAGCCCCCATGGTGATCGTCTCTTCAAGCCACGTGAGTCCCGCGGTGCTGATGCCCGGGGACCAGGGACTTATCACCGTCACCCTCGCCAATACCGCCACCGGTGCAACCAGCACCGAGACCTCCACGTACGCATCCCTGGGTACCACCATTTCGTCTGTCACTGATGTCAGCGCGATGGTGGAGAACGTGTACCTGGATGGCAGGATCGACATCAGGGTGCTCGCTGGAAACTCTCAGTTCACCGGGCCCCTCGGGCCGGGCCAGTCGGTGAACCTGACCTTCCTGATCCAGGCTCCCGAAAAGAGCGGGGTATTCTTCCCCGTGCTCCATGTCTCCGTGGAGAACGCGGATCCCCTTTTCTACCCCATCCCGGTGCTGGTGAATCTGGACGTGGGGACCCAGAAACGGCCAGCGCTCGTGCTCTCCCAGGAACGGCCGGGGTACCTCCCCCCGGGGGAGACGGGTGAGACGACCCTCACCCTCAAAAACGATGGGGCCAGCGCTGCCTCGGACATCACCCTCCGGGTGGAGCGGGACGGGGGAGGCATCGCCCCCACGGGCGGCGGGGCTTTCCACTTCGAGCAGCTGGGGACCGGCGAGAGCGTCACCTTCCCGCTGCATCTCCTGGCCGGGACGCAGGCAGAGCCCGGCATCCATGACGTGGCGGTGACCATCGGCTACACGATGCTGGACGGGTCCCGGCGGACCGAGCAGGCGACAGTGACCGTGGACGTGCGGGGCAAGGCTGACCTTGCCATCTCCTCCCTGAAGACCACGCCGGCCGCCATCGGGAAGGGCGACCGGGTGGAGCTCGTGGTGAGGGTGGAGAACTCGGGCACCGGCCCTGCAAAGTCCACGTCGGCCTCCCTGGAGATCCCCATCCCCGGTACCACGAAGGTCTTTATCGGCACCATCAAGCCCGGGAACGATGCGCCGGCTGTCTTCACCCTCGAAGCGGACCGGTCCGGGGAGATAGCGGGCACCCTGAACGTCACGTACCGGGATGACTTCGGGACCCGGTCCCTGGAGGAGCCGGTCACGCTGCGGGTGGGGGGGTCTGACGCCACCGGCCTCATCCTGATGGTGGTCCTTTTCGTGGCGGCGGCTGGCCTGGGCACCTACTACCTCACGGCCCGCAGGGGGACCCGCCAAGATGCGTGAGCGGCTCCGGGTCTCGGCGTTCCTCGCGTCCCGCACCCTCAAGCGGGGGGGCTGGGGAGGTTTGCTCCTGAACTGCGCCATCATCGCGCTCGTCTTCACGAACATGATCCTCCTCCCCTCCATCATCAGCGGCTCCGTGGACCTCTTCATGTCCCAGATGCGGGATTACCAGAGCTCGGAGCTCGTCATCGAGCCCCCGGGGGACGAGCGGTTCATCGACGACGTAGACACCCTGCTCGCCCGGGTGAACCAGGTGCCGGGCGTGGCCCGGGCTTCGGCCCGCTACGCCCTGGGCGCCACCCTGACCCGAAAGTCAAAGTCCCTCTCCATGCCCGTCGTCGCCTTCCGCCCCCGGGACGAGATGGAGGTGACGAAGATCCACGAGAAGATGAGCGAGGGGGATTTCCTGGGTGCCGGCGACCTGGGCCAGATCATGGTGGGCCGGTTCGTGGCAGGGAACGAGGACGAGCGGCTGGACTTCTTTGACTCCCTGGGGGGGGCACGCGTCGGCGATTCCGTGGAGGTGGCATACAGCAACGGGGTGGTCAGGGACTACCGGATCAAGGGGATCTTCACCACCAAGTCCTACCAGGCCGACTACACGGTCTTTGTGACCTGGGACGAGATGGAATCGGTCCTCGGGGAGGCACAGAAGCAGGCAACGGAGGTCCTCATCAGGACCGACGGGACCGCCACCGTTGACCGGGTGAAGGCAAACCTCCTCGAAAACGGCGTGCAGGAGGAGGTGAAGACCTGGAGGGAGGCCATGACCCTTGCGGTGGAGCAGTCCATCGAGTCCTTCTCCATCATCAACACCATCGCCGCCCTGGTGAGCCTCGTTATCGCCGTGGTGGTCATCGGCATCGTGGTCACCATCAAGGCTATCAACCAGCGGAGGCAGATCGGGATCCTGAAGGCCATCGGGATCCGGTGGGATATCATTGTCGGGAGCTACGTCTTCCAGGTGCTTTTCATCGCAACAGCCGGAATCATCCTGGGCGTCCTCGCCACCCTGGCGCTGATGGCCTACTTCTCCGTGCACCCCATCGTGTTCCCCGACGGCGACGTGGTGCCCCGGGCCGAGGTGGCGACCATGGTCATCTACGCCGCCTGGCTCTTTTGCGCCTCCGCGGCCGCCGGGTTCTTCCCGGCCTGGCGGATCGCCCGCGAGAACATCCTGGACGCCATGCGGCGGTAGCATGATCCGGGTCGAGAACCTGCACAAGGTCTACCGGCTGGGGAGGGTGGAGGTGCCTGCCCTCCGGGGGGTCAGCTTCCGGATCCCCCGCGGGCAGTTCGTGGCCCTGATGGGCCCCAGTGGCAGCGGCAAGTCCACCCTCATGAACCTGGTGGGGCTCCTGGACCACCCCACCTCCGGGACCATCGCCATCGGGGGCCAGGACGTCCTGGGCCTCTCCGACGACGAGCGGACCACCTTCCGGCTGGAACGTTACGGTTTCATCTTCCAGGACTATGCCCTGGTGAGCGATCTATCGGCCCTGGAGAACGTCATCCTGCCCCTCCTGGCCCGGGGGGCCGGCCCGGAGGAGGCCCGCCGGAGGGCCACGGAGGTGATGGCCGTCGTGGGCCTGGAGGGGCGCCTGGCCCATGTCCCGGGCGAGCTCTCCGGCGGCGAGCAGCAGCGCGTGGCCATCGCCCGCGCGCTCGTGAACCGGCCCGAGATCCTCCTCGCAGACGAGCCCTGCGCCAACCTGGATTCCACCACCTCGGGTCTCATCCTGGAGCTGATCCGGAAGATCAACGAGGAGCTGGGCCAGACCATCTTCATGATCTCCCACGAGGAATGGCACAAGTCTTTTGCCGACCGGATCATCCGGCTCCGGGACGGTGTCATCGAGAAGGACGTGCCGGTGCGGAGAGGGCAGGCGGATCCCACCCCGGGCGCCTGAACGTACCTTCCACGGATAATCCGGGGGATGAACATCGCCTTGATAATCCCTTACGAGTAATGGACAGACTGCGGAT
>JAJRDA010000150.1 GCA_028678665.1 Methanomicrobiales archaeon | reverse complement strand
GGTGGGCTGCCACTTGGCATGCTGCTTCCCGGTGGCCATCACGGCCTTCGCCTCCAGGACCACCTTCTGGTCCTGGGTGAGTTTCACGATGGGGATGCGGTCATCCACGGGTCCCGTGGAGGAGTCCTGGGGGATCAGGTCGCCGGAACAGACCATCCGGGGCCCTTCCACGGAGAGGGTGTAGACCGCCGTGCAGGCAGGGCAGCCGACCCCCTCGCACGCGCATTCCGCCGCCGGCACGTGCACCGACCGCTCGGTCCGGAGCGGGATCAGGCCCAGGCGGTGGGCCAGCATCTCGTCAAAGAGGGCGGAGGTGTTGTCGTAGATCTTCACGTCCTCAATGGCCAGCTTGGCCACACCCCCGATCATCTCCCGCCGGAACGAGTTGGCGAAGGCAGGGGTGCAGTCCGACAGGATGAACCGGCCGACGGTGTCGTCGATCCTGCCGATGACGAGTTCCATGTCAGACTCTCCTGCCGCGCCGGCCGCCCTTGGGCCGGCAGCTGTCGTGCGGTACGGGCGTCACGTCCTCGATCCTGCCGATCCGCATCCCGGCCCGGGCCAGGGCCCGGATGGCGGCCTGGGCCCCGGGGCCCGGGGAGCGCTGCTTGCCCCGGCCGGGGGCCCGGACCTTCACGTGCACGCCCACGATCCCCTTCTCCATGGCAGCGACTGCCACGTTGGAGGCCATCTGCATGGCCGCGTAGGGGGACGACTCGTTCCGGTCCTGCTTCACGACCATGCCGCCGCTGGACTTGGTCACCGTCTCGGCGCCGGTCAGGTCGGTGATGGTGATGATCGTATTGTTGAACGAGGCAAAGATATGGGCGATGCCCCACTTCTCCTTCTCACCTGCCATCGCTCCTCACCTCCCCACCTTGGCGATGCGCGCCCGCTCGGGGTGGACCTCGTTCAGGATGGGGGAGTGGGGTGCGTACTGCACCTCGCTCTCCTCCGCCCGCGAGACCAGGTAGCCGGGGATGGTCACTTTCCTCCCGCCGATGGCGATGTGCCCGTGGGTGATGAACTGGCGGGCCTGCTTGGGCGACCGTGCCAGCCCCTTCCGGTACACGATGGTCTGGAGCCGGCGCTCCAGCTGCTGCTGCACCTTCAGCGCAAGGATCTGGCCAATGTCGGCATCCCTGCCCAGCATGCCCATCCGCTCCAGGTGCTCCAGGAGCTGCCGCTTGCGCTGCATCACCTGCTCGGCGCTGGCCCCGCCTGACGTCATGGCCAGGATCGCCCGTGCGCCTCGCCGGTGGTTGCGCAGCATGTTCTGGGTCCGCCAGAGCTCCCGCTTGTTCCGGAGGCCATACTCCACGATGATGCCTGCCTCCTCCTGGAGGCGGCTCTTCTCCCACTTGCGGGTCGGCCGCTCGTACCGCTTGTGATTCTTGCCCGGGTATCCCATGCTACCACCTCACCCCTTTGACACCTGTGACTCCTTCGTCTTCCTGACCCCCACGGTCGTGCCCGTGCGGCCCGTGGACTTGGTCCGCTGGCCCCGGACCTTCTGGCCCGTCTCGTGGCGGATGCCGCGGTAGCACCGGATCTTGCGCATCCGGTTCACGTCGTCGTCCTTGGCGATCATAACGTCGGTGCCCATCAGGTGCTTGCCCTCGCCCGTGTACACGTCAGCAGGACGGTTCAGCATCCACCGGGGTACCTGGGGGCCGTAGGCCTCCACCACCTTTCTCAGCCGGTCCGCATCGCTGTCCGAGATCTTGCCCATGAGGGCCAGCGGGTCCACGTTCGCGAGACGGGCAATCACCCGTGCGGTGGCCCGCCCGATGCCCTCGATCTTGGTGAGGGAGATGTGCACCGACTTCGTCCCGTCCAGGTCGGTGTTGCGCATCCGGACAAAGTACTTCAGGTCCTTGTCCACCTGTGGCTTCGCCTGATCCGGTTTCGGCTGGGCCGGTTTCGCCTTCTCCGGCTTCGCCTGTTCCGGCTTCACCCTGTCTGATTTTGCGTGTTGCTTCTCCATCCGATCTCCCCTCTCCCTGGAAATCCTCTCAAGCGCTGAGGGAGGGATTTGAACCCCCGAGTCCCAGAGGGACACAGGTTTAGCAAACCTGCGCCATACCTGGCTTGGCTACCTCAACAGAGAATCCCGCATCTTTCGATACTCGCGATGCCCGGGGGCACCGCTCCACGAAGGGTGCTTCATATATCGCCGGGAGGGATTATAAGCGTTTGGACGGGGAGAGGTGGATATCTCCGACTGGATGAATGGTCGTCATCCGTGTAACCGGTGAAGGGGCTCTCCTCAGGGGGAGGGGACCGGGAGAGGATAGATCTCACTCCCGTCGCCCTCCCCCGGTGAGGATAGGGTGATCCTGCCTCTCTCCGGTTCTTGGCGGAATCAGGTGTCCGGGATCATTTTGTCATGGGAGTTGGTGGGATCTCGCCGGTTGACGAATCACTGAGGTGACCATTTTCCCGTCCCTCACCGGCCAGAACTCCTGCAGGAGATGCGGCAGGATTTTTTATTACGCACCGGTGTGATACTCTATTCATGGCGGAGATGTTCCGGCTCTTCATCATCGCGGGATTGTTCATTTTTTCCTGTGCGGTGGCATGGCTGTTTGGTAACTGGCTGGGGTCTCAATCCGGGAACTGGGGGATCGTGGGCGGGGCGATTGTCCTCTGTTTTGAGATGGCCGGCCTTGTGCTGCTCTGGAGGGAGTGGGAATGGTAAAGGATGATCCTTTCCCCTCCCGATGATGCATTCCCCTCTCCGGCCTGAAATGTGTGCACGATGACGACTGTGCCAGGCACACCGTCAGTTCCCTGATCCCTGAAAAATGGACGGGGTGGGGACGGGAACCAGGAAATGCCCCCAAATCTGCCCATGCTCCCCTTCCTGCCGATGCACCGGGAACGGGGGGATCGTGGGCGGGGATTTTATCGACGCGTCACTGAGAGGGGGAAGGGGAGGGGGAAGGGAACGCGTCGCCGAACTCCTGCACCTTGACCGGCAGCTGGTGAAAGAGGGTCTTTGCGGCGTCCATGGTCACCGGTTCGATGAAGTCCCTGGCCTTCTGCCAGTGGGTTTTATGACAGATGAAAAATCTGCTGGATTCTGTCCGGTAGAGATATTTCTTCCGGAGTCCCAGCGGGATGACGGGTGATATCACCCAGGGTTCTTCAGAGGCCACAAGGATGGCGGTAGTGGTATCGTAAAGGTGGCCATGGATCTTCTGTTTCATACCTTATCTGGGTCGCCTGAGGGGATAATAGGTGGTAAAGGAGGAATGCACTTCCGGCTGTGAGGTGCCCACAGTGGCACCAGGCAGGCGATGGCAGCCCTTTTCAGGAGGGATCAACCCCGCAGATGGCTCACCCGAACTGTGCCCGGTTGCCGGGTACTCGGGATCCCATCCGGGAGAGGAGATCGCGGTGCGGGAGATCGGACCGGGATCTCCGGTGTTCCTTCTCCTGCGACACCAAAGTCCATCCACAAACCGGGCCATTATTCTGTTGCAATCTCCGTTCTGGACCAGTATATCCGTCGGAATCCGAAGATGTTCCCTGATACGTACCTATTTCCCTCATGGGCACCTATAGTGGGTGGGAGAGATCAGGAACAGGAAAAGGGTGGAGGTGAGGTGAGTGCCTATCAATAACCGGTTCTATATTGCACAGCAGATACGCGATTACCTGGTCAAGCAGCAGGTGACCCGCATGGATGCCACGGCGCGGGATATCGTAAATGTGCTCCATCTGCCGAATAGATACGTATTCTCTGTCAGTGGATTTCTGAATTTTCTCTACCGGAACCAGATGAGCAAGAGCAGATACGGATTCTGTATCGTGCGATCGCAGACCCACAGGAAAAGCGGGTACCCCCACCGGTATACCATTGAACTGGTCGAGTAGACCAGCGGGAAGGCCAGACCACAGGAAACGGGTTCTCCGCTCCTCTTCTTCACCATTCCCCGGGCGAGAAAAAGT
>JAJRDA010000149.1 GCA_028678665.1 Methanomicrobiales archaeon | reverse complement strand
CCTCCGGTGGGAGTGAATCTGAGAGTAGCGGTTCTGCTCCGGCATCACGAGTGAACGGTTTTCCCAATAAAATTCTGACGACCGGTGGGACGCTCTCGGGGGCTCACCGCCCCCGCCGCGACCCCTGAGGTGTACACTGATTGAACCATGGGGGTGTCAGGCATACGCGTACGACTCATGGGACGCTCTCGGGGGCTCACCGCCCCCGCCGCGTGGGCACCCCCCGCCGGTTTACTGCCGGATGCAGATCCATCGTCGAGAATGAACCGAACAACTGGCTATCCTCACGGGGGAGGGACCGGGAGGGGGCTCGTCCCCTCCCGCACCATCTGGCGGAATGTCCGTAGCATCACGCAACAGGAGGTCCCTATCCGGTACCCTTATCCCATCCCCCTGCGAGAACCGGAACGGGATCCGCATGAACCGTTCAATCCTCAATGCACTGGTCGATCTCGTTGCCCTGATCACATTCATCCCGAGCCTCGTCTCCGGTATCGTCCTCCGGGTGCTTCCGGAAGGCGGCTACCGCGGGGGCCTGAACCCCGCAGCCCTGGAGCCGTTCCTTGGCCTGACCCGGACCGCGTGGAAGGATCTGCATTTCTGGAGCAGCCTTTTCCTCGCCGCCTGCATCCTCGCCCACCTGCTGCTCCACCTCCGGTACTTCGCCAGGATGCCGCAGTACTTCCGGGGCGGTGCCGGCGAGAAGGATTAATCCCCGCCCTTCAGCCCTTTTTCTTATCGGGCCCTTCTCATGGGCCCATTCCCGATCGTCGGCTTCCCTCGGGGATTATCCGATTGATAACCTTTAAATCTCCCGCCACCCATGGTAATTGATCCACAAATGGTCTGTACAGTCATTGTCGGCGGTTTTTTTGGGGATGAAGGGAAGGGCAAGATCGTGGCCCATATCGCGCACCGCGACCATCCTGCAATCATCTCCCGGGGGGGCGTGGGGCCCAATGCCGGTCACACGGTGAAGATCGGGGAGAAGTCCTACGGAATCCGGATGGTCCCCTCCGGTTTCGTGTACGCGGATGCCCTCCTCTGCATCGGGAGCGGGGTGCTCGTGGATCCCCGGGTCTTCCTGCACGAGCTGGACCTCCTGAATGTCCGGGGCAGGACCTTCGTGGACCTCCGCTGCGGCATCATCGACGAAGCCCACATCCAGCGGGACAAGGGATCGGAACACCTGTCAAAAAAGATCGGTTCCACCGGCACCGGGTGCGGCCCTGCCAACTCCGACCGGGTGCTGCGGGTGGGACGGCAGGCCAAGGATGTGCCGGAGCTGGCCGAGTTCACCATGGACGTGGCTGAAGAGATCAACGAGACCCTGGACGACGGGGACTCCGTGATCCTGGAGGGAACGCAGGGCTTCGGCATCTCCCTCTACTTCGGTACCTATCCCTTTGTCACCAGTAAAGACACCTCCGCCTCCCAGATTGCCGCCGACAACGGGGTGGGTCCCACCCGGATAGACGAGGTGATCGTGGTCTTCAAGGCGTACCCCACCCGGGTGGGCGAGGGACCGTTCTCCACAGAGATGACCCCCGAGGAGGCCCACGAGCTGGGGATCGAGGAGTTCGGGACCGTCACCCACCGCCCCCGCCGGATCGGGGAGTGGGACGGGAAGATGGCCCGCTACTCGGCCATGGTGAACGGGGCCACCCAGGCCGCCATCACCGGGATCGACCGGGTGGACCCGGCCTGCGCCGGCGTCACCGACTACCGGAAGCTGACCGCTCCTGCGAAGGAATTTGTCAGGAAAGCGGAGGAGGACATCGGGATACCGGTGACCCTCATCTCCACGGGCCCTGAGCTCTCCCAGATCATTGACCTGAGGAAGGAGCGATGAGGCGGCGCCTCCTTTCCATCCTCTGCTGCCCCACCTGCAAGGGGGACCTGGAGCTGCAGGTGTCCGAAGAGACGGCAGAGGAGATCCTGGAGGGGGTGCTGCGCTGCAGCGGGTGCCGGATCGATTACCCGATCCACGAGGGGATCCCGGACCTCCTGCCCCGGGGTACTGTACCGGAGTGAAAGGGAGCCCATGGCACCCACCGAGATCCACCTGAACCGGAAGGGGATCAACTCCCTCGAGGCGCCTCCCGTTGCAGAGGTCCCGGCAGGGAAGAGCCTGGATCTCGCCCTGGTCAACCACGGCCATCCCCTCCACCTCTCGGTCTCGGCATCCAACGCCACCCGGTTCACCCCCTTCATGCAACAGAACCTCTTTGTCCAGGGGGAGGGCTCCCTCTCGATCCCGGTGAAGGGGGACGCCCCCATGGGCACCTTTGACCTGGAGCTGATGACCGGTTACGGGATGAGGAAGGTGGTCCTCCAGGTGATGGTCACCCCCGCAGTACCGCTGAAGGCACCGGAGGAGAAGGCCCCGCCTCCGGCTCCCGTGCGGAGTCCCCTCGCCCTGCACCGGGCGGCCCCGTTCCTCCTCGCTGCCGGCGTGCTCCTCTATGCCGCATGGTGGATCCTGGCGATACCGGATCCTTTGAGCGTTCTCCTGAACGTTCTTTCGTTCCTGGCCCTCCTCTTGGCGGCGATCCTGGCATGGCGGCGGCCCCCCTCGTCCTGATCGGGGCCCTCGCGGTGGACCGTGCCATCGGCGACCCCCCGTCGCCGTTCCACCCGGTGGCGCTCCTGGGCCGTTTCATCTCCTGGTGGGGCCGCCCCTCCCTCTGGCCGGTCCCCCTGCAGCGGCTGGCCGGGCTGGCCTGCGCCCTCGGCACCGCGTCCCTCTTCGCCCTTCCGTTCCTGCTGGTGGATCGCGTTGGCCCCTGGTGGCTCATGCTGCTCGCCGGGCCATTCCTCCTGAAGATTACGTGTGCCTGGCGGTCCCTGGAGGAGCATACTCTCGCGGTGGTGGAAGCGGCGGGGCGGTCCACGGAGGAGGGGCAGCGGCAGGCGCAGCGGATGGTGAGCCGGGATACCGGATCCCTCACCAGGGAGCAGACCCTCTCCGCGGCTTACGAGTCGCTGGCCGAGAACCTGGTGGACAGCATCACGGCACCCCTCTTCTGGTTCGCCCTGGGATCGCTGGCCGGCTGCGGTCTCGCCGCCGCAGCGTTCTACCGGGCCGTGAACACGATGGACGCCATGCTGGGCTACCGGGATGACAGGAAGCGGCTGGGGTGGGCCCCCGCCCGGATGGATGACCTGGCCACCTTCCTCCCTGCCCGGATCACCGGCCTCGTGCTCCTCGGCTGGTTCGCCCTCCGCGGCCGGTTCCGCGGGGCGTGGAACAGTCTCCGGGCTGACGCCCGGAAGCGGCCGGGGTGGAACGGGGGCATCCCCATGGCCCTCATCGCGGGCGGCACCGGTACCCGGTTCGAGAAACCGGGTGTGTACACGATGGGGCCTGGCGATCGCACCCTGGGGGAGGCGGGTCCGGAGATCCTGTGCACGGTCCGTTGCGCAGCCCTGGCTTTCACCGTCCTCCTGATCGCCGCGCTGGTTTTATTGGGTTCCCCTGCATAGAGTACGTGCCATGAAACTGGAGGAACTGAGGTTCGGCACCGAGCTCCTGAAGCGGGGCTTCGCATCCATGCAGAAGGGGGGGGTGATCATGGATGTGGTCAACGCCGACCAGGCCCGCGTGGCAGAGGAGGCGGGCGCGGTCGCCGTGATGGCCCTGGAGCGGGTGCCTGCCGACATCAGGAAGTCAGGAGGTGTGGCCCGGATGGCGGACCCGGCCCGGATCACCGAGATCATGGAGGCGGTCTCGATCCCGGTGATGGCCAAGGTCAGGATCGGCCACTTCGTGGAGGCGCAGGTACTGGAGGCCCTCGCCGTGGATATGATTGACGAGAGCGAGGTGCTGACCCCTGCGGACGAGCAGTTCCACATCGACAAGACGAAGTTCACGGTGCCCTTTGTCTGCGGGGCCCGGGACCTGGGTGAGGCCCTCCGGCGGATCCATGAGGGGGCAGCCATGATCCGGACCAAGGGTGAGGCAGGGACCGGAAACGTCGTGGAGGCGGTCCGGCACATGCGGAACATCATGGG
>JAJRDA010000148.1 GCA_028678665.1 Methanomicrobiales archaeon | reverse complement strand
CTTCTTCCAGGGCTTTCTTATCTGGAAAGGCGAGACGCCGATCCTCATCCGGCGGTAAATCCCTGCGGATTATCAGAAACCTCGGTCTGTTTTCTGATCCACGTCCGTATTCGGAACGGTGGACGCTCTCGGGGGCTGCCGCCCCCGCCGCTTCGGCGCCCCCCGCGAGAGGATTCTCTGAGCATCCATTACCATCAGATTCAGAAGCCTAGGAAACCGAATATCCTCCCATCAACCCGGGGGGGATGCCCACGCGGTGGGGGGGACCGCAGTCCCCCCCAAGAGCGTCCCACCAGAATCTCTCGTTTAATTCAGACCGGGTCTCCCTCAGGTTGGCACCATCCCAATCCCATAAGTACCCCTACAACCTAGTGTTGGGCATGGTCAGTGACCGTGAACGGGCAGCCTTCGAGGCCGGCATCAAGCTGGGGGCCCTCTACCACCAGTTCGTGGGAACGCCAGTGTCGTCCGCCTCCGCCGATACCCTGGAGCGTGCAATAGGGGCCGCGGTCTCGCTGCAACCCTGCGTGGAGGATGTCCGGGTGGAACTGGACCGGAACCAGATGACCCCCAACGCCTTCGGGTACTCCGAGGTCCGGGGCACGATGTTCCATGTGGAGATCACCACACGGGTCGGGAAGGCACGGTGCAGGGCCCGGCTCGCCTGCGAGAAGGACTACCCCCTGATGTCCCTGGTGCGGTGTGAATAGGGCTCCCCGGTACCCCATCACCGATGACCACATCCACCTGGACCCGGTGAACGGCATCGGCATCGAGGCGGCAAAGGAGTTCCAGCGGGCGGGCGGGACCCACCTCTTTGTGGTGACAAAACCTTCCTGGTCCCACGGCATCGTGCCGTCCCGCGGCGGGGACTACCGGCCAGTCTTTGAAGCGACGATCTCCATGGCCAGGGAAGTGACGGGACTGGGACTCGGGGCGTTCGCGGTGCTGGGAGTCCACCCGGCCGAGATCAGCCGCCTTGCGGACCAGATGCCCCTCTCCCGTGCCGCTGAAGTGATGCGGGAGGGGCTCAGCCTGGCCGCGGAGTATGTCCGGCGGGGGGAGGCCGTGGCCCTGAAAAGCGGCCGTCCCCATTACCCCGTGGAACCCCCGGTCTGGGAAGCGTCCCGGTCGGTGCTCCGCCACGCCCTCGCGCTGGGGGCGGAATGCGGGTGCGCGGTGCAGATCCATGCGGAGAGCGGGCCCTGCACTGACGTGGTGGAGATGGCGCGGGAGGAGGGGATGCCTCCTGACCGGGTGGTGAAACACTTTGCCACCCCGGATACCCCGCTCGTACCCTCGCTGATCGCCCGGCACGAGGCGATCCCTGCGCTCTGCCGGGAGGGGAGGGCGTTCACCATGGAGTCGGATTATATGGACGAGCGGAGCCGGCCCGGGGCGGTGATCGGCCCGAAGTCCGTGCCCCGGTTCACGCTCCGGCTCGTCGGTGCAGGTGCGATCACCGAAGAGGATCTCTGGCGGATCCACGCGGAGACGCCCTCCCGGGTCTACGGGGTGGAGATCCGTCTCCCCTGATCTCCCCCGGCACACCTTTTTCTCGCATCCCGGCGTAGGGATACTGACATGTTCCTGAAAGTGCACCGGGCACCGGACGGGGCGGAGGTGGTGGCGATCTGCGACCGGGAACTCCTGAACACCACCATCGTCCACGGGGATGTGACGATCCCGATCTCGGAGAGCTTCTATGGCAGCCGGCCGGCCGGCGAGGAGGAGGTCCGGAGAACGCTCGCGGGTGCCTCCAATGCCAACCTGATCGGGGAGCGGTGCGTGGCCCTGGCCGTGGAGATGGGCATCGTGGAAAGGTCGGGATGCATGATGCTGGGGAAGGTTCCCCATGCCCAGGTCTTCCGGATCTAGCGATGGGCATCCAGGAATCCTTCTGCCCCCGCTGCGGAGCTCCCTCCGAGGGCGGTATCTGCGGCCGGTGCCGGGCCGCCGGGACGCGGTGGCTCTCCCCCGACGCACGGGTCACCTGCATCCACTGCCCCACGTGCGGGTCCCTGCGGCACGGGGCCACCTGGACCGATGCGGCCTGCAGCCGGGAGGCCCTGTCGGAGCAGCTGGTGAGGAGCGCCCTCCACCTCCACCCCGATCTCACAGACATTCACGTCTCCCTCTCGCCCCGGGACCTCTCCCCCACCCGCAGCGTGGCGGATGTCCGGGTCACCGGCAGTCTCTACGGCCAGCCCGTCGAGGGGACCGCCCAGGTGGAGATTGTCTGGAAGGGCGAGCAGTGCGACCGGTGCAGCCGGATCTCCGGCGGCTACTACGGGGGGGTGGTTCAGGTCAGGGCTGACGGCCGCGAGACCACCCCCTATGAGTGCGAGGTGGCCGCCCGGATCGCCGTGCAGGTGGAGGACACCCTCCAGACGGCCGGGGAACGGCTGGCGTTCATCTCGGGGATCGAGGAGAAGGAGGGCCTGGACATCATTGTCGGTTCCCACCGGATGGGCCAGGTGATCGCGCAGCAGGTCACGGGAGCGCTGGGCGGCCAGTGCACGGTCCACCCCAAGCTGGTGGGGGAACGGGACGGGCGACCGGTGTACCGGATCACCTACTCGATCCGGCTGCCCCGCTGGAAGAAGGGCGACGTGGTCTGGAGCGGGAAGGAGTACCTGGAGGTGCGGGATCCCGGCGGCCGCGAGGTGAAGGTCTTTGACCTGGCGGGTGGCGGAACGAAATCCGTGGCACCGGTGCCTGACTGGCGCCTCGTAGGCAACGTGCGGGAGGCGATGGACGCGGTGGTGGCCTACACGGACCGGGGCGTCATCGGTCTCCTGGATCCCGTCACCTGGTCATCGGTGGAGAACCGGGCGCTGCCCTGGATCTCGCCCCGGGAAGGGGCGATGCTCCGGGTCCTCCGGGACACGGTCCGTGGAAACCTGGTCATCGTGGGGTGAGGGATGCGGGCGAGGAAAGTCCACCGGAGCCGGCTTCCCGATCTCGGGTCATGGGACTGGGCAGACCGTTCCCGCCGCCCGTACGTGGAGGGCGAGACCGCCTGGATCCCCGTGAAGGACGGGTACCCGGCCGGGACCGCGCTCCCGGAACGGCAACCCTACGGGGGAAGGAGGTACCAGCGGCTGGGGGACACCATCCTCCTCCATGGTCCCCGTCCGGCCAGCGACGAGCTGGACCGGATCCTGGCATGGGCCCGTCCCGTTGCGGTGATCTGGGTGAAGGGGATGGCCGGCCCTGAACGGATTCCTGAAACCGAAGTGCTGTACGGGAGCCCCGGGGAGGTGGTGCTCCGGGAGCATGGTTGCTCGTTTGTCCTGGACCCACGCCTCGTCATGTATGCCCGGGGCAACCTGAAGGAACGGGGCCGAATGGCAGATGCCATCGCCAGGAGCGGGAGAGAGGAACGGGTCGCTGACATGTTCGCGGGCATCGGCTACTTCACGGTCCCCATGGCCGTGCAGGGGGCGAGTGTCCATGCGATGGAGATCAACCCGGTGGCGTTCGGGTACCTGGCCCGGAATGTGGAGGGAAACCGGGTGGAGGACCGGGTGATCGCGACTCCGGGGAACTGCCGCGACCTCCTCTCGGGATCCTACACCCGGGTGGTGATGGGCCACTTCGATGCCATTGCGTACCTGCCGGATGCCCTGGCCCACGCGCGTGCAGGGACCGTCATTCACCTCCACAGCCTGGGCGCGGTGGAGGATCGGATCATGGCAGCCGCCTCTGAAGCGGGGTTCCAGGCCCGGGTCACCACCCGAAGGGTAAAGAAATATGCCCCGAATACATGGCATATGGTGCAGGACGTGGTACTCTCATGACCGGCCGGAAGACGCTGGAAGGGAAGGTGGTGGCCCTCGGGATCACGGGTTCCATCGCCGCCGTCGAGGTGGTCAGGCTGGTCCATTCCCTCCGGAGGAAGGGGACGGAGGTCCAGGCGGTGATGAGCCAGGCCGCCGCGGGCATCCTCCACCCGGATGCCGTGACCTACGCCGCGGGCCGGCCGGTCATCACCCGGTGCACGGGGATGGTGGAGCACGTGGCCTTCTGCGGGGAGGGGGGCAAGGCAAATGTCCT
>JAJRDA010000147.1 GCA_028678665.1 Methanomicrobiales archaeon | reverse complement strand
CTCACCCGGTGAAGGTCAGGCTCCCCACCACATCCATATCCCCGTTCACCGTTGCACCGTCCGGGTAGAATGCCCCGCCCTGGTACGGGTTCCCGCCGGCGTACCCGATCTTGTAGTAGTTGATCTGGGAATACCGGTCCACTTCCATTACAAGGAAATAGGTGGATCCCCGGGTCAGCTGCGGCGGGGAGGGGAAGGAAACCGTGATCCACGTCGGGTTCCGGTAATCCGTGGAGCTGATGTCCCCTGCACCGATCCTCGCCTCTGCCAGGGGAGCTGCATACAGGCCTTCGCGGATACTCACGTAGATCCACCCGGATGGATTCCTGACCCGGGCGAACCCGAGCCGGACCGAGGTAAGGGACGTGCCCTCCGCCGTGAAGGACTGGGCCTCCTTCCGCCGGGTGGCAGCGGAACCCAGGTTCCAGGAGCCGGTCGGGGTTTCGGCCAGTGGTAGCACCACCACGGATGGCGGGTGGATCCCCACCTCCAGGGATCCGGACCAGGGCGAGGAGGCCCCGTGTTCATCGGCGGCGCGGACCTTCACGGCGTACGTTCCTGCCACCTGCCACCGGTGGGTGCGGTCTCCCGCAGTACCTGATGGCATGAGTCCGGAGACCTCGGTGTTGCCGTCACCCCAGTCCCATTCCAGCGCCACGGAATCTCCATCGGGATCCGCGGCCGCCGCAGTGAAGGTGAGCTCCAGCCCTGCCGTCCCCTCCCCGGGGCCCGACGGCATTGCCGGAGCCTCGGGTGGGGTATTGGGCGCCCCGCTGACCGTCACCTCCCGGGGATCTGACCAGTCGCCCGCGAGCCCGTCCCCGTCCACCGCCCGGGCCCTGACGGGGTAGGTTCCCTCCGCCGCCCACGCATGGGCCGCCGTGGCCGGTGTTCCGGACGGGACCAGGGCTGTCTCGGTCACCTCTCCATCGCCCCAGTCGAACCGGTACCGGATGCGGTCGCCGTCAGGGTCATCCGCGGTCGCGGCGTAGCTGCAGGTGCTGTCGGTATCGCAGGAGTCAGGGCCGGCAGAGATGATCGCTTTTGACGGCGGGTCGTTCACGCCGTCACCGAAGGAGAGCCGGACGAGCAGGTCGGTGCTGTAGGTGGCGGAGCCGGAGGTATCCCGGTAGAAGGCACCGTCAGCGTACGGGTTCCCGGTGTTTGTGGAGAGATAGTAGTGATGGGAACTGCTGGAGCCGGGGACCGTGAAGACCAGGAAGTAGGGGACGGCAGGCTCCATAGGCACCGGATCCGGAAAGGAAGCCCCCGCCCACTCCGGATTCAGGGGATCGGTGCCGGTGACGGTATCCCGGGCGATCACTGCCGTGGCCAGGTCCGCCCCCTTCAGGCTCGTACGGAGGTGGACCGTGATGTCGTGGGCAGGGCTCCCCCTCCGGACCACCGCAACGGAGAGGCGGGAGAGGAACGGCCCTGCGGCCTTGAAGGACTGGGCCTGCTGGAGGGTGGTGGACGAGCGGCCGAAATACGCCTGGGCGGTGGCGCGATCCGTCGTGAGGACATCGCTGTTCCCGGACCCTGCCGGGAAGACCCGGAGGGTCACGTCGTCCTGGGCGGTGAGGGCACCGTCGCTGGCCGAAAGCCGCAGCACGTAGGTGCCCGGGGCTGAGAGGCTGGCTGTCGTTTCTGCAGATCCAGGACTGGCAATGGTCAGCGTCCCGGGGCCGCTCACCTTCGACCAGGCGACGGTGACCCGGCCGGGTTCCACGGGGCGCCCGTCATCGCTGACGATGCCGTCGAGTGCAACGGGATCCGGCAGGTATACCACCCGGTCCCCGCCCGCGTTCACCAGGGGGGCCAGGTTGGCCTCCGGGTCAACGTCCACGACCACGTCATAATACGCATCGGTGACCCCGCGGAAGTACCGGACCTGGACCTCCGCGATATCCAGCCACGCGTACCGGGTGTGCCCCCGGTAGTTCACCTTGATGAAGTCAATGCATCGGGGAAAGTCCCATTCCCCGACGGGCTCGGCCACGCTGAAGGGGTTCGCCCCGAGGGCAAAGAGGCCCTGCGCATCGGTGGTGCCCGAGAGGTCCACCGTGTTATCGATGTACTTGCCGTAGAGCGGGTTCCCGCCGAAGGGCCAGGAGCCGGCCTGGAAGACCTGGACGGTGGCCCCGGCCAGAGGCTGGCCGTCCCGGTCTGTTACCCGGAGGACATTGCGGGCAGGCATCCGGTGTTCCACGTACCAGCCCAGCCCCCCGTGGGAGTTGTAGTTGGCCCAGCCGGCCCGGGGACGCTTCTGTGCCCACAGGTTCAGGGCCGCCGCTTCCCACTCTCCCATGACGAGCGAGCATCCGCCCATCATGGAGGGCGCCTGGCTGTTGGCATGCACCATTGCGTTCGAGTTGGCAAAGATCCGCACGCCCTTCTCGTCCAGGAGGCCGGTCTGCCCGCCGGTAACGTCCAATCCATAGGTGTCCACCAGGTAGCGGGCATGCAGCATCTCGTGGATCAGGCTCGGTTCCTGGTAAAAGGCGCTGTTCGGGTCATTCTGGTTGTAGAATCCGGAAGAGATGATGGGCGCATCGTAACCCCACATCAGGTCCACGGTCCTGTCACTGACGTCAGGGGTATTGCCCGGCAACCAGCCGTTGAGGGGCAGCTTCCCGTCCGCGACGACGATCACCTGGTCGATCCGCCACCGGTCCAGGACACCTTCCGGAGTCGAGGGGTACCGGGCTTCGGCAAAGAGTCGGTTGGCGAGCGCCACCTGCCGCTGGGCCCAGTCCTCCCAGGAATTGGCCTCGTCTGCAATCCCGTACTTCCGGGTGTAGGCGTACTGGTTCTGCTCAAAGTACCTGGCAACGGATGCCTCGATCCAGAAGCCCACCCGGAGCCCCGTTGTCCGGATCGTCCGCAGGTTGTTCTGCTCGGACTTCTCGGTGACGGCATTTTCGGGATCGGCGAAGAACGTGACATCGTGGTCGCCGTCCTCCCAGGTCCAGAAGTAATCGATGAGCGCCTCTTTCCCGGCAGGTACTGATGGCGCCGTGCCGCTCTCCACCGGAGCCCCGTCCATGTACCAAGTGTAGGGGAAGGTGCCGGTGGGTGCAGTGCCCCGGTTCCGCACGTGGGCGGTGAAGTTCACGGTGTCGCCCGGTGCGGGCACGTTCTTTGCAGCATCAAAGTCATAGCGCGGGCTCTGGGCGATGTAGGTGACATCGATGTCCACCGTGGATGCGGCATCGCCCCGGTACGGATTGCCGGGAGAAGCAATCTCTCCCGCATGAACGGAACCCGCAAGCAGCACAACGAGAAGCAGGATGCCACAGGCCTGCACGTATCTTTCCATGTCCTTCCCCCCTGATCGGTACTGTAGTTCACCATCCCACCACTACTTAAATATATCATATGCAGTGTACACTTTTTAAAAAGTTAATCTATTTAATTGAATTTTTGAAGGGGAATCCGGAAAAAAGTAAGCTCTTTTCATGGATAAGGATCTGAACGGGGAGGGGGAGAGGCCGTACTCCCCGGACGATCTTCGGGGCCTCCCCTCCAGGACACCAATCAGCCGGTGAACCAGACCTTCATGAGCATGTCGTAGCCGGAGTTCAGCGATCCGATGGTGTTCTTGAAGTGGTGGCCGTCCAGGTACGGGTTGTTGCCATTCAGGGGGACATAGTAGTAGTTCTTCAGGTCTGTGGTGGCGGTGTCCAGGACCACGTAGTAGGTTTTCCCCTGGGTGAGGATACCCGTCCTCGAGATGTCCAGGGTTACCCAGGTGGGATCCGCCACGTTCGTCGAGGTGACGAGGTCGGAGGTAATGCTGGCCGTGGCAAGGTCTGCTCCGCCGAGGACGGACCTCACGTGGAGGGTGATTGGCGGGGCAGAGGAGCCCTTCTTGGCGAGGGCAACCGCGATCCGGTCGATACCGGTCCCGGCCGCCTTCACCGACTGTGCCTGCTGTTTGTAGGTATTGGAGTACCCCAGGTAGGCAGAGGTGGTGGAGGACTCGGCGGTTACCACCAGGGCGCCCGGTTCAGGGGTGGGGGTGGGAGTGGGGGTGGGAGTCGGAGTCTCAGTAGGGGTCGGCGTGGGAGTCACCGTGGGAGTGGGCGTGGG
>JAJRDA010000146.1 GCA_028678665.1 Methanomicrobiales archaeon | reverse complement strand
TCGCCTTCTTCCGCCGGACCCTCACCTGTACCATTTTTCCCGGGAGTTCCCTGGCTGCGGTGCGTATCCCAAAAATTGCCCGGTTCCCAAAGGCTCATCAGGGATGACTCGCGAATAGTTCCCTCCGGGTGAACTGGGAATGGTGGAGCCACTGCCAGAGGAGAACTACCGGAACGCGTTTGATGTCGCCCGGGTGGAATGCGGGAGCACGAGGGAACTGAAGCCGCTGGAGGAGATCATCGGCCAGAAGAGGGCGCTCGCAGCCCTCACCTTCGGCCTGGACATCCAGCAGCAGGGATTCAATGTGTATGTCTCGGGGCTCCACGGCACCGGGAGAAAATCCGCGGTAAAGAAGTTCCTGGACAGGCTGGCCAGCACACGGCCGCAGGGGTATGACTGGATCTATGTGAACAACTTCTCTGACCAGTACGAGCCCAATGCCATCCGGCTCCCGCCGGGGATGGGGACAGAGTTCAAGGAGGACATGGCCGCGTTCATCAACGAGGCGAAACGGGTGATTCCCAAGGTCTTCGAGAGCGAGGACTACGTGAACCGGAGCAATGCCGCGATCCAGTCCATCGAGAACGAGAAGGCCCAGATCTTTGCCCGCATCGACGCCACCGCCCGGGAAAAGGGATTCCTCATCCAGCCGAGCCCCACCGGTCTCCTGACCATACCCGTGAAGGACGGAAAACCGCTCCCGCAGGAAGAGTTCCTCTCGCTCCCCACGGAAGAGCAGGCGGATTTCCAGAAGAAGCGGCTGGACCTCATGGCAGAACTCCGGAACCGGTTCCGGGAGCTGCGGGACCTGGACCAAGGAGGGAACGAGAAGATCGTGGCCCTGAACAAGGAGGTAGCCCTCAGCGCCATCGGCCACCGGGTGGCAGCCATGAAGGACAAGTACGCGAAGGTTGCAGAGATCCTCCCCCATATCGATGCCGTCCAGAACGATATCATTGACAACCTGCCCCAGTTCATAGGGGAGGGGCAGCAACCGCAACAGCCACCGCAGCCGCAGCAGGTGCCACCCCAGATGCAGTACCCGCTGTTCCGGGAGCTCCTGTTCCGGAAGTACGAGGTGGACGTGCTCGTGGACAATTCCGGTGTCAAGGGGGCCCCCGTTGTCTACGAAAAGAACCCGACCTACCAGAACCTCTTCGGGAAGATCGAGAAGGAGTTCCAGTTCGGCGTGGTCACCACCGATTTCACCATGATACGGCCGGGATCGATCCACCGGGCCAACGGAGGATTCCTGGTCATCTCAGTGGAGGACCTCTTCCGGAATCCCTTCTCCTGGGACGGTCTCAAGACCGCGCTGAAGACGGGGGAGGTGGCCATCGAGGATCCGGGGGAGCGGATGGGGTTCATCACCACGAAGGGTCTCCGGCCTGAGCCCATCCCCCTCTCGGTGAAGGTGGTGCTGATCGGGACACCGGTAATCAACCAGATCCTCTACACCCAGGACCCGGACTACCAGGAGCTCTTCAAGGTCAAGGCTGACTTCGATACCACCATGGACCGGAACGATGAGAATGTCCGGGATTATGCCGCCTACATCTGCATGGCCTGTATTGAGTTCGGCCTCAAGCACCTGGACAGCTCCGCGGTGGCAAAGATGGTGGAGTTCGGGTCGCGCCTCGCGGAAGACCAGCACAAGCTCAGCACCCGGTTCTCCCACATCGCTGACATCCTCCGGGAGGCCAGCTACTATGCCACCCAGGAGAAGGCAGAGTTCACCACCGGTGCACATATCCAGAAAGCCATTGAGCAGAAGATCTACCGGTCCAGCCTGATCCAGGACAAGATCCGGGAGTATATCGAAAAGGGCGTCTTCCTCATCGACACCCGGGGAACGACCGTTGGCCAGCTGAACGGTCTCTCGGTGATCAGCCTGGGGGACATTGAATTCGGCCGCCCCTCCCGGGTCACCGCAAGTGTCGGGGTGGGCCGGGGAGGCATCATGGACATCGAGCGGGAGTCAGCGATGGGCGGCCCCACTCATACCAAGGGAGTCCTGATTCTCTCCGGCTACCTGGCCAGCAAATACTCACAGGACAAGCCTCTCTCCCTCTCGGCCCGGCTCGTCTTTGAGCAGAGCTACTCGGGGGTGGATGGAGATTCCGCCTCCAGCACCGAGCTCTACGCCATCCTCTCGGCGCTCTCGGGCCTTCCCATCCGGCAGTCCCTTGCCGTGACCGGATCCGTGAACCAGAAGGGCGAGGTCCAGGCCATCGGCGGGGTCAACGAGAAGCTGGAGGGCTTCTTCGAGATATGCAAGGTCCAGGGGCTCACCGGGGAGCAGGGGGCCATGATCCCGGCGAGCAACGTCCAGAACCTGATGCTCAAGGAGGAGATCGCAGAGGCGGCAAAGGCTGGGAAGTTCCGGATCTACCCGGTGAAGACCATCGACGAGGGGATCGAGGTGCTCACCGGTGTCCCCGCCGGCGAGAGACGGGCGGACGGGACGTTCCCCGAAGGGACGGTGAACTCTCTCGTGGACAGGCGCCTGCGGGAGATGGCAGACACATTCCGGGAATTCAAGGCAGGAGAGTAGATCACCATGGAAAAACTTGGCCCTTCATCCGAAGTCTCCCCCGGTTCCCTGAGAGGGTTCACCGTGGGGGGGAAGAAAATCCTCGTTGCGAACATCGGCGGAGCCTTCCATGCGATGGATGCCGTCTGTTCGCACATGCAGGGGGACCTCACCAGGGGGAGGCTGGAGGGGAACGTGGTCACCTGTCCAAGGCACGGATCCCGGTTTGATGTGACCACCGGGAAGGTGGTGGGGAACGTGAGTTTCCTCGTGAAAACCGCCACCGGGAAAGTGGCAACCGACCTGAAGACCTACCGGGTCACGGTGCAGGACGGGTCGCTCTTCGTGGACCTCTGAACGGCCCGTTCGTTCCCACGAGGAAACCGTGCCAGTGAGCGGCGGGATGCGCCGGCGGATGCCATCCCGCACGATCCCCCTGTCATCGTACACGAACCCTCATTCCCTGACGGTATCATCCCTGCTGCGGCGTTTCCCCCCGGAAACGACCCTGTGATACTCCCGCAGGAGGGCCGTGCGGTACTCCCGCATCTTCCTGGTGGGGAGGTAGTTGAACTGCTGGACCCGTTTCACCAGGGCATCGGCGATCTCTTCATCGTTGGAGAGGTGCAGTGACGCCACGTCCTGTACGATCCAGTCCAGCCGGTCAATCCCCGTCTCCTTCCCGTCGATGGGAATCTTCTTGATCTTGATCTGATCCGGAGGGATACCCCCACAGATCGTGCAGTAATACCCGTCCTTTTCATCACCCGCCATCCATCACACCCCCCGGGATCCCGACGCGGCCGGAACCATGGGATCAGAGCACCTGCCCGTCGATGGAGATCGTGATCTCCTTCACCGGGATCTCCTTTCCCGACAGTTCCAGGGCCCGGTCAACGACGTAGGTCACCCCGCTGCAGCACGGCACTTCCATGTGAAGGATGGTGAGAGATCGGATCATGTGGCGAGACAGAATCTCGGCAAGCTTCGTGATGTACCCGTCAATATCGGTGTCCAGTTTCGGGCAGAAGATGATCACGATCCTGTCCTTCAGGAAGTCGCGGTGGAAGTCAGCGAGGGCGAAGGGGACGCAGTCCGCGGCGATGAGCAGATCTGCGTTGTCGAAATAAGAGGCGTGGGGATTCAGGAGTTTCAGCTGGACCGGCCACTGCCGCAGCTCGGAAGCCGTGGTCCCGGAGGGATGCTGAGATTCCGCGCGGGGATGCCGGGAAATACTCCGGGCCGCGGACCCCGGGCACCCTGCAAAGGAGGGATGGCCGCCGGGTGCGTGACCCGGGTGACAGACGGGGGCCCGGTGCGGGGGAACCGGGATCTTCTGTTCGTTCAGGTATTCCATTGCCTGGCTGTACAGGTCCTTCTCCCCGTGCGACAGGAGATGTTCCAGGTGCGCCGTGATGACCGCCGGTCCCTGGGGGACCACGTTCTCCATGACCGCCTTCTCATCGTAGGCTCCCGCTTCTCGCTCGATGACGGAGATCGCCCCCTCCGGGCAGGTCCCCATGCAGGCACCGAGCCCGTCGCAGAAGAGGTCGCTCACCAGCCGGGCTTTTCCTTCGATCAGCTGGAGTGCTCCTTCCGGGCAATCAGGGATGCACTGGCCGCAGCCGGTGCACTTTTCCTCGTCAATGTGGATGATCTTCCGTTTCAAGCCGCATTC
>JAJRDA010000145.1 GCA_028678665.1 Methanomicrobiales archaeon | reverse complement strand
TCGCCGCTCCGGTCAAGCAGGATCATGCCGTCCATGGGCGATGCTTCCCCTGCGATCAGCCGGATGCTCACGTTGACCATGTCGCCCCTCCTGGCCGTCTTCCGGTCCGTGTCCGTGCTCGTGATGAAGACGAGGCTCTGGGTCGGATTGCCGACCGTGACATACCCGTTCTTTATCTCCGAGTCGCTCCCGCCGGCATTGGTGACGGTCAGGGTCACCGTGTAGGTTCCCTGGGCGATGTAGGTGTGGGCGGTATCCTGGAAGGTGGAGGTGCTGCCGTCGCCGAAGTTCCAGGACCAGGAGATGGGGGAATTGGTGGACTGGTCGGTGAAGGAAACGGTGAGGGGAACCGGTCCTGAGACGGGCGTTCCGCTGAAGGCTGCCACGGGTACCGGTACAGTGACGGTGATGGAGTCGGCCTTGATTTCAGAGTCGCTCCCTCCTGCATTGGTGACCGTCAGGGTGACGGTATAGGTCCCGGGTGTGGCGTAGGAGTGGCTGGGGTTCTGGGCGGTTGAGGTCCCTCCATCGCCGAAGTTCCAGGACCAGGTGGCGGGGAAGCTGGTGGACTGGTCGGTGAAGGTGACCACGAGGGGCGTGGCACCGGAGGTCGGGGTCATGGTGAAGGCTGCGACCGGGGGGGGAGTCGCGACCGTGATGTAGTCGGTCCTGGTCAGGGTGTTCCCCCCGCCCGCATTGGTGGCAGTGAGGGAGACCGTGTAGGTCCCGGGTGTGGCGTAGGAGTGGCTGGGGTTCTGAGGGGTGGAAGTCTGGCCGTCACCGAAGTTCCAGGACCAGGAGGTGGGGGAGCTGGTGGACTCGTCGGTGAAGGTCACCAGCAGGGGAGCAATGCCCGAGGTGGGTGAGGCGGTGAAGGCTGCGCCCGGCGGGGGTGGGGTGACCGTGATGAAGCCGTTTTTCACTTCCGCATCGCTGCCCCCGGCATTCGTGGCCGTGAGGGTGACGGTGTAGGTGCCGGCAACGCTGTAGGAATGGGACGGGTTCTGGGCGGTGGAGGTCTGGCCGTCGCCGAAGTTCCAGGACCAGGAGGTGGGGGAGCTGGTGGACTGGTCGGTGAAGGCAACCGACAGGGGAACAATCCCGGAAGTGGGCGTTGCCGTGAAGGCTGCGACCGGGGGAGGAGTTGCGACCGTGAGATAGCCGGTCTTGGTCTCATCGTCGCTCCCGTAGGCGTTGGTGGCGGTGAGGGAGACGGTGTAGGTGCCCGGTGTATTATATGTGTGGCTGGGGTTCTGGGCAGATGAACCGTACCCGTCACCGAAGTTCCAGGACCAGGAGGTGGGGGAGCTGGTGGACTGGTCGGTAAAGGTGACAGAGAGGGGTGCGACACCCGAAGTCGGTGTCGCGGTGAAGGCAGCGACCGGGGGTGTCGTGGAACCCGTGAACCAGACCTTCACCAGGAAGTCGTAGCTTGTTCGTGGGTAGAAAGAAGTCCCTTGGAGTACGTTCCCATCTGCGTACGGATCTCCACTGTTATACGGGACAACGTAGTAAGGCGAACCATAGGTCCCGGTATCCAGCACGACATAAAACGTCTGACCTTCGGTAAGGATTCCCACCGCGTCCAAAGAAACAGTGACCCAGGTGATACCCGTCGTCGAGATCTTCGTCGGGACCATGGCGGGAGTGATGGTGGCGCTTGCCAGGTCAGGGCCGCCCGTTGAGCTCCTCACGTGGAGAACAATGTTGTAGGAAGGCGCCGTCGTATAGCGGGCCAGCGCAACGGAGATATCGTCGATACCGGTACCTTCTGCCTTCATCGACTGGGTCTGAAGTACAGTCGATGAGCCGGCTCCCAGTTGGTAGTAGCTGGTATAGGTCTCAGTGGTAACCACAGGGTCGGTGGCGCCTGCAACGGTGGGGAGAATGACCAGGAGGAATGAGACCAGCAGGGCTACGTGGAGGACTCTGTATACTGTGCGTGAATGAGCATGTGGCGACCGCGTGCCTTTCGGGTCGCCGCATGCTGTGCCGCAATGGGTGGAATCGAAGAGAGAGTTACTGGATGGATTGATGTGCTGAGTCATTCTGGTCATCTCCGTAGCAAAATCTTATTATGCACTTATAGTATTTATAGATTACTTTTTCTAATTATGCTTAAAATGCTCCTTCTAGCTTATTACATGTAAAATGTGGCTAGATAAACCTATCTGGCCCGATATACTGATTTATTAAACAAAGGAGAGTGAATGGATGGCCCATGCAGGGGGAGATTCCGTTCGTGGCAGTTCCTTTTTGGTCGAATAAGTATCCTGACGCCCTTTTTCCGCACCCGCACCGGTTCAGGGGATCCCATTTACTTTCACCCTGCACCCCGAACGGTAAAAAGAATCCACCCCCTCCACAATGGTGATCACCGGTGTTCTCCGCATCCCTGGAACGGCTGGGGAAGGCATGGCGGGAACGGCTGGATGCCGTGCCCGGGTACCAGGTTGTTCCGGACGGGGAGATGTTCCGGACCAGCTTCCTGGACTCCTTCCTCTTCACCTCCGAGTACCGGGCGGCGCAGGTGCTGAAAGGGCGCCTCCTGGAGGAGCACCGGGGGACCACCCCGGAGGAACTCTTCTCCGGGGACGAGGTGGAGACGCCCTGCGGCCCTGCCTTCCGGATCCGGAGCAGCCACCCGCTGGAGGGGCAGCTCCCCTCGCCTGCTGAGGTGAAAGCACGGCTGCAGGCAGATCTCACCCTGGTGGAGGGGATCGGCCCCGCCACCGAACGGCTCCTCCGGTCCCGGGGCTACGCTACCATCCGGGACCTGCTCCCGCACCGGCGGTTTGGCGGCGCGGCGCAGCGGTGCCTGGAGGTGCTGGACTCCGCTGATCCCCGTGAGGTGATGGAGTGGGTCGCCCGCTGGTATCCCCGATCCCACCCCACGCTCCTCCGGACGGCCTGCCTGCACCGGGGCTGGGACCCCCTGTTCCTGGACATCGAGACCATGGGCCTCTTCTCCCGGCCCATCATCCTGATCGGGGTCGGGAAGGTCTCCCGCGGTCGCCTGGAGGTGGACCAGTACCTGCTCCGGGACATCCGGGAGGAACCGGCAGCCCTCGCCGCCGCCTTCGCCTCGGGTGAGGAGGACCGGACCGCCCTTGTGACGTACAATGGCAAGACCTTCGATGTCCCGTTCCTCTCCGCCCGGGCTGTGTACTACGGTATGCCGCCTCCCTTTGACCTGCTCCACTACGACCTGCTCCACTTCTCCCGGCGACGGTGGAAGGGGGACTTCCCCGACTTCCGGCTCGCCACCCTGGAGAGGCACCTCTTCGGGGTAACCCGGGAGATGGACGTGCCCGGAGCGCTCGTCCCCGAGTTCTACGATGCCTACCAGCGGTTCGGGAACCCCGGTCCCCTGCTCCCGGTGGTCCTCCACAACCGGCAGGACGTGGTGAGCCTGGCCCTCCTCTTCTACCGGATGCTCTCGGAGGGGTATGGCGGCAGCTGACCTCCTCCGGGTCCTGCGGGAGGTCCCCGCGTACCGCTCCCGGGTGGCTGATATCCGGGAGATCCCCTCGCAGGAAGCCAGGTGCGCGGATCCCGCCACTCCCCTTCCCGGGGAGATACAGGGCTATCTGGACCGGAAAGGCATCCGCCTCTACACGCACCAGGCGCAGGCGCTGGACCGGATCCGGGAGGGGAAGCACCTGATCCTCACCACCCCCACCGCGTCGGGGAAGACCCTTGCCTTCACCCTCCCGGTCCTGGAACGGCTGCTCGCGGACCCGGACGCCACCGCCCTCTTCCTCTACCCGACGAAAGCCCTCGCCAACGACCAGCTGAAGGCCATCCGGGAACTGGCAGACGGAATCGGTATCGCGGCCGACCCCGCCATCTATGACGGGGACACCCCGGCGTCCCGCCGCCCCCGGATCCGGGAGCATTCCCGGATCATCCTCTCCAATCCCCACGAGCTCCACCAGGTCCTTCCCTGGCACCACCGGTGGAGCGGGTTCCTCTCGCACCTGCAGGTGGTGGTGATCGACGAGGCGCACCGGTACCGCGGGGTCTTTGGCTCCCACGTGGCGATGCTCGTCCGGCGCCTCCGCCGGACCGCCGCCTTCTACGGGGCCTCGCCGCAGTTCGTCCTCTCCACCGCCACCATTGCCAACCCCCGGGAGTTCTCGGAGCGGATCACCGGCCTGCCCTTCGTGCACCTGGCGGAGGACGGGTCCCCGAGGGGGACGAAGCACTTCGGGCTC
>JAJRDA010000144.1 GCA_028678665.1 Methanomicrobiales archaeon | reverse complement strand
GTGTGGGCGGTCCGGAAGGGCAGGTTGTGGGACCGGACCAGCATATCCGCGAGGTCGGTCGCCGTGGAGAATCCCCGGGCCGCCTCCTGCGCCATCCGTTTCTCGTCGAACGCGGCGCCCTGGAGGACACGGGCAAGGATATCGGTGCTCTCCTGCACCGCCTCGATGCCCCTCCAGAGGTGGGGGGTGACCTCCTGCAGGTCCCGGTTGTAGGACATGGGGAGCCCCTTCACGATGGCGATGGCGCCGGCGAGGGCGCCGTGGGCGGTGCCGGCCTTCGCCCGCAGGATCTCCAGCGTGTCCGGGTTCTTCTTCTGGGGCATGATGGAGCTGGACGAGCAGAAGGCATCCTCCAGGGAGACGAACCCGAAGGCAGGGGTGGACCAGAGGATCAGGTCCTCGGCCAGGCGGGAGAGGCCGGTGAGAAGGATCGCCCCGGCTGCGAGCGTCTCCAGGATGAAGTCCCGGGAGGCCACGGCGTCCATGCTGTTCGCGAGCACCTGGTCAAAGCCCAGCAGGTGGGCGGTCATCTCCCGGTCGATGGGGTAGCCGGTGGAGGCAAAGGCGGCGGCCCCCAGGGGGGAGAGGTTCACGTGGTGGAAAGCGGCCCGGAACCGGTCAAAGTCCCTCCCCAGCGCCTGCTCGTAGGCCAGCAGGTGGTGGGGGAGGGTGGTGGGCTGGGCGGGCTGCAGGTGGGTGTAGCCGGGCATCACCGCGTCCCGGTGGGCCTCGGAGAGCGTGAAGAGCACCTCCCGGAGCCGGACCAGGGAATCCATGCACCGGAGCAGGTCCTCCCGCAGCCGGATCCGGAGGCAGGCCGAGACCTCGTCGTTCCGGGACCGGCCCATGTGGATCCGCCCGCCCGCATCCTCACCGGCCCGCTCCATCAGGTATGCCTCCAGGCCGGCATGGATGTCCTCGAACTGCTCGTCAAAGACCTGGTCCGGGAGGCCCTCATCGTGGAGCTCGAGAAGCACCCGGAGCAGCGCCCGGGCGTGCTCCGGTGCGATGAGCTTCTGGCGGTGGAGCATCAGCAGGTGCGCCATGTCCACGAGAATGTCCGCCTCACCGATCCACCGGTCCGCCTCCATGGAGGAGAGGTACCGCAGCACCTGCCGGGTCCGTTCGCCCGCGAGGCGCCCCTTCCGAATCTGATCCTTCTTCATACTGCCTCCTCGACCTGTCACTCCCGCGAGGGGAGGTCACGATCCTGCCATCCCTTCCGGGCCGCTGCCTCGATGGCCTGCTGCATCGATTCGCGGGGTACGATCGTGGCCACCGGCACCTGCACCAGCTGCTCCACCGTGGTGGAGACGATGGGTGCGCAGACGATGCCGATGGCCCCCTCCCGCTCGGCGCGCACTGCCGCCACGATCGCATCCTCGACGGTGTGGACAGCATACTCCCGGACCCGCACCCGCCGCCCGTCGATCTCGGCGGTCCGCTCCTCGATCCCGTCCAGCGTCTGCCGGGCGGCGATGACCCCGATGAACTCCTCGTCGCCGGGCTGGGAATAGGTCCGGATCCCCCGGGCAATGGCCCGGAGGGTGGAGAGGTTCGGGGACCTCCTGCCGTGGAGGATCTTGTAAAGGGAGGACTGGGCCACGCCGCTCCGGTCCGAAAGCTCCTTCACGCTGATCCGCAGATCATGTTTCAGGATGTCCGTGAGCGCGGCCACGAACTCCTGGTCCGAGCGGAGGGATGCCCTGACCAGACGGTCGACCGGGTCAAGCTGTACCATCTGCGAAGAGTGATAGGCACAAAAGGAGAAAAAGGGTTGTGCCTGGGGCCCGGGGGGCATCTCCCCCATGCCAGCCGGATGCCAGGCAGCGGTAAAGGCGCGCCGTGTGGACAGGGATAAACTATTAATGGGACATTTGTATCAATATTACCTCTCAATGAATACAATAAAACAGGGAAAATGACAGAAAAAGAGTATTATTTAATAGCGGAGAGGCTGACCACTCATCCATGAAATTCCTTCGACCACTGGCAGTATTCCTCTGCTGCGCGGTACTCCTCGCGCTGGCAGGGTGCATCACCTCCACCCCCCCGGCGACGCCCGAGGTGGGGATACTGTACAGCAAGGGTACCGGACCCATGCCCATGCTCCTCGCCACCGACCAGGTGGACGGCTACATTGCCTGGCAGCCCTTCGTGGAGGTCGCACCCCTGGCCGGCATCGGCAAGGTAATCGCATACTCGGCAGACTTCCCGCCACCGGGAGAATGGAAGAACCACCCCTGCTGTGTGTTTGCGGTGCGATCTGACCTGGTGGCCGAGAACCCGGGGATCGTCAACGCCGTGGCCGCAGCCACCATCCTGGCCACAGACTACACCACCGGGCACCCGGACGAGTCGGCCGAGATTGTGGCTGACTGGCTGGCAGGGAAGGGCAACTTCACGTACGGAAACATATCGGTCTCTTCGGTGGCCGTCCTGCAGCAGGCATTCCCCACCGTCAAGTTCGTGAATGAGCCCACCGAGCCCTGGATGAACGGCCAGGTGGAGTTCGTCCATGCACTGCGGGACCTGAACACCCTCACCGGGTCGCTCGCCAATGCCTCCGATACCGAGGTCCGGTCGATCCTCTTTGACACGCAGCCCTATACCGCTGCCCGGGCCATGATCGATGCCGGGCACATCACCACGCCCCCTGCGGCAACGAAGAAGCTGGGGATCGGATACCTGATGTCGGACCACGACGCCGCCCTCTTCGTGGCCGTGAAGAAGTGGCAGTACTTCAATGACACCTATGGCGTCGCGCTGAAGCCCCAGGACCCAACCAAGACCCGGCCGGATATGGTGGACCTGGTCGTGAACGGCCAGAAGGTGGCCGAGATCGCGCTCATCGCGGGCGACGCCGGCCCGCAGCTGATGCAGCTCGCGGCCACCGACGCTGCACAGTTTGCATACGTGGGGAATCCGCCCGCCATCGCGGCCATTGACAAGGGCACCCCGGTGAAGATCGTGATGGCCCTGAACCTGGAAGGATCCGGTCTCGTGGCCGCCGAGAATTCGCCTGCCACCGACTGGCCAAGCTTTGTCCAGTGGGCTAAGGACCGCTCGGCATCAGGCAAGCCTCTCGTGATCGCGGCGCCCGGCAAGGGTTCCATCCAGGACGTGATGCTCCGGTACGCGTTGCAATACAGTGGTTTATCTGTAAAGGAAGTCTAGATCTCGGGACAATGACCCGGATCTCCTCCGCAGGGAAGGGAGCCTGAATGCGGCTCCCCCGCCCAATCCTGCGGCTCCTGCTGCCCGCACTGATCCTTGTCACCTGGGTGGTCGCTAGCCACCTGGTGGCGAACCCCTACATCCTGCCCACTCTCGAATCGGTGCTGGAGGTGCTCATCCACCCCTTCCAGGACATCTTGGGCAGCGGATCCCTTGTCGAGAATGCCCTGACCTCCATCGGGCGGGTTGCCCTGGGTTTTCTCCTCGGCGCGCTGGTGGCGGTGCCCCTCGGGATCCTCATGGGGCGGTCCGAGGAGACGAAGGCCTTCTGTGACTCCACCATCGAGCTCCTCCGCCCCGTCCCCCCTCTGGCCTGGGTACCCCTCGCCCTGGCCTGGTTCGGGATCGGCCTCTCCTCCCTGGTCTTTATCATCTTCATCGGCGCCTTCTTTCCCATCCTGCTGAATACCATTGACGGCGTCCGGGGCGTCAAGCGGACCTGGGTGGAAGCGGCGGCCACCCTGGGGGCGAAGGAACGGCAGATACTCTTCCGGGTGATCCTGCCCGGGGCCTTACCCACGATCTGGACCGGCCTGCGGGTCGGGTTCGGCATCGCCTGGATGTGTGTGGTGGCCTCGGAGATGCTCCCCGGCACCACGTCAGGCCTGGGGTACCTGATCCTGTATGCCTACAACTTCGGGCAGATGCAGGTGATCCTCGCCGGCATGGTGGTGATCGGCCTCATCGGCCTCTCCCTCGACTATTGCTTCAAGGCGGTCGAGGCACGTAAGTTCGGCTGGAGGGAGCTGGAGCGATGACGGGAGTCCGGAAAATCCTGGGGGGTGCGCCATGAAGCTGCAGATCCGGGACATCAGCAGGGATTTCGTCACCGAAAAGGGCGAGGTGGTCCATGCGCTGGAAGGGGTGAGCCTGGAGGTGCGGGAGCAGGAATGCGTCTGCATCCTGGGCCCCTCGGGTTGCGGGAAGACCACGCTCCTCCGGATCGTAGCCGGGCTGGACCGGCCCACCTCGGGCCGGGTGCTGATCGACAGCCATGTCATTGACCGGCCCTGCCCCAAGCT
>JAJRDA010000143.1 GCA_028678665.1 Methanomicrobiales archaeon | reverse complement strand
TCGAGCTCTACGAGAGGGGAGCGGTGCTCGTGAAGGAGTGCGAGCGGCTCCTCGCCGAGGCGGAATTAAAGATCACCGACGTGACGAAGGGGCAGTGCTAGGGCGCCCCCCCCGCCGCGCCACCTGGAGCGTCCCCGTAGTACAATAAATACAGGATCCGGCTCTCCCACGAAATCAACTACTGGCCTGTCCATATGTATGTGATGGCAGGCGGCGCTGCTGCTCGCGGTCCTACCCCCTGTAAGGATAGCTTTTTCCAGGATTGACCGGTTTCTCCCTGCCCGGTTCACGGCGGGATCGTCGCCGTCATCTCCACCACAAGGGTCTCGCCCCTGCGCAGAAGGGCAATCAGGTCCCTCGGAAGGTCTGCGGCCGTGCGATCAGAGAGGATACCCACGGTTCTCCCGTCCACATACCGGCTCCGCCTCCAGACCATGTCGGCAGGGTGGGAGAGCGTGAGGGCGGCGGATCCCCGGGAATGCACGTCCACCTGGAGTGCACCGGCAGAGAGCCGGGTGAGGAGCACCGCGTGGTCATGGGAGAGCACCCTCCTGAATTCCTTGGGCAGCCCCGCGGCGCCGCACCCCGCCGCCACGCCGATGATGCAGTCGCCTGCGGTCGTCAGGTGACCCTCCGTCGTTACCTCAAAGGTGGTGGGATGCGTGCCCCGCACCTGCGGGTGCCCGCGGCAGACCACAGTCGCGTGCGCCTCCATCCTTTAAGAGTGAAGGGCGCCCACTGCTATTTCAATGTTGATTCCCTATCCCTGCCCGGGCTGCGGTCAGGAGACCGAACACCATGTGCTCAAAGAGGGTGCCGAGCTGCTGGTGGAGTGCTCCGGCTGCGGTCATATCCACCGGATCCGGTTTTCGGAGCCGGCCGAGATCCGGGTGAAGGCCATCGTCTCCGACCGGGACCGGTCGCGGGTCTGCGACGTGGATCTGGGCGAGGACGAGGAGGTGGCGGTGGGAGACCACCTGGCCGCCCTCTGCGGGGACGAGGCAGCGGGGGTGGAGGTGACCGCCATCGAGAGCGGTGGGAAGCGGGTGCAACGATCGCCGGCCGCATCCGTGGGAACCCTCTGGACCCGGGCGATCGAGCGTGTCGTCGTGAAAGTATCGGTCCACCGGGGCCGCACCACCGAATCCCTGCGCATCTCCTGTACCGGAGAACAGGAATTCTCCGTCGGGGGGACCGCGACCGCAGGAAAAACCAGCTTCCGCATCACCCACATGAAGCTCCGGGACGGATGGGTGGTCCGGAGGGAGGGGAAGACGGCAGCCGCCCGGGAGATCACCCGCGTCTACGGCTACCGGCTATAGGTACTTCCGGATCGCCCCTTCCAGTTCCTCGCGGTGGACGACCCCCTCGAACCGTTCCTTCACCAGGCCGTCCGAGACGACCAGGATCGTGGGGGTGACACGGAGGCCGTATTCCTTGATGAAATGCGGGTTCTTTACCGCATCGATCTCCTGGATCCGGAGCCCCAGGGCGGCCTCCACCTCCCGGTTGATGGGCTCCTGCTCCGTACATCCCATGCAGCCTTCCTGCGAGAAACAGAGGACCGTGACTGCCATGGAGGGAGGTGTGGGGGGAGGGGAGAAAAACCTTCCCCGCCGTCACCGCGGGAATTCGGCAAAGGAGACCTCGGCGGTGGAGTACCGGTAACGGAGGAGTGCGCTCGTATTGGTCTTCTCCACGATCTTGGCTATCCGGACCACAGTGTCTGGGGGTGTCTCGTTTTCCCCCGGGAAATCTACCAGGGGAGTCTCTGAAAAGCCGATCGGGATCCAGTCCCCTACTACTGAGGTCGAGAAGTTCCCCCCGATGATATTGAATTCTTCTTCAGATACCTCCGATTGGAGCGGGTCTTCGAAGGCGAACGTCACCTTCTTTGTCTCGCCCGCGTGTAACCCCACAAGGGCTGCGCCCATCTCATCGGCCTCCAGGCCCAGGAGCCCGAACTGTACCTCGCCCAGATACGGGTTATACGCCGGTACTCCCTGGATTGCAGGATTTCCCGTCTTTCCTGCCACGATGCCGAGAGTGGTTGTAAAGAATACCGGGTCTCCATTCTTGAAGGCGTTCTGGTACACGGTCTTGTCGGTGGTGAGAACCACCTGCCCGCTCTCATCACGGAGCGTGAACTGGATCTCCAGCGTATCCAGGGGCTGGACGGTCCGGAACGTGTTGATTATCCATGTTGCCCCCCATGTGGAGAAGATCATCATCGCCACAAAGGCCACGCCGATGGCAATGAAAGCCGCCTTCTTCCAGCCAGAGGTCTTCTTCTCCTCCTCCCGCTTCATGCCTATAACATCGGGCGAAAGGCAAGATAAAACCTCCACCGTGGTGCCCTGCGGTACACCATTGCCTCAGTAATAAGCGTTAAATATTAAGAACACTCACCAGTGGTTAGCCATAGCGGATCACCGCGGGGTGCCCGCAACGGCAGCGACTGGGGTGATGAGAGATGGTATGGAGAAGGTACAGGCCGTATTCTGCGATCTGGAATGAGTTCAACGACCTTGTGTCAGAGATGGAGAACCAGTTTTCCTCCCTCATGGAGGGGATCGAGACCACTCCCCTGCTTCCGGCGAAGGAACTCCGGGGACGGATGCTTCCCGCCCTCCGGGGGGATCTCCGTGTCGACGTGCGGGAGCACGACGACGAGGTGGTGGTGGTGGCGGACCTCCCCGGGGTGGAGAAGGACGATGTTTCCCTCCATCTGAGGGACCCGAGGACCCTGCAGATCTCCTGCGAGCGCAGGGCCGAGCAGGAGGAGAAGGAGGAGGGCTACTACATGAGGGAGCGGAGGTTCGGGTCCATGGACCGGCTGGTCCGCCTTCCCGCTGAGGTAACCGAGAGCGGCGGTTCCGCAACCTTCAAGAACGGCGTCCTTGAGGTGCGGCTGAAGAAGAGCGTGGAGGAGCAGCGGAAAACGATCCCCATCGAGTAATTTCCATTCCCCTCCTTTTCTCACCGATTCCTTGAAGTCACCGGAATGTACAACCTTCCGGTAATGGATAAGAAGAAGGTCCGGGACTACATGACCTACGACGTGGTCTGCATTGATGCCCATTCCACGGCCAAGGATGTCCTGGAAACCATCCAGAAGACCGGTCATGACGGGTTTCCTGTCGTCGATAACCATGAGGTGGTGGGGTACATCGCTGCCCGGGACCTGCTCTTCGTGGCACCCACCGTCCCCATCGAGCGCGTGATGTCCACGCACCTGATCGTCGCCGACCCTGACATGTCCATCAACGATGCCGCGAGGGTGATCTTCCGGTCCGGCATCCAGAAGCTCCCTGTGGTCGACGAGCAGAACCGGCTCCTTGGGATCATCTCCAATTCCGATGTGATCAGGTCCCAGATCGAGCACGTCTCTCCCGAGAAGGTCTTCAAGTTCATTGACACGCTGCGTAAGCTCTACGGCGTGGACCCCCAGATGAAGCGGGAGCAGGTGCCCATCACCGAGCTCCTCCCCACCCAGGCCAAGATCTACGAGGATGAGCTGGAGGGAAGGATGTATGAGATCAAAAAAGGCCTGGCCGAGCCCCTGATCGTGGTGAAGCGGCCCGGGCGGCTGATCCTTGTCGACGGCCATCATCGTGCCGTGGCCGCGAAGAGGCTGGGCATCCAGACGCTGGATGCCTACATCATCGAGATCGACCAGGACATCGAGCTGGGGATGGAGCGGACTGCGCGGTCCATGAACCTCTCCACCCTTGACGATATCCGGGTCATGGACTATGCCCGGCACCCGCTGGTGGCCCTCACCCACCGGCTGGTCCGCCACGGGTAAAAAAATCAGGATCCGTCGTACTGGAGATCGTACTCGCTGTTCAGCACGTGCTCCTTCACGATGGTACCCTGGGCCACCGTCACCTCGGGCCAGATCCGGGTCCCGGAGTGGACCACCACGGCGTCGGCCAGGTGGACCCGGGGGCCGATGACCGTGTCGTTCTCGATGCTGCAGTCTTCCCCGACCACCGTATCGTTGTCGATCACGCTCCCGCTGATGGTGCTGTTCCTCCCCACCACCACCCGGTTGTAGATGGAGGAGGAGAAGATCTTGGTGTGCCCCCGCACCGTGCACCCTTCCCCGAGCGAGGTATAGGGCCCCACCAGCACGTGCTCCCCGATGGTGGTGCCAGCACCGATGGCCACCGGCCCGATGATCCGGGACCCGGCAGCCAGCGTGATGGAGCCACCCATCTGCACCGGTCCCACGACCCTGGCCCCGTGCATCGACAGGTCGCCGCTGATGCT
>JAJRDA010000142.1 GCA_028678665.1 Methanomicrobiales archaeon | reverse complement strand
GTGCTCGTGTACCACCCGGATCATCTTCGGGTTCCTGAGGTACCGGTTCGCCAGGTCCCGGATCTCCTCCGGCACCGTGGCCGAGAAGAGCAGGGTCTGGCGTTCCCGGGGAGTCTGTCGGAGGATGGCCTCGATATCGTCGATGAAACCCATGTCCAGCATCACGTCCCCCTCGTCAAGCACCACGAACCTGGCCCGGTCCAGGGATAGGGTCCGGCGGCGGATGTGGTCCAGGAGCCGGCCCGGGGTCGCGATCACCACTTGGACACCCCGGCGGAGGGCCTCCAGCTGCCGGTCCATGGACTGGCCACCGTAGACCGGCAGGATCCCGATGCCCCGTTTGTGCCGGGAGAGCTGGGTCAGTTCCTCTGCCACCTGGATGGCCAGCTCACGGGTGGGGCAGATCACGAGGGCCTGAATGGCGCGGTTTCCCGAATCTATCTTTTCGAGGAGCGGGAGGCCGTAGGCAGCGGTCTTTCCCGTGCCGGTGTGGGCCTGGCCGATCACGTCGTTCCCCTCCCGGATCGCCGGGATGGCCAGCGCCTGGATGGGGGTAGGCTCCTCAAACCCCATGTCCTGCACGGCCCGCCGGAGCTCCGGGGGAAGGGAGAGTTCGTCAAATGATGTGGTTTTCATGTGTTCACATTCCAGGGCACCTGATGCATTCCCTGTCCTGGATGAGGTCTCATCGAAAAGAGGATCATCGGTCCACTGTGTGTGGATATACATTCCCCTCTCAAGGGATAAATCGTTATGGGAGGACTAAAGGTCATTCCGACGCACCGGGAATGGATTTCCACCCTCCGCCTTTACCCCACCACTTTCCGTTTTTCAAAGGGAATTTTCACCGTCGTCACCTTCAGGTCCACGGCCGCCGTGCCGTTCACGACGATGGGCAGCGATCCGTCCCTAACCAGCACGGCGAGAGCTTTCAGCGCCTGGAGGTTGTCGATCTCGACCGGTACCTTGTAGACAGTCGGCTGGTTCTTTGGCAGGGTCAGGTTCTCCCGTCCGCCATGGCCAAGGTACTCCCGGCCGGTCGCGGTCTCGTAGTACACGTCAAACGTGACGTTGGTAAGGGTGATCCCCACCGGGTTCGGGTTCTCGAAGAGGAGCTCGGTCCCCAGTTCCAGGGACCGGAGCGAGACCGATTCCAGCGTGATATCCTGTACCGTGACATTGGGCTCCCGGAGGGGTGCACTGCAGCCGGAGAAGAAGCCGAAGAGGATGCAGGCAAGGAGCAGGAGGAGGAGCGGCAGTCGGGTCATCCAGTTCCGGATATCCGCAGAGAGGGCTTTAAGGGTTTGGATACCCAGGAGCGTTGTGGTGGGGATCAACCCTGCGAATCATCACTACAGACTGGCGGAAAAAAAGATGACCGGCAGGAACCTCTCTCCCGCCCGGTCTCACGGCTCCAGCAGTGACCGGAGCTTCTTCTCGATGTGGACCGAAATTGAGTAGTGGCCTTCCACCAGGTGGTCTCCGGCCGCCTTCCGGACCGCATCTTCCAGGTCATCGGTGCTGATTCCGTGATTTTCGTGGTCCATCACTTCCAGGTCCCCCCGTCTGCTCCTCTCCCGTGGCTGGCGGCAGAGGTGCGCGGCATTGTCCAGGACCGTGATGTAGTAGCAGGAGTCCCCGATGGCGGTACGGGGGTCGCCACCCATACTCTCCAGGTACGAGTCCTGGACAGAGCGTTCCGCGAGGGCGATCCCGCGGGGCATGAGGATCCACCGCATCTTCCCGTCTTCCATGCGGAACCTCATTGGTTTGTCTTCCATTCCCAACATGTTCGCTCTCCCCTTGTCCCATGATCCAGGGAAGCCCGCACAGGTCTCGTGAAACAGGTGCCACCTGCCAGGACTTCCCCGCAAGATGTCCCTGGTTCACTGCAGCCGGTCTCTTTGAGGTGTCCGGTTCCCGGGCATGGACGGAAGGAAGTAGCTTTCCATGCTATTTAATCATTTCTACTTGGGGGGGAGGGATCTCTTCGAGCCCGGGGCTGGTGTTGAGGGGAGAGCTCCAACGGATACGATCCCCCATGCCATCTTTCGCGGGAGAACCGGTAACCGCAGCATTTATCCCCTATTGGCACAGTAATGTTCCATGTGGAACAGAATATATCCAGTGAGATCCTCCTCCTCCTGGTCCAGGAGGAACTCCATGTGCGGGGCCTTGCCTCCCGCCTGGGGACCAACCACATGACGGTACAGCGCCGGCTGCAGGCTCTCGTGAAGGAGAATGCCGTCGATAAACGGACCGAAGGGAAGAACACGGTCTACTTTGTAAAGAAGACCCTTGAGGGCAGGAACCGGGTGATGATGGCGGAATACTGCCGCCTCACCCGGATCCTGAAGCGATACCCGTACCTGCGGGGGCCGGTGAAAACCCTCCTTTCCCATTCCGGGTTCCCCCTGGTGCTCATCTTCGGAAGCCACGCGAAGGGAACGGCCACCGAACGGAGTGATATCGATGTGTTCCTGGAGACAAAGGAGAAAGCCTTCAAGAGGGAGCTGGAAAAGAAATATCCCCGTCTCTCGGTGAAGATCGGGGACCTGGACCCGGCCTCCCCTCTGGTCCGGGAGATGATGAAGGGCCATGTGATCGTGAAGGGTGTGGAGCGGTACTATGACGCGACGGGATTTTTTTCGGAAGCTGCAGCATGAGCACAGGCTGATGCTCGTGGCCCCCAGCCAGGAGATCGCGGGATCCTACCTGGCCAAGTCCGACAGCTTCCTGGATTCGGCACGGATCCTGCGGGAGGCCGAACACTTCGAGGAGGCGGTATCGATGGCCTACTACAGCATGTACCATGCAATGACCGCCCTCCTCTTCCGGGCCGGGATCCGGTGCGAGAACCATGCCGGCGGCATCATGCTCCTGGAGGAACTCTTCGGGATGGACATCTCCGCCCTGGACGAAGCGAAGCGGATGCGGGTGGATACCCAGTACTACGTGGACCGGTCCCTCACCCTGGAGGACCTGGAGGAACTGATCCGGGTGGCCGATGATTTTCATGACCTGGTCCATGACCGGATCGACCGGATCACCGGCGAGGAGATCACCCGGGTCCGGAAGGTGCTGGAGCGGATGATCGGGAGGTGAACCGGTGAGTCCACGCCGTCAGAAACGGGGAGGCTATGTCCACGGCCATTCTGACCGGGAAATGGAGAGGCTGGGGGACCAGGCATCGGCCCTCGCGGACCTTCTCCACCACGATACCTCCTATCCTTTGGGGAGTCAGGTGCTGGAGGCGGGATGCGGTGTCGGCGCACAGACACAAATCCTTGCCCGTCGGAGCCCGGAGGCGATCTTTACTTCTGTGGACACCTCCGCGGATGCCGTCCAAAAGGCCAGGGAATCCATCGCACAGGAAGGCCTGGCCAACGTCACCTTCCGGCAGGCGGATATCTTTGACCTTCCCTTCGGCAGGGAGAGCTTCGACCACGTCTTTGTCTGCTTCCTCCTGGAGCACCTGCCGGATCCCGTGAAAGCGCTCCGGTGCCTCGAGAACGTGCTGAAACCAAGGGGCACCATGACTGTCATCGAGGGTGACCACGGTTCGGCGTTCTTCCACCCTGACAGCGAGGAGGCTCGGAAGGCGATCGGGTGCCTGGTGGAGATCCAGCGAAAAATGGGGGGAAACGCCCTCATCGGACGGGAGCTCTTCCCCCTGATGCACGATGCGGGATTCTCATCGGTCCAGGTCTCGCCGCGGTTCGTCTATGCGGACGGGAACCGCCCGGACCTCGTGGAGGGGTTCACGAAAAATACCTTCACTGCCATGGTCGAGGGAGTTGCGGAGAAGGTACGGGAACTGGATCTGATGGATCCCACTTCCTGGCAGCGGGGGATCCGGGACCTCTATCGGACCGCCGGCCCGGGAGGGACGTTCTGCTACACGTTCTTCAAGGCGACCGGGGTGAAGGAATAGGATCGTTCCCCGTAATCCCTCACTGCTCATCCATCCTTCCATACCCGTCTCTTAGGGGTAAAGGGACTGGAGCGAATATTCTCATCGGGGGAGGGTGACGGGAGGGGGCAGAGCCCCCTCCCGGTCCCCCCCCACGTGAGGATAGGGTGGTTCATTGAATCCAGGCGATGTGAATCGTGAATGATTGCGAAGAAGTACCAACACAACCAATTCAAAATTTCCGGTAAATGGTGCTTCTGTGTCCGATTACAAGAACGAATACAATGAGCCGGTCTTCCTCGATGGAGAGGATTGCCCGGTATTCACCGATCCGGAGAGAATAGAGGGGAGCCCCTTTCGAGCCTTTC
>JAJRDA010000141.1 GCA_028678665.1 Methanomicrobiales archaeon | reverse complement strand
ACAGGTCTGGATCTTCACCCCATCAATGCCCTGGGATGCGGTGATGTTCTGCGAGCATTTCAGCATGTCGGTGGTATTCTGCGTGAGAGGGTAGCATTCTGCATTGAACCTGGTGAGATACGCCCAGAGGTTCTGCGGTGCATGCTTCTGGATGCAGACCTGGCGCAGGTCCTCCTCCACTTCCACGGCTCCGTGGAGGGACCGCACCGATGTCACGTTGGTACCGGTCACGGAGGTGATGTAGCGGAGGTGGATGTCGGCCTTCTTCCCCAGCAGGTCCACCACCGGTTTCATGGTGGCCTCGGCCTGCGTCCCGTACGGGCAGAAGGACATGACGTAGAGGTCCACGGTCGGGCGATCCGTCTTCACCGGTTCCGGTGTCGGGGTCGGCGTGGGCAGGGGAGCCGTCATATCAAGGCCATCGTTCATGATGTTGAAGAGCAATGAGCAGTCAAGGGTGGCGTACAGCGGGAATTCCTCTCCCTGGTAGGATACGTTTACCTGGAACATCCCGTGCTGTTCCTTGACGTTCGCCAGCGTGGCAGCCGTTCCTTCCCCCACCAGGTAATCATTCACGAAGGAGACCGTCCGGTCGCCACAGGAGGTGGCTGTTGACCCTGACTGCGGAGCGCCCATCTCCCACCCCACCTGGGAGAAAAGCAGCGTGCAGTCCCTGGTGACGTACAGCGGGATCTGCCCGCCCTGGGGGGAGACGTTCACCTGGTACATCCCGTTCTTATCATCCACTGATACCAGCGTGGCAACCGTCCCCTGGCTGGCCAGGAGCTGATTCACATAGGCGAGGGTCCGGTTACCGCACTCCTCGGATGAAACCCCCGTCACAGGCGGGGGAGAAGATGCAGTCATGAAAATCACAACGACTGCGAGTATCGCGATCGCTGCGATCACGATGAGGATGATCGGATCAATGGGAAGCCGGGTTCCCCCGCTCTCAGGTTTCTTCGAGGCCCCGGTGGCCTCCCCTGTCTTGGATTTTGTCTTTGCCATAGAGTTTCTGAGAAGCTAAGGGACAGGCAGGGGAATTAAGGTATTGCCTCATCACAGGAGGGGATTGCTCCCGTCGGGAGACCACCGGAAAGGAGATCCGCTACCCGAACTCCCCCCCCTTCTCCTCCGCTACTCCCGTACAGGCCTGAACCAGCCGGTGAGCATCATATCGCAGAAGGGCGCCGCCTGGCAGGCGGCGGGATGAATCTGTGAACGGTTGGGGCCGGTGACAGCCGCATGGGGTGACGACAGGGGCCGGTGCACCCGCCGCAGTGGGCCGGATTTCGCATGATCTCGATGCGGGTTCCGGCACAGCACCGGAAATTCTGGAGATGGGCAGGTGCGGCACATGCTCCCCCGCACCGTCTGCCATTGGATACTCGGACAGGAGATCCCGGCAGATACCCTGGCAGCCGGTCAGACCGCCCGTGGCAGCGCTACGCCGCGGTGCATATGCCCCTCTCACAGGTCTCGTCGGCCCCGCAGGAGGTATCGCAGTCCCCGCAGTTTCCCGGATCGGTGAGGGTATCGATGCAGATTCCGTAACAGCGGGTCTCTCCGGATGGGCAGACTTCCTCCACCCGGGTGCACCTGCCCTCCACGCAGTCCTCGTCGTAGTCACAGAGACTTCCGCACCACCCGCAGTTGTACGGATCGGATTCCAGGTCCACGCAGGACCCCTCGCAGCGGGTCTGGCCATAGGCTCGGCAGGGGTCGGCCATTTCCATGCACCGGCCGGACACACAATCCTCGTTGTCGGCACAGGGTTTCCCGCACCACCCGCAATTTCTGGGATCCCAGTCCAGGTTCACGCAGTAACCCTCGCAGCGGGTCAGCCCCTCCTTGCAGAATTCCTCCACGCACTGGCGGTTCATGCAGGAACTGCCTTCGCCGCAGTCGTTCCCGCAGGCCCCGCAGTTCCAGCGGTCCTTGGTGAGGTCCACGCAGTACCTCTGGCAGCGGGTCAGGCCTAAGGGGCAGGGTTCGCCCTTTGCCCTGCACCGGCCGGACACGCAGTTCTCGTTGTCGTCACAGAGATTCCCGCACCACCCGCAGTTGCCGGTATCCGACAGCGTGTCCACACAGTACCCCTGGCAGTACGATAATCCTCCGGTACATCCGCTTCCGACAGATGTCTCGTCAACCGTGGCATTTACGACGAACGTCTCCTCACCCGTGGCTGTGGGGGTGACCATCATGGTACTGTTCCGCCACTGGAACCCCTCCCCACGATAGCCGGTGCATCCCGCGGCGATGAGCAGGAGCACCAGGCACAGAATCCCTGCCTTCCCATTCATGGGGGGGCCTCCCCCCTTCTCCTCCGCCACGCCCGTACCAGCCCGAAGCACCCGGTGAGCATCATGTCTCCGAAGGGTGCCGCGTGGTACGCGTCGGGGAGGAGCCGCGAACGGTTGGGGCCGGTGATGGCGACGTGGGGTGTGTCGAGGGGGCGGTGCACCGCCGCTCCGTGGCCCCCCTCCCGGAAGACCTCGTCATTCGTGAGGGTGCCCCCCCGGAGCTTCCCGAGAAGGGCTTCCAGGTGCTCCTGGTCCAGGGACGAGGTGTGGTGCTCGAAGAAGCCAGAGACCTCCTCGCCCTGCAGGGTGAAGGCCAGGGTGTGGGCGTTTCCGGCATTCACAAGCGTGATCCCCTCCCCGGCCATCCGGCGCACCACCGGGTCGCAGAGGGCTCCCATCACGGCGGCAGGGCCGGTGTCGATGACGAGCGCCCCTGGCACCTGCGCCCGGAGGGCCAGCATCCGGGTCATGGTGGGAAGGGGGGGATCGGGGGCCAGGGCATCGATCCGCCATCCGCCTTCCTCCAGCATACTCCGGAGGACCTGGAACCGGTGGATCCGGTTGGAGACGTCGGGGGAGAATCCATGGTCCTGGACGGCGCAGGCAACGTGCTCGGGCATCGGGACGCCGAAGAGCTCGAGGGCCTGCCGGATCTCCTCCCCCATCCAGTCCGAGAGCCGGATGGTGACGGCACCCGTGCCAGTGGGTTCTTCACTGATGATGATCCCGTACCCCTTCACCCGGTCCAGGCTGTCGTGGATCGTCTTCGCGGCTTCACGCGTGGCGGAGACCGCGAGCCCGGCCCTGATGTGCTCCGAAACTGCCCGGACATTCTCCCCGCCGCCCATCGTCGTTCCGGTGAGGTGGACGGACCTCCCTTCCTCCCGGGCCTTCCGGATCCTCATCCCGAACACCACTGAGGGGGCCGGAAGCACCAGCTTCACGCAGTTCTCAACAGGGATCCGGGGATCGTAGACCAGGATGTCCTGCGTCCCCCTGCCGATGTCAGCGGCAAGGAGCGTCACGCAGCGGTTCGCCCCTCGGCGGCTCCCATCCAGCCCTGGATCGTATCAGAGGTGGGCTGGTAATCCCGGAACTGCTTCAGGCAGACCGTGAGGTCCCGGGTGAAGGCAAAATAGCCGACCTGGGTGTTCCGGCAGAGGTTCATGGCCATGTCCATGAGACCGCGGGGATCCGGCCGGGCCTCCCCCATCCAGATATGGAAGATGTTACCCCCGTCCACGATGGGGAAGAAGACGTGCTCCACCTCGATCCTTTTCGTGAGGGGGATGTTGGCCGACGGCGCCACGTGGGTGCCGTTCGTGTAGTAGACCGGAAGATCCCGGGTCCTGCCGCACTCCTGCAGCGCCCGCTCCAGGTCTCCCTTCACCACCCGGCTGACATGCTCCCGGAACTCCTTGTCCAGCAGGTCGGCCACCGCGAACCGCTGCCCGGTGGTCTCGGCCGGGGTCCGGGCAAGGGCAATGGTCATCCCGTGCTTTGCAGAGAGTTCCCTGGCGTAGAGCTCCATCTCGGTCATGGCGCGGATGGCAAGCCGGAACGCATCCTTTGACTCGTGGAGCTGGGCACCGACATGGTGCTGGACCATCTCGTTCACCCCCACGATGCCGATGGTGTACACGAGCCCCTCCAGGTCCACGGCAACGGCCCCCCGCTCCCCGGTGATCGGGTCCTTGGGGCGCTGCATCGCAAACGGCATCCGGTTGTTGGCCCGGATCAGGTCCATCCACCGGCGCTTGATCTGGAAGACCTCAACGGCGATGTCCATCAGCTTTTTGAGCTCTCCAAAGAGGCGGCTGTCGTCATGGTCGGCCCGGTACGCTGCCCGGGGGCAGTTCACCGATACCACCTGCCAGGAACCCATAGAGAAGTGCTTTCCCGCCGTGAAGTCCAGCTTGGCATCGAAGTCGGTATCCTTGTCCGCAACCGTGGAGAACTGGTAGGCACAGCACTGGTAACAGGAGATCCCCTT
>JAJRDA010000140.1 GCA_028678665.1 Methanomicrobiales archaeon | reverse complement strand
TGATCCACTTCGTGCCGGACCAGGGAGGCCAGATCCGGATCCACATCCTCCCAGATATCAGGAGTTCCTTCCCGGGTCATGAACCGGACGGACAGGCTCACCGGCCGCCTGACACAGACGGCCAGGTGGGGGAAGGACATGCACCGCTCCCACACAGGGCGGGAGTCCGGGCTTTCCGATGTGATGGCCGGGTTCAGGAGAGCCCTCTCTCCCCCGTTCCGTTCGACGAGGAGAATGCGGAACGGAATTCCTATCTGCGGTGCAGCAATACCGTGGGCGGCACCCTTGCAGGCCTGGAACCAGTGGAGGGCATCTTCCAGGCACTCGATCGCGGAGCCTGCACGGGTGAGGATGTCACCGGGGAGGGGGGCCGCGGTCTCCCGGAGCCGGGGATCGTCGAGGGGGAGGAGCGGGCGCGGGGGAGAGTGGAACCGCCATTTCAGACGGGAGAGCCACCGGGACATGCTCAGCATCCCATTGCACCGGGAGAACGTGAGGATGCTGGTCGGGGGGTGACTGCAGGCCGGAACATACGGGGTATCTTCTTATAGCTGGTGGCGGTATCCTGTTCCAGAGAGCGATGATCCGTGAGCTGGAATACTACTCCGGAATTCCCCTCCCCCGGGTCGAGCGGTACTGCGACCAGATGGAGAAGGAGTTCGGGGAGATGCGGGAAAAATACGGGATCGATGCCCCGAATTACGGCAAGCCGCTGGAGCCCCATCACCAGCGGATCCTGGACCGGTTCATAAAAAACATCCAGGTGCTCCGGAAGGAACTGTCGGTGAAGGAGCAGTATGCCTCCCATCCCCTCAGGGAGTACACCGTGCTTTCGCGGCTGGAGCGGTTTGAACACGAGATCCATGCGTTCCGGGAAACATTCCTCAGGGAGGATGCAGGGGACTCGCCCCGCCCGGAACCGGGCGGGGGAGACACCCTTCACGGAACCTGATGCAGGTGCCGGGATCCCTGTTCCCGACTTCTCCGGAGCACACTCTTGGCCGCCACGTCTCCTGGATCCCCCCCACATGGCAGGCGAACCGGTCTCAGGGCAGTGAGGGACCTGGACCGGTGCGTGCACTGTGAGATCTGCGAGACCCTGGTTCCCTGCGCACGGTTAGAGTCCCGGAGGATCGAGGACTGCACCGGCTGCGGGGCATGTGCCTCCGCCTGCCCGGAGGAGGCGATCCGGATGGAAGCGGTGGATCGGCAGGGCACGGTCACCCTCACTGTCGATGGGGGGCCGGTGGAGGTGCCAGCCGGCGTCACGGTGCAGCAGGCGCTGGAGTCCCTGGGGCACACCTTCGGCAGGTTCCCGGGAGACGGGGATCACTTCGCCCCCTGCGGGAGCGGGGGCTGCGGGGCCTGTGCGGTGGTGGTCGACGGGATTCTCCAGCGGTCCTGCGTGACACCGGTGCGGGAGGGTATGGAGATCTGGACAGATATCCCGAAAGGGTCTCTCCCGCTGCGTGCCGTCACCGGCTGGACCGGCCACGGGGCCGGCGGTGCCGGGACCCCGTGGCAGCTGCAGGGAACCCGCCCGCTGATCGAAGCAGCGGTCTTTGCCTGTGGATGCAACCTCCGCTGTCCGCAGTGCCAGAACTGGACGGTGACATACCGCGGCACCGAACCTCCCCTCACACCCCGTGAGGCGGCGGTGAGGATGACCGTGGAGCGGCGACGGCTGGGGGTCAGCCGCATGGCCATCTCCGGTGGCGAATGCACCCTGAACCGGCCCTGGCTCACCCGGTACCTCCGGGAGCTGGGCCGGCTCAACCCGGATCCCGCCGCCCGTCTCCACGTGGATACCAATGCCACCATCCTCACTCCCGATTACCTGGACGATCTCGTTGCCGCCGGCATGACGGATATCGGTCCCGACCTGAAGGGATTCCGGACAGAGACCTTCATGGCGATCACCGGCATCCACGATGCCGGCCTCGCAGAGCGGTACCTCCGCACCTCCTGGGAAGCGGTCCGGTACCTGGCGGACCGGTATTCGGAACGGGTCTTTTTCGGGGTGGGGATCCCGTACCACCCCCTGCTGGTCTCCCGGGAGGAGCTTGCGCTCATGGGGGATGCCCTCTCCCGGATTGATCCCGCCATCCAGGTCACGGTGCTGGACTACCGGCCCGCATTCCGCAGGAAGGACCTCACGAGGCCTCCAGCCAGAGAAATGAGGGAGATCCAGGGGCTTCTCAGAGGGATGGGGCTCCGGACGGTGATCTGCCAGACCGCACGCGGCCCCCTGGGCCCGTGAAACGATGGCCTTGTATCCCTCCGGTGGAGGGGTGAAGGGATGGTGTCGTTGCCCCTCCCGGCGCCCACCTCCGATGAGGTTCAATCCGTTTCGTATCATCCTGTACCCCGGAAGTTGCTCCGGTAGACCGGGTGCGAACTGCGGGAGGAAGGAAGGTATATGTGCTGCAGGGCACCACCCGCCTCTCATATGGCCGGGACCACCACGCTCTTTCTTTCTGCTGCCCGCGACCGTGCCGAAGCCCTGGGCCGGCTCTTCTCTGCCGTGGACCTCTCCAGGCTCACGGGTGTATCCGTGGCCGTGAAGGCGAACTACAACAGCGCAGACCCGTTCCCCGCGTCCACGCACCCGGATACCCTGGCTGCCCTCGTCAGGGCGGCAAAGGCTGCGGGGGCCACGGCCGTGACCCTTGCCGAGCGGAGCGGGATGGGGTCCACACGGCAGGTGCTTGGAGAAAGGGGAGTTCTCCGGCTGGCCGCCGATCTTGGTTTCAGGACCGTGGCGCTGGACGAGATCGGGCGCGACGGGTGGACAAAGGTGGAGGAGCCTGGCCTCCACTGGGAACAGGGTTTCTGGATCTCCCGGGAGTTTACGACGGCAGGATGCGTGGTCCAGACCTGCTGCTGCAAGACCCACCGGTACGGGGGGCATTTCACCCTCTCACTGAAGAACTCCGTCGGCCTGGTGGCCCGCAAGGTCCCCGGCGATCCCCATGACTACATGCAGGAACTCCACACCTCGCCGCACCAGCGGAAGATGATCGCAGAGATCAACGGGTTCTACCCGGTGACCCTGGTGGTCCTGGATGCCACCGAGGGGTTTGCATCGGGAGGACCGGACCGGGGCCGGCTGGTCACTCCAGGCGTGATCCTGGCAGGGACCGACCGGGTGGCCATCGACTGCGCAGGCGTGGCGCTGCTCCGGAGTTTTGGATCCACACCTGACGTGATGCAGGGCCGTATCGAGGACCTGGAACAGATTGCACGGGCCGAGGAACTGGGGGTGGGGGTCGCGGACCCCTCCCGGATCCGGCTGGAACCGCTGGACCAGGCGTCCGAGGGGGTTGCCGATGAGATCAGGGAACAGATGGAGTCAGGGGGCCAATCTCCGGCCGAATCCCACAACTGATAATCTGGATGAGGTGAAGAGGGCGGGGCCGGGAACGGGTGGTGGGGCGGAATCCCTTCCGGCCATCGCAAGGTTTTTCCCCGTAGAACGGGATGGTCGGATCGGGAGGTGGAAACGGATGTGCGGGGGAGGAGGGCCAATCTTTCTGGAACTGGAGGAGGTTCCGTGGAAGAAGTACCGGTGCCGCGCCTGCGACCGCACCTTCCGGAGCATGGGGCGCAATCCCCGGTGTCCGGACTGTGGTTCGCAGGAACTCGGGGAGATGTGAAGGGACGGGGAGAGATGATTCCCTCCTAAGGAACGGTTACCGGATCTGGCAGCATGAGAATCCATGCCAGGTGGGGGCTTTCCCCTCCGGGGAATGGGAGTGGGCAGAGCCCCCCCCACCCCCATGAGGATATCCCTTCCACGGTTCACGATTTCATCCGCCTGTTTCCGCTCTTCATCTCCGCCACCATCGCAACCTGTATGGCGGTGGGCAGCATACGATCGAACGGGGGAAGGATGCTGTCATGGCCGCAGTCCGGATCAGGCCCGTGAAGGACGGGGACCGGGATCAGGTGATCTCCATCTTCAACCACTACGTGAAGGAGAGCCACGCGGCGTTCCCGGACCAGCCGGTCGAACCCGGCTTCTTTGAATTCATGCGCCACGGGGCCCATGCCTGCTACGTGGCAGAGGAGCGGGGGAAGGTGGTGGGGTTTGCGATCCTCAGGCCCTTCATGCCGTTCCCTGCATTCTCCGGGACTGCAGCCGTCACCTTCTTCATCCTGCCTTCGCACGTGCGGCAGGGGCTGGGCACGCGGATGATGGAGGTCATGATAGATGACGCCAACCGGCTGGGGATCCTCACGCTTGTGGCTCAGATCTCGTCCCGGAACAAGGGGAGCATCGCCTTCCATGGGAAACAGGGCTTCCGCGAATGCGGCCGTGTCCCGGACGCGGGGATGAAGTTCGGGGAACCCTTTGACCTGGTGCTGATGCGGAGGGTGCTGCCGCAGAAGAGGTGAGAGGCGGATCGTTCTTCACCCTCCGCTCTCATGCCCATGGCTACCGGAGACTCGGATATATCACATGGGGATGAGGACGGGCCCCAGGATGGGTGGGTCGGGTGGGAC
>JAJRDA010000139.1 GCA_028678665.1 Methanomicrobiales archaeon | reverse complement strand
TGGCAGGGAAAGGTATGATCCCGGGGCCATCCCCGGAGAGGGGAGATTGAGGGGCGGGGCTCTCCACTGGGAGATTTAAGGAACAAGAGAATCCCTGCCTCTCAGCTGGGGGGGTTGCAGAAATCATAGGTGAGACAGACTTCGCCGCAGGCACCCTCTCCGGTGATGCACGCCCCGATGTGCCCTTCGCCACCTATACACGAGGTCCATGTCGACGACCCACCGCCTCCGCTGCAGCAGACCGTGAGGCCACATCCGCCCCCAAACGGCCCTGAAGTGCCGGAGTTGCATGCAAGGCCAGTGCCTGTCGCACTGTAGCCGTTCACACATCCTTTGTTGGTGTTACCCGTGACGCAAGAGGATTTATCAGCAGTGCACCCGGAGCCGCAGGAATTCACAGCCGCCCAGCCGGCACTGCAGCTGGTAAACCCACCCTCGGTCCCCTCACTGCATGTAAAGGTGCCGACACAAATGGGAACATGCCCGGGATCTCCAAAAAGTACCAAGATGGGGGGTTCGTACCGGTGCGGAACGGGCATTCGCTGAAGTGTATGACTGGAAAACTAAAATAACTATGTGATTTACAAAAACGGACCAACCCTTACCCAGTGATAGTCATCTTACATCGTAGTGCAACCCTCTCGGTGGACCAGCGGCAGCGGATCTCCATCGAACGGGCATTCCTCAGGGACGCACCGATCCTGACCCTGAACGAGCTCACGTCAGCCCTGGATGCCGAGACCGAGCGGACCGTCCGGGCTTCCCTCCGCGATCTCAGGAAGGGAAAGACCACCCTTGTGGTATCACACCACCCGCAGGTGCTGGCCGACGCCGACCGGGTCATCCTTCTTGAGAAGGGGCGGATCACGGCGGAGGGAACCTACGGGGAACTGGAAGGGCAGGGGCTGATCACAGGGTTTGCCGCAAAGGATGCAGGGTGAGTTCCTGTCCCTGACAACCGGAATCACCAACCCTGGCCCTGTTTACTGAGAACAGGAATGGCGGGAACGGTCCGTCATCAGCTGGGTGGGTTGCAGAGATCGTATGTCAGGCAGTCTCTACCGCAGGGATCGGTGCCGAGTACGCATGCCCCATTCGAGAGGTAGGCCGAGCCCCCGGTACCGCAGGTGGGCCAGTTTGAGCCGGTAAATCCGGTGCAGCAGAGCGTAAGGCCACAAAATTCCACGGTCTGTGCCGTTGTATCGGTGCCGGAACTGCAGCCACAGGGGGCACTATAGCCGGTCTGGCACCCTTGGGAAGGGGGGCATCCTTGGGCGGTGCACCCGGAATTACATTTTCCAGAAGCCGTCCAGCCAGAACTGCAGGTAGAGGTCATGGCCTGGGGCCCGTCGCTGCAGGTGAACCCGACACCGATTGGAACCTGGCCGGAATCACTAAAAATTACCAGTATGGGGGGTTCATACCAATACGGGACGGCCATTCTCTGAAAGGTATGGTCGAGAAACTGAAATATCTATGGGATTACGCTTATGAAACAACACTCTCCCTAGCGGGGGGGATCCGGAAGCGGGGTGCGACGCTTTCTGTGGGGTAGTAGCAGCGGATCTCCATCGCCCGGGCTTTCCTCTGGGACGCACCGATCCTGATCCTGGACGAGTTCACGTCAGCCCTGGATGCGGAAACGGAGCGGACAGTCCGGGCACCCCTTCGGGACCTGAGGAAGGGAAAGACCACTCTCGTGGTATCGCACCACCCGCATGTGCTGGCCGATGCGGACCGGGTGATCCTGCTGGAGAAAGGGAGGATCGCGGTGGAGGGGATGTACGGGGAACTGGTGGAGAGGGGGATTCTTTCGGGGAATTCTGGAGAGCAGATTCAGGCTCACCCACTTTAAAACTCCGATTAACTACCACTACAGAGGCTGCTCCAGCAGTCGGTTATCCCGCAGGGATTGCTACCGGTGCTGCAGCCGCCATAATCGGTGTTTGATGGGCCAGTGATACAGTTGGCAAATATATGACCGTTGGTCCCCGTTGAGCAGAATAGGCCACCAAATGTTGATTTCACATTTGTACCACTGCAGCATACTGCCTGAGAACAATTAAACGACTTCCCGACATTGGTGCCCGCGTTGCATTGGCTGGTTGCATCTAACCCTGTGGCTACACAGCCGTAGGGTGAAGACAGATACACATTATTGCAGCCGCTGCCACAAACCTGTGATGCGGTATACCCGTTGCCGCAGGAAGTCTTTGATGTCCCGGGTCCAGTCTGGCAGTTCCAGTCACCATGTACCAGCTGCGGCGCATTTCCACCAAACCTCACAATGACAGGAGGGACATAGACACCTAGCGCCGGCATTCTTAGACAACGGATAAGTTTTTAATAATGATAACCCTATGCCAGGCCGAGACTACTACGATGAACATTATTACATCTCACAAACCGAGAACAAATCCTTTAAAGGGATGCAAATGGCATACAAGGTGATCGCCAGCTAGATCCGGCCAAGAAATCCTGCCCAGCGGCGGACCCGGGAAGCGAACTGTCCATCGGATGCCATGTCGGCCGATCCCGTCCCCATCGGGTCCACCGCGAGCCGCCGGAGGAGCCGGGCCTTCTCAGCAATGGGAGCATCGTTCGGCCACCGCAGGGCCAGGAAGGTGCGGACACGGTGCAGGTCATGAAGGACACCGTGATAGGTTGCGAGCTCTGTAGTTGATGGCTCCGGCCAGTCCGCAAGGAACGACAGGTCCCCCGGCACACCGAACCAGAGCGAGGACATCGTGAGGGCCTTCTCCACCGGTATCCTGGCCTGCCAGCGCATGCACTCTCCCGGAAGGTCCTGCCACTGCTTTGCATCCAGGGATCCCGCCAGGAGGGCGACATCCTTCACCCAGATCAGGCGGACCTCGTCAGCATGGTGCAGGGCCATGTGGCTGCCCGCGTACACCAGGGCATGGACCGGGGACAGCGTCCGGAAGGCGAGACCCGGGGCAGAGATGAGGACCGCCTTGTCAAAGAGATCCTGAAGCGTTGCCTTCCGGTGCCTCCGGCCAAACCGCTGGATCTCCCAGTGCATCTCGAGAGGGACCGTGAACGGGGATCCCGCGGCTGGGAGATAGGTCTCCTGGTCATAGAAGGATGGAGAGACGGCGTAATTGTCCAGAGGGAGAACGAACCCGAGGGAGAGGAGGGCTTTCCGAGCGGCAGGGACCTGCTCCCGGCGCACCAGGAGATCGATGTCCCCGCTGGGGCGGAATACCGGATCCGGGTACAGGCTCCGCCCCAGGGCCGGCCCCTTCAGGACGAGGGGCTCCACGCCCGCGCCGACCAGGGCCCCCAGGAGATCGCTGAGCTCCTTCTCCTGCCGGAAGATGTGCACCCGGCTCGAGAGGTAGGCAGCCCGGAGGTGCTCCTCCGCCCACATCGGGATTGCAGGGTGCGAGCAGGCAACCTGTCGGTGGAGGAGGGGGAGGATCCCGTGGGGTGCGAGAAGACGCATCAGGTGTGCCCAGTCCTCAGGTGGGACCTCCGTTATCTCTCCCCCATCCTCCCGGAGCAGGGAGACGAGAAGCGGGATGATGCCATTCTCGGTGGAGTACAGTTCCTGCTGCAGGTCTCCTGCAAGTTTCAGCTCGGCGTGGAGGGCCCGGAGCCTTCCGAGGATTTCTGACAGGTCAAAATCCGACAGGGTCATTCCGCAGTCTCCATGGATTTCATCTGTCCGGATGAGGTCGGCAGGCTTTGTTCATCCACCACCAGCCGGAACGGGGTGCGGATCCGCCACCGCTTCCTCCCCGGCAGGCAGCGGCCGATGGTGAAACCGAAGAGCCGGAGCTGGTACTCGGGGCCCGGGGACCGCTGGTAGCAGATGAGCTGCGTGGGGAAGGCCTGGCCCAACCGTTTCAGGAGTCGCGATGACCCGAGTGCCCGGTACACCGGATCGAGGGCAGGGGTGGCGAGGGCCCGGATCCCCCGTCTTATGGCAACGGTTCCAGCCACTACCCTTCCTGCCCTCCCGGTCCTTGCCCGGCGCCAGCCCCGGTCGCTACGGAAAAACTCCACCCGGCCCCGGAGATTCTCCGGATGGAGAACCCAGGGATCCGGCGAGCCGGATGCGTCCCCGCGGGTGCGGATGCTGCCCTCGCCCGCAGATTCCACCCGGTGAACAATCGTCCGGTCCTCTCCCGGGAGGATGAAAGCGATCACATCGCCTCTTCGGGGAAAGGCTTCTCCGAGAGGGATCACCAGCAGCTCGTCCCCCTCCCGGAAGGTGGGCAGCATGGAACCGCCGATGTACCGGAGGATGACCGGAGATCGCTCGGCACCCCTTTCAAAATCCGTTGGCGGGATCGCGGGGAGGTCGCCCATGCTGGAAAAAGGTTCCACACCTGCGATATTGAGTGTATCCCCCGGTCTCCTATGTTTAGGATGGGAGACCAACGGAAACCGGAACGCCGTGCACATGGGGAGAGCCCTTCTGTTTCTTCCAGGTCCACAATGGATTGTCATGAGGTCCAGCCCGTATCTTCACGTCCTCCCGTACCGGTATTGCAACAGATACCTGGGCA
>JAJRDA010000138.1 GCA_028678665.1 Methanomicrobiales archaeon | reverse complement strand
GCGGTCTTCATCATCTCCTTGAAAAAGACCGGGACCTTGCCGATCTTCTTCTCCAGTTCCTTCATGCCCTTCGTTGCAGCGGGGGCCCTGCCCCGGGCTGTACTGGCCTTCTTCCGGCCTGCCGGTTTCTTTGCTGCCATATGCTCACACCTTCAGTTTCATGGGTTCGCCGCAGCAGACCAGCTCGCCGCCGCCAACGACCTTCACCTCAACCACGTTGCCGCAGATCTCGCACTCGTAGACCTGCCCGACCTTCGAGACATTGACCATCGACACTCATCTCCTGGGATGCGGGACTGTTGAAGGGGAAAAATGAGGGAGGGGAGGGGATTACTTCTTGATATAGTCCCGCTTCTTGGGCGGATTCCGCACGTCTTCAGGAGTCTTGATGTCCGGCCGGATGGCCGTCGAAGGGAAGCAGTTGTACTCCTCGCAGGCGCACATCGGGCACTTCTTCAGGTCCTTTTCAACGGCCGAGAGCTCGAACTCGTATCCGCAGTCAATGCAGACATACTTCCCTGGCGTGCCCTTCTGGCCTGCCTTTGCCATCTTGCCACCTTTTCCAGATGCCATAGATTCACCAAGACCTCTGGTTGATTGCGATGTTATTTAACCATTTCTTCACGGGGGAACGGAGACCGGACCACTACTTTCATGAACTCTCTCGCGAGAGGAATCACCCATGGGAGGAAAGGTAATCGGCCTCCTGGGGAGCCCCCTGCCCGAGGGGAACACGGCGATCCTGCTGGACCGTGCCCTCCAGGGAGCTGCGGACGCCGGGTGCGAGACCGAGAAGATCGTGGTGCCGTTCCTGGACTTTGAGCCATGCATGGAGATCTTCTTCTGCCGGGACCACGAGACCTGCCAGATGGAGGACGAGATGACCCCCCTCTACCCGAAGATCCGGGACCTGGACGGCCTCATCGTGGCCTCTCCGGTCATGACGATGGGGATACCGGGGAAGCTGAAGTCCCTGATGGACCGGTGCCAGGTCTTCTTCATGGCGAAATACATGCGACGCGAGGCTCTGGTACCGAAGGAGAAGCGGAAGGCGAGAAACGGCCTCTACATCGGGATCTCCGGGATGAACCTCCCGACGGTCTTTGATGGGGCGAAGATGACGGTGGCCGCCTTCTTTGACGTTATCGACTGCCGGTACTGGGGCGAGCTCCTGATCCGGGACATGGATACCATCCGGGACATCCGGACCCGGCCCGATCTGCTGGAGGCCGCGTACCGGAAGGGAAAGGAGCTCGGGGCTTCGGTCCAGGCCGGGTTGCGCTGATCTCCCCCGGCCTCGCACCCGACCCGGGGAAGGAAAAATCGGAGAGGTCCTTTCTCTCTCCCTGTTCTTCACCTGCGGGACGGGGCAGCAGCGGAGAGGGATGTACATCGTCCTCGCCGAACGTGGCGGGAAGAACCAGAGCCACCCCGTGGCCCCCCTTTCTGACGTGGTCCGGCATGAGGGAAATCCACAGGAAAAGAGCCGGGGGAGGGGAAGATCAGGTTCCGGTCACGCGGCACCGGTACGCAAGGAAGACCCGGTCCACCAGGCTCTTCGTCTGATCGGTGTCCCGGAAGGAGATGTACAGGAACGGGAATGAGGCGTCCAGATTCACCGTGCGGCGGCAGAGACGGGAATCGATGCAGACCTTTTCATTGCGGGTGTATTTGGACCCGGTATAATCCCTCATCTCCTCCATGGTAACGTACAGGGGATTCTGGGCATAGACCCCCACATCGCATTCTCCAGGCGGGAGGGCGACGACCGCGGATGCCTGGTCGGCATTGGCCTCCAGGTGCCCGGTGTTATCGTACAGCATGATGTTCCCGGTCTGGATGATCCCGGATACGGCGGGCATTCCCTGCTCGATCCGGGTGACGGAAGCCAGAATGTTCTGGAGAACGGTGATGAGCCCCGAGAGATCCGTGGTCACCGGCGGGGCAGCACCGGAGACCGGGGGGGTCGGTGTCGGGGTCGGTTGAGGGGTACCGAAGAAAAAATCAAAGATCCCGCCGGCTGCCACCCCCTGGACCAGCAGCACGACGAAGAGCAGACCCAGGAGACCTTTTTTCCCAATAATAGCCATGTATCCGACTTTTTCCCGTGAGAATAAATATATTCCCCAGATCGGGACGGATCTCCCCTCCCCTCTCCTCATCCCGTGGCAACCGGGACGTCCTGGTGCTTCACCCCTGCGATACACCCCTTACCTTTATGACCCTCTCATCCCACAGATACTGGCATGAAGACCAGCGAGAACATGATGGCAGCGTTCACCGGCGAATCGCAGGCGAACCGCAAGTACGCAACCTTTGCAGAGAAAGCAGCGGAGGACGGGTTCCCCACCGTCGCCAGGCTCTTCCGGGCAGCATCTGAGGCAGAGGCGATCCATGCCCGCCGGCTGCTCCGGGTGATGGGGACCATCGGCACGACCGCAGACAACCTGAAGAAGGCGGTGGCAGGCGAGACCTACGAGTACACCGAGATGTATCCCGGCTTCATCGCCACGGCGAAGGGCGAGGGCGGGCAGAGCGAGGCCGAGATCGCCTTCAACTACGCGAAGATGGCCGAAGAGGTCCACGCCGGCCTCTACAAGAAGGCGCTGGATGCCGTGAACGGGAAGCGGGATCTCCCCGGCGAGAAGGTCTCGGTCTGCACGATATGCGGGAACATCTTCCTGGGCGAGGCCCCGCCCCAGTGCCCGATCTGCAAGGCCTTCAAGAAGAAGTTCGTGGAGATCAGCTGAGGCTTCAAGAATCCAAACCTTTTTTCTCCGCTCATAAGCCGGGATCCTTCATTTCGGGGATGCCCGGGATTCATGGATACGGGTACGACGCTCCCGTGAGCTCCGCCCCTGTCGCGATCCTCTCGGCTGGTTCCCATGAGTACTGCAGGACGGATTACTCGCTACACCGCGTACTGCCGGGACGCTCTCGGAGGCTCACCGCCCCCGCCGCGCCGCACGCTGAAGCATTCTTCGAATGTGATAGAACGGTTTTCCGCATACACCCGTTACTGGTGAGACGCTCTCGGGGGCTCTCCGCCCCCGCCGCGTGGGCACCCCCCGCCGGTTTCCTGCCAACGCAGGATTCCCAAATGACGTAAAACCGACCGGCTGGCTATCCTCACGGGGGTGGGACCGGGAGGGGGTCTCCCCCTCCCGCACCCTGTCGATACGTCCAACATTGACGCAGAGAGAGAAAACCAAAAGACCCGCCAATCCTCACCGGGGGGACGCTCACGCAGCGAGAGGGGGGAACCGCAGTCCCCCCCTGGCGCGTCCCACTCACCCCCGTGAGGCTCTCCACTTCCGGCGGATCCGGATCAGCGGGTGCGCCCCGGAGATTTCTTTCGGACCGGTGACTCCTCCTGGAGCGGGAGATCCCCCAGCGCTTCCCGGATCCGCTCCTCCGCCACCGCGCAGTAGGCGGGATCGATCTCCACCCCGATCCCTTTCCGTCCCAGCTCGGCGCAGGCGAGGAGCGTGGTCCCGCTCCCCAGGAAGGGATCCAGGACAGTATCCTCCACGTAGCTGAAGAGCCGGATACACCGCCGGGGCAGCTCCACCGGGAAGGGTGCCGGGTGCCGCGTCTTCTTCCTCTTCTCACCGCCGAAGGTCCAGACACCGTTCGTCCAGGCGATGAACTCGTCCCTTGAGATATCCGAGACGCCGGGATGCGTTTTCCGCCACCGTTCCCTGAACATGACGAGGATTACCTCCACAGGAGCGATCACGTAGGGGGCCCGGGCGGATCGCCAGGACCCCCAGGCGGTCCTGCGGGAGATATTCTGCTCGTTCCAGATGATGGTGCTGTGGTACCGCCACCCGGCTTCCCGGGCGAGACCCAGGATATCCGCGTACACCGGCTGCTGCCCGCCCAGGTTCTTGTCCAGCGGGATGTTCAGGCAGAGGCGGCCGTCGTCCCGGGAGAGCGCCCATGCTCTCCCGAGCCAGCGGCGGGTGAACTCCAGGTACTCGCTGTACGAGATGTCATCCCTGACAGCCCCGTACTCGATGGAGACGTTGTAGGGCGGCGAGGTGACGATCAGGTCCACGGACCTTTCAGGGATCGCGGAGGTGACCAGGAAATCATCCCGGATCAGGGTCAGGTCCCCTTCACGTGTCACCCCTCCCAGGGACCTCCCGTCCGTGGCCCGCTTCTTCCGGCTCACCGTGCCCACACCCCCGGGGCCTTCCCCACCTGCCCGGCCTCCCGCGGGTTCCTGCGGGATCGGGGGAGACCTCCACACGTCCCCGCCATGCAGTACCTTCTCCCTCTCCGGATAAATACCTCCGGGTCATGCGTTCCCGCGGAAAAGAGATGCCCCGGAGAGAGGACTTCAGGCCAGCCCCCAGATCATCAGTCCCACCGAGAGAAGGAGGAGGGCAAAGATGACCCCCAGGGAGACGAGGGACCTGCGGGAGAGGGGGAAGGAGTCATGCACCCCCCGGCCCATGGTGAGGAAACCCCGGCCCAATAGGAAGAGACCCACGACGGAAAGGAGGACGACGAAAAGGAAACTTGCGAGCTGCATTGCAGTGATCTCTTTCTTCCGGCAGATATCTCCATCGCTGGATCGCCCATTCCCGC
>JAJRDA010000137.1 GCA_028678665.1 Methanomicrobiales archaeon | reverse complement strand
GGTCCTACCGGTCCGGTAGCTCCGGTGGCACCGGTATCACCCGTGTCACCCTTCTCGCCCTGGGCTCCTTGGGGTCCGGTCGCTCCTGTGTCCCCCTTGGGTCCGGTGGGTCCGGTGGGTCCGACGGCCCCGGTGGCCCCGGTGTCCCCCTTGGGTCCAGTGGCTCCGACGGGTCCGGTAGGTCCCGCAGGTCCGACGGCCCCGGTGTCACCTTTCAGACCCACGGGCCCGGTCGCTCCGGTGGCTCCCACGGGTCCGGTGGGTCCGGCGGGTCCGACGGCCCCGGTGTCACCTTTCGGACCGACGGGCCCGGTCGCTCCCGTAAGCCCGGTATCACCCTTTGGCCCTACCGGGCCCATTATCCCCGGAAGTCCCCTCGGTCCCTGGGGGCCTGTTGGCCCCTGCGGTCCCATTGGTCCCTGCGGACCTGGAGGTCCCTGCGGACCGGGAGGTCCTTGCGGTCCCGCAGGACCCTCTGGTCCTTGGGGGATGTTATTGATCTGGTCCTGGAGATCGATTATCGCGTCCCAGATGTCGTTGAGAGTGTCCTCAATCGACCCGCCATCCGATTGCACCAGCATCGGTCTTGTAACGATTGCAGCAACCGGTGACGTGATCACCGCCATGATCGCCATCACGGTGATCACAGCCAAGATACTTTTTCTCATCTACTCACCACCCCGCCTCAAGACTTTCAGAGCGTTTGAGCTCCCGCTCATCTTTTCATTGAGGGCAACAGGTGCCTAGGAAGCCAAGTATTTAAAATTATCCTGATAAATAAAATTATTATATATCAATTTAAGAAAATTAACAGATGTGAATAAAAAGATTTTTCCATTGGATCACAAGATGCCTCGCGAATCAGTATTAAGTGAAATATCCTTGTAAAATAATAGTAAGAAAAAGCTAAAAGTCTAATATGCATTGAAATAGCTATAAAAAGTTCATTAACTTCACGATAAATGCGGATTCCTCATTCGTTCGGGATTATCTCGGCAGACCTCTCTTCCTGGCTTTCCCGTTCTGTCCTTTTTCTCTGCCCCTGCGCGGGACGCACCGGAGCGAGTGATGATCTCCTCATGCTTCCCTGCGGGTCTCCTCCCCGCACCGGTACTCCTCCTCCTGGCAGGCCGGGCACCAGAAGGAGATACGGTTGAAGCGGCCTATCCGGCCGGACCGGACCTTTCCCCCGCAGGAGGGGCAGGTGCCCTTCTGGTAGATGGCGGTGACGGGCCTCCGGTTCCCCTGCCGCTTCTGGTCCAGCCACCGGAGGGAGAAATCCCGAACCTCCCGGAAGAGGCCCCGGAGCTTCCGGTCGGGGATGCAGCGGGTGGGGGTTCTCGGGTGGATCCGCTCCGTGAACAGGACCTCGTTCTTGATCAGGTTCCCGGGGCCGGCCAGCACCTCCTGGTCCAGGAGGGTATCGCAGATGAGATCATCGGCCTTCGCCCTGACGAGGGCAACCGCCCGGTCCTCGTCCCAGTGTTCATCCATGGGATCAAGAGTGGGGTCATGGAGCCGGGCCACGTCCGGATTCTCCAGAAGTACGACCGCGGTGGTGTAGAAGTCCAGGCGGGAGCCGTCATCGAACCGGAGGGTGAGGCGGGGTTTCTTCCCTTCCACCGGGTCGTTGAGCCGGTACCGGCCCCACATCAGGAAATGGATCCGGATCGAGACCTGGGGAAACCGGAGGAAGAGGAGCTTGCCGGTGCAGTGGACCCGCTGCAGGTGCTGCCCGGTGATACTCCCGTAGTCAATCCGGCTCGATCCACCGGCCGATGCGACCATCCGGCCCGCGAGGGGGGCGAGTTCCTCCACCATCATCCGCACGCCCGGGCCTTCCATCGGGACTGCTCGCCTCCGGATTGGATTTTAGTGCGGCGGGAGATAAGGTATGGCTGGCCCAGGAATCCTGGCTTCTCATCCCTTGAATATTCCCACGGCCCCGCAGATGGCCGCCGCCGGGACCGATGGGAGAGGGTGGCCCCCTCATGCGAAACCTGTGGAAATAGGAGTATGGTGGATTTAAAATGAAAAAAGCAGATTAAAATTATAAAGTCAATCATTAGATGCCAAGATAAAATAGGTAGTTATATATATTATTGGGAAAAATGATTCCCTTATGCAATCCACCCACCATGCCAGGCGCACCCTGCACCGGCGACGCATGGCAGACCCGTTCTCGCGGGATTCCACCCTCCCGGACCTGAGCGAGAGGGCGACCCGCCTCAGGGCAGGATCAGGGTATGGATGGGTGCTTGTCCCGGCCATGGTGATAGTCACCGCTGTCCTGCTGGCATCCCCCCTCTTCGCCGTCCGCCAGGGACTCGCCGCTCTTGTGATCGGAGCGGAGCTGGTGCTCGCCGTCCTCACGGTCTTCATAGGGGTGGCCCGGAACCGCACGATCGCTGGCATTGCTGCCACTACGGGCAGGGAAGGGTACCAGCGGATCCTCAGTGCATCTGCGCACTATCGCTGGGTAGGATCTTTATACGGGCTGGCGATCTCCACAGGTACCGCTGCCCTCGCCTTGATACTCTACAGGGATGCGGTGTCATACAGCCTGGGCGGAGCCGCGGTTGTCGCCCTGCCGGCTCTCGGGGCGATCACGCCCGGATATCTCCTGCTCCTCCTCATCGCATTCCGGCTCTTCCAGACGGGTTCGTCTGGGCTCCGGTACCGGTGGGCCCGATCCCTCCCCGAGACCCGGGACTATGCCGAGCTGAACCGGAGGTACCTTGTCATCGACCGGAAAGAGAAGCTGATCCGGTATGTCCCGATCGCGGGCGTGGTCATCCTTGGTCTCTTCCTGTGGCACGGGATCCTGGGGATTCCCTGGGAAGTCGCGCTGGCGGGGGCCGGGGTCCTTCTCCTGTTCATGGTCTTCGCCATCCTGGTGGCCGGAAGGGAGCGGATGCCCCGGGTGAAGGCATCCCGCAAGGAGAAGGCACAGCCCGCCTCCCCCCCTCAGGCCACTGCCATGCTCTCACTGGAAGTGACCCGGAACAGTACTCCCCTGCCCCCACCGGTGGTGGCGGTTCATCCGCCGGGTTCAGCCACCCCGGTTCCCGTCAGTACTGGCACCGTTGCAGTGATCGATCGCGATCCGGCCAGCCCGGAGGGTGAGGATTTCGAGCCCTGGTGGTGACGCGCCAGCCGGTCCGGATCATCTGCGAAAGGGCGGAAAAAAAGGTCAGGTGAGATCAAGCCGGATCCCGCCCAGGACCGCGGCCAGGACATTGTAGAGGATGGCCGCGATGGCTCCGGCAATGAACCCGACGGCGGCAAAGAGAATCACCATGATGAGGATTCCGACAATGCTTGTTGCCGCCTCCACCGGAACACCCATCATCGCGCCAAAGAGCCCGACAAAGGTCATGCCGAAGATCCCCACCAGGAGACCCATGATGGCATAGAAGACGGCACAGATCTTCGCGATGGAGAGGACGCCGACACTTTTCAGGATAGCCATATCGTACCTCGAAAGAGTGTTCTGACTCACCCCATTTAACCTTTCTCCACATTTTCGTGGAATACACGGGAAATCCTCCCTTCATCGCACCATCCTTTCCGGGACGGGAAGGGGACTCCGGAAAATGGGGTAAGAGGGGGGGGCCGCTCGGCCAGGTTCACCGGCCCATCGTCCCTGCCCCTCAGGATCCCACTGTACCTGATGACCCGCACGACGGGCAACTGTCCCCGGGGCCGGCCGCGGGTGCAGGAATCGGGGAGCAGTCGGTAGCCGGGTCAAAGGCGGCCATCCGGTCCGCGATCCAGGCGACCTGTTCTTCTGTCGCGAGGCCCTCCTCCACCGCCCGGTCCAGGATCTCCCGGCGGGCACCGGCACCGGCTTCCCAGATACGTGGGAGATCCCGCCTGTTCTCATCGGCCAGGCTGCAGAGCGAACGGCCTTCCTCATCTGCAGTCTTCACATCATCGATAGGTAGGTCTAGGGATCCTGCGATGGCACGCAGAACCACTTCACGGATCTCCCCGGAGAGGGGACCCGGAAATCCGTTGCGGGAGGCGGCGGAAGCGGGCATGACAGGGAGTGATATGCCTGTGAGCCCTGCAGGCCACCCCTGGCTCCGGTCGCAGCCGTCGTCCGCGCAGTGGGCCATCGTCCATGATGGCTCGTTCTGGGTGGGGTGGTTCCCGCAGGCGGTGTCTGTCTCCCAGTCCCAGCACCATAAAATCCACACATTGCAGTAGTCGATGTTCGGCCCCCAGCGCCAGCTGGTGATGTAGAACCCGTCAATGGCCTCCGGGATCCGACCGCCGATGCGGTCCGCATCCATCCAGGTCTCTGACATCGACCGGAGGCTCACCAGATTGGAACCGGTGTCCCACCAGTCATCTGCCTCCGGGTTCCGGAAATCGCCGAAGTACCGGCACTCCAGCCCGGGCAGGGCGTCGGAACACTCGGGTGCGTGGCACCGGTCATGGTAGGTTCCGTGTGCGATCTTGCCGGTGTACACCATGGGGTGGGTGCCGGAGATCCCGAAGGATCCGGCGCGCCGGGTGTACCAGCCGCTGTGCTGGCCGTAGGTGACGGCATCGATCCGCGACCGGTCCGGGCTGGTGGTCACGTAGATACGCTCCCAGTCGCCATGGTGCGCCCCGTCCGGGCCCTCAATGAAGTAATTGCAGGGTCCCTGGAAGCCGTAGTACCACCAGTACTGGATCCGCAG
>JAJRDA010000136.1 GCA_028678665.1 Methanomicrobiales archaeon | reverse complement strand
GAGAGCCATGGAAGAACCTACCGAGACCATTTACCAGGAGGCACTCCAGCTGCATGAAAAGCACCGGGGAAAGCTGGAGATCCACTCCAAGGTCCCCCTGGAGAACCGGCGGGATCTCTCCCGGGCATACACTCCCGGTGTCGCGGCGGTGTGCAGGGCCATCCAGAAGGACAAGAACAACGCCTACCGGTACACCCTGAAAAGGAACTCCGTGGCCATTGTGACCGATGGATCCGCAGTCCTTGGACTGGGGAACATCGGAGGCTATGCCGCCATTCCGGTCATGGAGGGCAAGGCGATCCTCTTCAAGAAATTTGCCAACATCGATGCCTTTCCCATCTGCTTTGAGAGGTACCACACCGGCTTCGTGGACGAGGTGAAAAACATCGCCCCCGTGTTCGGGGGGATCAACCTGGAGGATATTGCCGCCCCCAAGTGTTTCGAGGTGGAGGAAGCCCTCCAGGATATCGGGATCCCCGTGATGCACGATGACCAGCATGGCACGGCGATTGTGGTGCTCGCTGCCCTCATCAATGCCTGCAGGGTAACGGGAAAGAGCTTCGAGGACCTGCACATCGTGGTATGTGGTGCCGGTGCCGCGGGGTACGCCATCGTGCGCCTGCTGGGGTGCATCGGGTACAACCCCCACGTCTGCCAGAGGGTCCGGGATATCGTGGTCTGCGATACGAAGGGAATCATCCACCGGCAGAGGGAGGGGCTCTATACGAACAAGTACAAGTTCATCCTTGCCGATGAGACAAACCGGTCCGGGAAGACGGGATCCCTCGCCGACGCCGTCGAGGGAGCCGATGTGCTCATCGGAGTCTCTGCCCCGGGGCTCTTCACCCCGAAGATGATCCGTTCCATGAACGACGATCCCATCGTCTTTGCCATGGCAAATCCAGTTCCGGAGATCATGCCGGACCTGGCCAAGGACGCCGGGGGGGCGGTAGTGGGAACCGGGAGGAGTGATTTCCCCAACCAGATCAACAATGCCCTTTCCTTCCCAGGGGTATTCAGGGGAGCCCTGGACGTGTGTGCCTCCCGGATCAGCGAGGAGATGAAGGTCGCCGCTGCCCATGCCCTCGCCGACACTGTCCCGAAACCCCACCGGGAGCACATCGTGCCTGCCGTCCTTGACCGGGAAGTGACCAGGCACGTGGCAGCCGCGGTGAGGGATGCGGCGGTTCTCTCAGGGTGTGCCAGGGATATTTAACTGGTAATCACAGGGGATGCGAAGAGGTGTAAGAGAGCAATCGCCGAGGGGCCGGCAGGCATCAACGTATATATCCTCACTGCATGAGGGTAGACTGAGTGCAACATGGAGAACGACTCCATCGTCTTTCACGGGAACCTGCAGCAGCTCCTGGAGAAGGTGGAAACCGGTGAGCTTATCCCCAGGCTCCAGGCTTCTCATGCCCCCATGTGCAAGTTTTTTACCGCATACTACGTCATCAGCGGGATCCGCCATGTCGTTCCCCTGGTGCATGGCCCGACCGGATGCCCGTTATACATGTCCGACTTCGTCCGTACCCGGGAATGCTGCGAGATCCGCGGTGTCCCGCTCGAGCCCACTGCCTGCACCACCCTCGATGAAAGCCACGTCATCTACGGGGGCGAGGGAAAACTCCTGGAAGCGGTGAAGGAGGCATACGCGAAGTATCACCCTGACCTGATCGTCATCCTCTCCTGCTGCTGTTCCGGGATCATCGGGGATGATGTGGAGAGCATTGCCCGCGAGGCAGAGAAGCTGGTCGGCTGCCGGGTGCTGGCGCTCCGGAGCGAGGGTTTCGGCGGCGATTTCCGCAGCGGCTACGAGGATGCGTTCCGGCTCATCATGGACCTGATGGACCCCCCGGAACAGAAGAGGAAAGGGATGATCAACATCCTGGGGGCCCGCTGGGGCCCTTCCCCCACGGAGTTCAATTGGGACATGGATGAGATCGAACGGCTCCTCCGTGAAGTCGGGATCAAGGTAAACGCTATCATCGCGGGAGGATGCACCGTCGAAGAGATCCGGCGGGCTCGGGAGGTGGAACTGAATGCCTCCTGGTGCTATGACTGGGGGCAGAAGCTCGGCGACATGATGGAAGAACGGTTCGGGATCCCGTACAGCAAGACCGGGCAACCCTACGGGCCTGCAGCCACAACGGAATGGCTCCTCGGGGTAGCAACGCCCCTTGGCTTGGAGGAGAAGGCGCGGGAGGTGATCGAGCGGGAGACCCGGGAAGTGGAACCGGACCTTGCCTACCTGAGGGAGGCCCTCAGGGGAAAGACTGCCATCATCGAGATATCAGAATTTCCCGGGCCGATCCGGGCGCTCTCCCTTGCACGGATGGCAGAGGAGTTCGGGGCCCATCCCGTGGTCATCAACGTCCACCCCTATACCATCAAGGAGCGGATGCCCAGCATCAAGTTCCTGCTGGAGACCGGTGTCAACCCGGAGATCATCCTGACGAAAGGGCTCTTCCGGCTGGGGAGCTTCCGCTCGTCCAGGGAGACCGAGGTGGAGCTGGAAGCGATTGTCCGTGAGTATGATGACGTCATCTTCTTTGGAAACGCCGGAAGGTTCCCTCCCTGCCCGGTGGTGAACCTGACCCTCATGAACCCGGCGTTCCAGCCCCAGTACGGGTTCCGGGGAATCAGGAACATCGCTGCCCTGGTCAGGCAGGCACTGGAGAACAAAGACCTCCCGCGCTCGCGCCTGTTCCGGGGGATGCTCTATGGAACCAGGACAAAGTAAAGGGGCGGCCGGGGCGGAGACCCCGGTACCCGACCAGTGCACAGACCCGTACCTCCGGTGCGCATTCAACGGCGCCGCGCAGACGGCACTGGGAGTCTCAGGTTCCACCCTTCTCGCCCATTCACCCCAGGGATGTGAGTATCTCGTCAACAACGCATTTGCCTGGCAGGAATGCGACTACATGGAGACGATGACACTCTGTACCAAACTCTGCGTGGACGAGATCGTGCACGGCGGTGAAGACCTTCTTGCCCGCACGATCCGTGAGGCACGGGATCTCCCCCTCTCTGCCATGTTCGTGCTCAGTGCCTGCGGGCCCGAGATCGTCGGTGACGACATCGTCGCGGTGTGCGAGGATCTGCAGCCGGAGGTGAAATTCCGCCTCATTCCCATCCCGTGCGCAGGGTTCAGGGGTTCGCAGTACGACGGCATCGATATCGCACTGGATACCATGGTGAAGAGACTGGTGAACCCCGGCGTGGAAAAGATACCGGGTTCCGTGTGCCTTATCGCCCCCCACGCGAACGCCAACCCGACGTGGGTTGCGGACCTGGCATGGGTACAGCAGGTCCTCTCCCGGATGGGTGTCCGGGTGGTTGCCACGCTCACACACAGGACTCCCCTCTCGGATATCGAGAACGTCGCATCTGCCGAGACCTCACTCGTGCTGAGCCACGACGCCGGACAGAACGCAGCGGATTACCTCTCCGCCACCCATGGAATCGAACAGATCTGCACGGGGATACCATTGCCCATCGGCATGACCAATACCCAGCGCTGGCTGGCCACCCTGGGGGAGCGGTTTGATGCGCAGAAAACGGCGGAGGCCATGGTGGCGGAAGGCGAGGGGATGGTGATGGCGACCTGCCGGCGCAAGTGGCCGATGGCCCGGTTCCTGTACCGGACACCTGCCGCGATTGTTGCCGATGCGACGGTCGGGATCCCGCTGGTCCGGTTTGTGACCGAGGATATGGAGATGACACCGGAACTCGTTGCCCTGTACACCTCCCAGCGTTCGGTCCGGGACCTGCTGGAACGGGAACTCAAGGACCTCGGGCTCACTCCAAAAATCGTGTACGGCACGGACGTGTACAGGACGAGGAGGAGCCTGGGCGAGGTCAGGCCACGGGTTGTGTTCGGGAGCACGATCGAACGGCACGCCAGCGCGGGGCTGGGGGTGTCGTATATTGTCGAGGTGGTGAGGATGATGCGCCAGTTCAGGATGATCAACAGGGAATACTTCGGGTATACCGGCATCCTGAATCTCTTCGAATGTGTCCAGAACGAGTGGACGATGGGGTGGCGTTCAAAAGAGAGAAGGTACGAGGCGAAGTGGTGAGTGAACCCATGAGACAGATAGCGATCTACGGGAAAGGGGGCATCGGGAAGAGCACGATCGCCTCGAACGTCTCCGCGGCCCTCGCGGAGAAGGGGCTCTCGGTCATGCAGGTCGGCTGCGACCCGAAGAGGGACTCCACGAGGATCCTCGCCGGCGGGGACCTCATCCCCGCCGTCCTCGAGACGTACCGGGAGCAGCTCCGGGTGGGGAGGGACGAGTACGCGATGAAGCTCGACACCATCGTCCGGAAAACCCCCGGTGGGATCTACTGCGTCGAGGCGGGAGGCCCGGAGCCCGGCGTGGGGTGCGCGGGGCGCGGGGTCCTCACCGCGCTCCAGATTTTAAAGGACCTGAAGGCCTTCGAGACCTACGGGATCGACGTTGCCATCTACGACGTGCTCGGCGACGTGGTCTGCGGGGGGTTCGCGATGCCCATCCGCGAGGGCTTCGCCCGGGAGATCTACCTCATCTGCTCCGGGGGGTTCATGAGCATCTACGCCGCGAACAACATCGCCCGGGCCGTGCAGCGCCTCGCCCGCCGGGGCGATACCGGCCTCGCCGGCATCATCTGCAACAGCAACGGGGAGGAGGCCTTCGAGCACGCCTTCGT
>JAJRDA010000135.1 GCA_028678665.1 Methanomicrobiales archaeon | reverse complement strand
TGGGTCGGCCCGGTTGCGGCTGTTGATTATACGCTTTATGCACGAAACGGTTCCGGCCTGCAGATACGCAGCCTTGAGGCGGCAAAAAAGGCCGGGCGTATCGGTGTGGTGAAAGATGACGCCCGGCACCAGTTCCTGCGGGAGAACCGGTTTGACAACATCGCAACCTGCGGCAACGATACCGAATGCATCCGAAACCTGATTGCAGGAACCACCGACCTCTGGCTTGGGAGCAGCGTCAATGCGGCCGATATTACCCGGAAAGGAGGGATCGACCCCTCCGCGGTTGAGGCGGTATACACGGTAAGGACGGTTCCGCTGTACATCGCATTCAGCACCGACACGCCCGACCGCGTGATCGCAGGCTGGCAGGACGCCCTTGATGCGATGAAACGGGACGGGACGTTTGATGCCATCCAAAAGAAGTACGGGATGATCCCGTCTGCAATAACGGCGGGTCCGGCAGCTGAGGAAGCGCAGGCCGACCTTGCCCTGGAGATCGTGGCAGCGGAAACAGACAGACAGCTGAAAGCCCTCCTCCGGCCCTTTGAGGTGCTGGCTGTCACCACTGAGGCACGATCCGGCGAGTGGCAGAACATCAGGCCGCTTCTGGCAGTTCTTGAAGAAAAGGAGCCCAATGCCCGCACGTGGTACGCAAATCCGGACGGCTCCTATTATACCGTTGTCGACGGCCTTACCAGCGCCAACCTGAAAAGCCGGTCCTATTTCCCGGTAGTTCTTGGCGGCAATGAATCCGTCGGGATTGTGGTGGTGAGCCATTCAACCGGCAAAAATGCTGCCATCGTGGCAGTTCCGGTCAAGACCCGGGATGCGGTGACAGGTGTTTTCGGGGCATCGGTGTACCTTGACACGCTGACCGATACGCTCAGGGGCAGGGTGCCCGGGCCGTTCATCTTCTACGCCATCGATACCGAAAACCAGTTCGCCCTCCATTCGGATAAGGGGCAGATATTCCGGAATATTACCACGATCGGGCCGGAGTCCTCTTTCGGGCGGGCAATCGGCACGATACGTACCCAGGATTCCGGCACCGTGGAGTATGATGACGGGGGCATTCACTATGCAGCCAGGTTCCGGTCCTACCCTCTGACAGGCTGGCGGTTTGTGGTCGCATGGCCAAAAGCCGGCAGCACACCAACGGCAACCTGACCCTTTTGATTTTTGATACGCACCGCCAGTGAGCGATACATGGGTACCCTATGCCTTTACACCCCGTATCCCCAGGAAAGCTCTGGATGGGTTGCCGATTGTGTGCCCGACTGGCAAGAGAGATTTGCATCAGAGGGCTTTTCTTTTTTGAAAGCGGCAGAGAAGAGAGGGATTTTTAACATTCAGGGCATCCCTATGGTAGTCAAGGGACGGACCGGACTTCTCCTGGATGGACCCTTCAGCTCGCTAAGTCCCTTCCTGCGGTGAAACAGGGGAGGGAGAGGAAGGACAAGTTTTTTCGATGAGTACCATCGAATACCAGTGAGAAGAACCACAGATCACGCCGTTTTCCACATCCATGATGGTCCTCTGGAAGTACCTGAAGCCGCAGAAGTGGCTTATCCTGCTTGCCCTCATCCTGGCGGGAGCCAGCCAGCTGCTGAACCTGGTTGATCCGATTATCTTCGGGAAGATCATCGACGAGTATGCCATGAACCTGGGGAACCTCTCCCAGGAGGCCCTCGTCCAGGGCGTGCTTTTCTGGCTGGGTGTGGCCGTCGCCATCGCATTGCTCGCCCTCGTGGCAAAGACGTTCCAGGATTATTTCACGCGCCTCGCGGTACAGAAGTTCGGGATGCAGATATTCAACGACGGCCTGAAGCAAACGCTTCGCCTGTCGTACAATGAGTTCGAGGACCAGCGGAGCGGGGAGACACTCTCGGTACTGCAGAAAGTGAGAATGGATACCCAGATCTTCATCACCACGTTCATCAACGTGCTCTTCGCGACCTTCGTGGGAATGGGTTTTCTCATTGTGTATTCCGTGACCAAGAGCTGGCTGATGATCCCGGTGTTCCTGATCGGGGTCCTGGTCCTCGGAGGACTGACCGGATTCCTGAGCAAGGAGATCAAGACGACACAGCGGGCGATCAACCGGGAAACCAACCGGATGGCGGGCGTGATCACGGAATCCCTCCGGAACATCGAGCTTGTGAAAAGCCTTGGCCTGACCTACCAGGAAATCCGACGGCTGCGGGAACAGAACCTGAGTATCTTCAACCTGGAGATGTCGAAGGTGAAAAGGGTCCGCACCCTCATGTTCCTGCAGGGCTCCACCATGAGCATCCTCAAGCATTCCATCCTGTTCATGCTCCTCTGGTTCATCTTCCATAACGTCCTCACCACGGGGGAACTGGTCTCGATGCAGTTCATCTCCACCTCCATCTTCGCACCCCTGCAGGAGATCGGTACCATCATCCTCGCATACCGCGAGGTGGAGGCGTCCATCAACACCTTCGACCGGCTGATGCAGAAGCCCATTGAACAGCGGCCGGAGAATCCCATGGAAATCGGGGAGCTCTCCGATATCCGTTTCGAGGACGTGGTGTTCCGCCATAAGACGGCACAGTGCAATGCCATCGACAGGATTTCGTTCCAGGTGAAGCGGGGCGAGACGATCGCGTTCGTCGGTCCCTCCGGCTCAGGGAAGTCCACCCTCGTCAAGCTGCTGGTAGGCCTGTACCGGCCTGTCAGCGGTGAGATCTATTACGACGGTCATCCCTCTTCCCAGATCCGGTTCAATCCCATGCGCAGGCAGATCGGGTTCGTCACGCAGGAACCGCAGCTGTTCGCGGGGACCATCCGGGAGAACCTCCTTTTCGTGAAACAGGATGCCACCGAGGAGGAGATGCTAGAGGTATTGCACCGGGCAGCCTGCGATGAGTTATTAGGCCGCTCCTCTCAGGGGCTTGATGCCGTGATAGGCGAGGGTGGCATGAAGCTCTCCGGAGGGGAAAAGCAGCGGCTCTCCATCGCGAGGGCCATCCTGCGGCATCCCCGCCTGCTGATCTTTGATGAGGCCACCTCGTCCCTGGATTCCCTGACCGAGGAGAGCATCTCCAATACCCTCCGGGATATATCCATGACCAGGGATCAGATCTCCATCCTGATCGCCCACCGCCTCTCCACGATCATGCACGCGGATGTCATCTACGTGCTGGAGAAGGGGAAGATCGTGGAGACCGGTTCCCATGACAGTCTCGTCGACCAGAAGGGACTGTACTACGCCATGTGGCGCCAGCAGATCGGGGAACGCCGGGCCCGGGTGACGTAGTCTTCACCGGTTACCTCGAGTCCTTGCAGATGGATTCACCTGCGCCTTCCTGTTCCCTCACCCAGCACAACCTTCATTGCCTCTTGCAGGGAGTCTCTGTTCGGTGAACCCGATGGCTCTTTCTGACGATATCCTGAAGGTGATGGGCGGCATGCACGTGGCCGCCGTCGCCACCATTGCCGATGGCAGGCCGGCGGTCCGTTTCATGGCCCTCACGGGCTACGATGACCTGACCCTGGTGGGGGGCACGATGAAGAGTACCCGGAAGGTGGGGGAGATCCGGAAGGATCCCCACGTGGCCATCTCCATCTGGTCCTGCAGGGACTTCTCGGACCCCTACGTCGTGATCCAGGCGAAGGGGACCGTCCACGAGGACCTGGCCACGAAGAAGAAGTACTGGGACCCCATGAAGGCGGGGTATTTCCAGACGCCGGAGAACCCGGAGTGGGTGATCCTGAAGTTCGTTCCCTGGCGGATCGAGTACTACGCCGGCATGTCCCAGCAGGTCTGGGAGCGGTAATCCGACGCCTTATTTTCCCCGTTCGTCCAGCCGCCGCTGCACCTTATCTCCCTGCAGTTCCCTCAGTGCATCTGAGGCGATCCACCGGGCTGCCTTCGAATCGATGCCCCTGATCTCCTCTGCCACCCGGATCGCCTCCCGGTTCAGGGTAATGTTCCTCTTCCCGATCTGCCGGAGCGCCCAGTTCACGGCTTTCCGGACATATAGACGATCATCGGTGGCCTCGCGGATAATGAGGGGGAAGAACTCCCGGAACACCCGGTCATCCGCCTTTTTATCATGAACCGACAGGGTTGCCATCAGGACAAACCCGGCCCGCTTCACGAACTCCTCGTCCCGCCTTGACCACTCCTCTACCTTCCGGTACGCGTGGGGGGTGCGGTCAAAGAGGTTGCTGCAGCACTGGTCGCAAATATCCCAGGAATGGAAATCGAGAACCCAGGCCTCCATCTGTTTATCGGAAACCTGCTCCGGGTCATCCACCATGGTTGCCAGCATCCTCGCCTCGTGGATCCCGGATGCCCAGAGTTCCCCTGCGAGGGTGTGGTCATTCCCGATCTCCTTCGCCAGCTTCCGGAGGGTATAGAGGGAGATGCCCAGGGCGTGCCCTGTCGGGATCCCCACCCGTGCCATCCCTGCCAGGTCCCCGGGATTTGCCAGGGACCGGAGCCGTGCCAGCACCTCGTCCGCGTCCATCCTCCGCTCCCCGGGCAGGGAAGGTCCCTCCGGTGATCCGGTGGCAGGATTCTTTCTCTCCTTTCTCGCAGGCATCCCTGTCCCTTCCTTCTCCAGGGATTTCTCTCCCTGATCCTATTTGAACCGGGCAGAACCGGATCCCCTGCATCCGTCACCTTGATGAGGGCCCGGCCGCAACCTCCGGAGGATCACGGGATGAACCT
>JAJRDA010000134.1 GCA_028678665.1 Methanomicrobiales archaeon | reverse complement strand
GTACCCCCTCCCGCACTCGTGCCGGTGAAACGCCCTGAGGCACAGAATGAGAGGAAACGATGTACCCCCTACTCAGCGGGAGGGGGAGACCCCCCTCCCGGTCCCGCCCCCATGAGGATAGGCTGAGCCGGGGGGTTTTCGCGGGGACCGGCGTGGTGCATTATCCACAGGGGGGGAGGGGGGGCGCCCACGCGGCGGGGGGGGACGGCAGTCCCCCCCGGGAGTGTCCCGGCAGGCATTAGATCATGACCCTCAACCGGACGGGTGAAGAACAGGATTCCGCATCATCCTCGGGGTCGCCGACCGTACTTTTATTTTCTCACACCCCCAACCGGATCGAAACGGCACGCGATAGTAGTCTAGTGGCAGGACAGAGGCTTCCCAAGCCTTTAGCCCGGGTTCGAATCCCGGCTATCGCATCCCACCCATGGCATCCTCCGAGAACTGCGCCCTGAGCCTGACCTGCGAGCACCGGCCCGGAGTACTCCGTGATATCGCCGGGGTCATGGCCGACCACCAGGTCAACATCCTGATGGTCCAGCAGTCCCTCATCCCGTCAGGACCCCAGAAAGGGAATGCATCGCTCTACTTCGAGCTGGAGGACGGGGACGACTGGGGGAAACTGACCGCCGATCTCCTGAACCTGCCCTCGGTCCTGGATGTCATCTCCTACGCCCCCTTCTCCCGGATCTTCGGGTCGCGGGTGATCATCATCGGCGGCGGAGCCCAGGTAGCACAGGTGGCTCTCGGCGCCGTGAACGAGGCGGACCGGCACAACATCCGGGGCGAGCGGATCTCGGTGGACACGATCCCTCTCGTCGGCGAGGAGGACCTGACCCAGGCGGTGGATGCGGTGGTCCGGCTCCCCAGGGCCTCGATCCTCGTCCTCGCCGGATCGCTGATGGGAGGATCCATCTCAGAGGCTGTGGACCGGGTGCGGGTCGCCGGAATCCCGGTGATCGCCCTCAAAATGGCGGGGTCGGTGCCGGACCACGCGGACCTGGTGGTGACCGACCCCATCCAGGCGGGCGTCTTTGCGGTCATGCATGCCAGCAAGCTGGCAAGGTTCGATATCAGCCGCGTGCGCGGACAGGAATTCTGAATGGACCAGATCGCCCTGGCGGTCCACGTGCTCCAGCGGGACGGCCTTGTCGTCTATCCCACCGACACGGTCTATGGCCTTGGAGCCGATGCCCTCTCCGACGCTGCCATCTGCCGGGTGTACGAAGCGAAGCAGCGCCCCATTTCCCAGCCCATCTCCATTGCAGTAGCGGACATGGAGATGGCACAGGCCGTGGCCTGCATCGATGGGGCGGCCCTCGCCTTCATGGAGCGGGTCCTGCCCGGGCCTGTGACGGTGGTTCTCCAGGCCAAGACCTGCCTCCCGGATATCCTCACAGGGGGGACCGGGCTCATCGGCATCCGGATCCCGGCGCACCCGGTGCCGGAGGCCCTCACCCGGATGCTGGACGGTCCCATCACCGCCACCAGCGCCAACCTGCATGGCGACAGGGATCCTGCCACCACGAACGACGTGCATGTGCCCCATGACCTGATGATCGAGGGAGGGAAGCTCCCGGGCACCCCGTCCACCGTCGTGGACCTGGTGCACCGGTGCATCCTCCGCCAGGGCGAGGGGTGGCGCCGGGTGGAAGCGGTCCTCTCAGCGCCCCGGTGAGGCGACGCCATGCGACCCATCCGGCTCCGGGACTTCATCGTGGACCGTGATGGCTGGATTTACTCTGTTGCTGCCTATGACAACGCCAGGCGGGTCGGCGGGATCCTCCGGTACGTCCCCGATCCCTCGGGGGAACGCTGTTCCCGCAGCGGGCAGCGGTACCGGAAGCTGGAGTTTGACGAGGCATACGACCTGATCCGGCGGGAGAAGCCAGGGTACCTGGACCGGATCCACCGTGTCCCGCGGGGGGACGTGGCGGGGGTGAAGAAACCCGAGGTTGAGCTGCCCCGCATCGCCGCAAGGGACCGGCGGGTCCGCTCCCTGGTCCGGCTTTTCTCCCTGCCACGGGGATCCCTGGGATGCACGGGATCGCGGCTGATAGGCCTGGAAGCCGAGACCTCGGACATCGACCTGGTCGTGTACGGGAACGCATTTTCCACAGCCTGCGATCGGCTCCGCCGCGCAATCGCAGCCGGCGAGGTGCAGGATCTCTCGGAGGAGATGTGGCGGACCGTGTACCGGAAGCGGAGCCCGGAACTCTCCTTTGACGAGTTCGTGCTCCATGAGCAGCGGAAATGGAACCGGGGGGAGATCGGGGGCACGTACTTTGACCTGCTCTACACCCGGGGGTACGATGACCTGGAGACGGTGCCCGTGGGTAAGGGAGATGTGCGGGGACCACGGACCATCCAGGCGGTGGTGACGGATGCCACCCATGCCTTTGATTCCCCGGCAGTCTACCGGGTGAAGCATCCCGAGATCTCCTGCATCCTCTCCTTCACCCATACCTACAGCGGCCAGGCCCTCACGGGCGAGGTGGTGGATGCGCAGGGGATCGCCGAACGGCACGGGGAGGAGACATGGCTCGTCGTGGGCACGACCCGGATGGCGAAGGGGGAGTGGATCCGGTCCCGGACCCTTCTCGAAGAGAACCCCGACATACGGGGTCCCGGGTAACCGCGCTCACTCCCGCAGCAGGCCTGAGAGGGATGTCCCCGTGGGTGTACATCGTTCCCGCTGCACGCAGCCGGTACAGGGAGCCCGCCGCGGCTTCCTGGGGATCTGCCCGGCCATCACCCGCCGTGCTGCCGCGAGTGAACGGAGCATGCCTCTCCTGTCACCGGGCTGGATGGTGCAGGTGCGGAGGGCTCCGGATGGGATGTACTCCACGAGCCCTGATCCGGTCTCTATCCCCAGCGTCTCGGCCACGCATGCGGCGTAGGCGGCAACCCGGATCCGGTCGGCCCCATGGACGCCCGCGGGCGGGGCCTCCGACGAACGGGTGATGGCAAACGGGGGCGCATCCTCAAAGATCTTATCCACACGGCCCCGGATTCCCAGGCGATCCGAGAAAACGGACACGTCCACCTCCGAGGGGCGGGGCCACCCCGCGTCCCGGCACCGTTCCACGCAGGTATCCAGGAAGAGGCGCATCGCCGGCTCGATGCCCGGGGATACCGTCCGGATCTCGTCCCAGATCATGTTCGCATCCAGGGGGCGACCCAGGTGAGAGGAGAGCTGCTTGCAGACGGTATACCGTGGGGATTCCGCGCGGGGGCTGTCCCGTTCCAGGTAGAAGCGGACGGGGCAGAAATGGGCCGAGAGGATCTGGGATACGCGTACCCGCGGTTCCATCCTCTCATCCCCCTGCCAGACCCGCGTCCATCAGGTCATCCTCCTCTCTCCCCCCCAAGAAACCTTATGGCGGCGCACGGCGAACAATAGGCCATGACCGGCCCGAGAGAACTCCAGGTGCAGGTGCCACAGGACCTGGACCCCGTCTACAGCAACCGCATCCAGATCGCCTACAAGGAGGACGAGTTCACCTTCATGTTCCTCCACGAGATCCCCGGAATCAACCAGGCCCGGGCCAAGGCCATTGTCTCCCTCTCCCCCCGGCACGCGAAGAGCCTGCTGGAGGTGCTGGGCAACTCGGTCCGGGACTACGAGGGAAAGTTCGGGAAGATCGAGCCTGCCGCGTCCCCCACCCCCACCGACCAGGTGACGATGCGGGGCTACTCCTGACCCGCTTCCCTCTCCTCTGTCCCGGCCCCTAGAGCCGGAACTCGACCTTCTTCTTCTTCGGGTCGATCTGGTAGTTCTTTGGGTGGTCCAGGATATCCAGGGCGTTCACCTTCATGTCCACCAGCTGGCTGAACGAGAGGTAGAGGTTCTCCTCCTCTCCGCCCTCCTTCCAGAAGACGTTCACTCCGTCACCCAGGCGCTTCGATCCACTGAGCTGATACATGCTCGATTCCTTGCCGTGGAGGTTCATGAAGTTTGCCATTTCTCGCAAAGAATGGGGATATCCGCCACCATTGTATGAGAATAGATGGATCCATCCTGGAAACTCTCCCCCACGGGACGGTTCTGGAACTGGTGCGGGAGGGGGCGGGGCCCCCTCCCGGTCACACCCCCGATGAGGAGGGTCTGCCACGACGGTCTGTTTCCCATCGGATCCTCAATTCCAGTTCACCGGCGGGGGATGCCCACGCGGCGGGGGCGGCGAGCCCCCAGGAGCGTCTCACCAGCAGTCTATGAATGTGAAATGCCGTTTCTTCATGTTTCAATAATCCTGCATGCGCCGCGGGGGCCGAAGGGACAGCTCAACCTTAATTACGCAGCAACGCCGATAAACTCAGGTATCCCTGCCGCTGTGGCTCAGCCGGTTAGAGCGGCGGTTTCGTAAACCGCAGGCCGGGGGTTCGAATCCCTCCAGCGGCTTTTCCCACAAGGGCTCTTTTCCAGGTCATGGATGTGTTCCCCATCACAGGAGTCTTCAGGGGAACGTGAAGCACGGTGCATGGTGTGATCCGTATTGTTTGGGCAGGCGCGTGATCTGCGCTTCAGGAAAAGCTCAACCATTTGAATAAGAAATTTGCCTTTACGCGGCCCGTTTCACCATGTGAAATAGGAGAGGGGAGTCGCCAACCTAAAGATCCCCAGATTTCAGGTGAATGAATGGATAACAATTCCGTAAAGCCTTATTCATTGCATTACCAAGCATCTATTATGAGGTCAATAGATGGTTATATCGATTATCAGC
>JAJRDA010000133.1 GCA_028678665.1 Methanomicrobiales archaeon | reverse complement strand
GGCTCCGCTGGAACGGGCTTGGAAGCATGTACAGAGCCACGGGGGGCTGTGATGGACCCCCCGCCGGACCCCTTCCTCTTCGCCCTCTTCGAAGGCCTGCCGCGGAAGGGGCCGGGTTCGGATGCCTGCACGCAACAGGCGTACCGGTGCATCGGTGACCACCTCCACGATCCCGGAATCCTGGACATCGGGTGCGGTGCCGGGGCATCGGCCATTCCCCTCGCCCATCTCTCCGGTGGCCGGGTGGTGGCCGTCGACGTTCACCGCCCCTACCTCTCGGAACTGCGGGCAGCAGCGGCCGCGGGTGGTACCGGTTCGCAGATCACCCCAGTCTGTGCAACGATGGACCGGCTCCCGTTCCGGGAGAATACCTTCGACGTGATATGGAGCGAAGGCGCCATCTCGGCGATGGGATATCCCCAGGGCCTCGGTTCCTGGCGGCCGCTCCTCAGGGAGGGTGGATTCCTGGCCGTGACCGAGCTGGCCTGGCTCGTCGATGACCCTCCCGGGGAGGTTCGCAGCTTCTTTACCGAAGGGTATCCTGCCATGGTCACCGATACCGCGAACCGGCGCACGGCCCGGGAGCAGGGATACCGGCTCCTGGAGGCATTCCCGCTCCCCGAATCCGCGTGGAGGGAGGAGTATTATGCGCCCCTTGCGGAACGGATGCAGGAGATACGGAGCCGGGGGGATCTCTCCCCCGCGGCGGAGGAGATCCTGGCGCTGACTGACCTGGAGATGGAGATGTATGAACGGTTTTCCTCGTCCTACGGGTATGTCATGTACGTGATGCAGAAGGCCGGGCTCTCCTCCCGGTAACGGGCAGGTCCAGGCCACGGGAGGGACATCCGTCAGGATTCGGGGGCCCGCCCTTCCTGAGCCTCCAGGTCGTCCTCCAGAAGGCGGGCAGGATCTGCCGGCGACCGGGTCTGTACCAGGAGAAAGCTCCGGCTCACCGTGGGGGATGCCCGGGACGCCTCCTCCAGGGTCCGGATCAGGATCCGGATGGCATCCTCCAGCGTCCCGTTCTTCCACCCTTCTGTGATGCACCGGTGGGCAACCTGTTTGGCCACCTCGTTCCCCAGGACCACGAAACTGCCTGCCCCGCCCCCGCTGCGTCGGGTCACCCGGCCGCCCTCCAGGTCGATGAGGGCATACCGCCCTGTGGCAGCGTACAGGCGCCGCGACCGCCCGGCATTTGCCTCCCGCTCCCCCACCTCCCCCACCAGGACTCCGCCGCGGTCCCTCACCTTCACCCTGTCGTCCCGGATCCGGAGGGTGACCCCCAGGGCTTCGGCCCGGCGGTACAGGGCATCCTCGCCGGTGATGGTGCCCGCGTAGAGTTCCCCTTCAAGGGCTTCCACCGCTCCCGGTTCACCACCGAATGAGATCTCCCGCATGTCTCCTGCCATGGCAGTACCATGAGCGCCGATGAAGGCGATGACGAGGCTCATGCCGGACCCTCTCCCCCCTCCTTCCGGATCTCTCCGCAGGGAAGGGGATAAGGGTGCCTCCGGCCGCGGGAAGGGGTGGAAACGCGGAGAAAGGATATGAAAGATGTCTGCCCAGCTTCAGTCTGTTGCAGGCATCGCTGGCTGCAGGTGGCAGCATCGGGGTGAATGGGATGGCGCACGAGATCATGGTCATTGACGATGACCCGGGCATCCGGGAGGTGCTGGACCTCTTTCTCAAAAAATTCGGGTATGTTCCCCTGGTCTTTGACAACGCGGTCTCTGCCCTGGAATGCCTTGCCACCCGGCGCCCCTCCCTGATCCTCCTGGACCTGATGATGGAGCCCATGAACGGGATCCAGTTTCTCGAGGAGCTGGGGAAACGATTCGCCCAAAGAGAACGGATCCCTGTGCTGATCCTCTCCGCGTACGGACTTCCTGACGAGGACAGAAACCGGCACCGGGACTGGATCGCCGGAGTCCTGAAGAAGCCGATTCTCCCGTCAGATCTCCGCCGCGAGATCGAAACCCGAATCTGATCTGGAAAGGGCGTGCGTCAGGAAAAGGATTGGAACCCGGGGATTATTTCTTCTGCACTGCCAGGAAACGCTGGTTCACCGCGTCCCAGTTCACGATGTTCCAGAATCCCTCGACGAACTTGGCCCTGTCGTTCCTGTAGTCCAGATAGTAGGCGTGCTCCCAGACGTCCAGCACCATCAGGATCGGGAAGGAAGGGTGCATGTTCACGTTGTGCTTCTCCACCTGCATGAGCATGGGGCGCCGGGTGATGGTGCAGAAGCAGAGCGCAGCCCACCCCGATCCCTCGACACTGTTGGCCGCCTGGGTGAACTCCTTCTTGAACCGGTCAAAGGACCCGAATTCCCCCGTGATCGCCGTCCCGACCTCACCCCCGGGCACACCCCCGCCCCCCTTTCCGGCCGGGGCCATGTTCTCCCAGAAGAGCCGGTGGAGCCGGTAGCCGCCGGTGTGGAACGAGAGCTCCTTCAGGGTCGCCTTCATGTCGAGGTCGGCGTTCTCTTTCCGGGCTTTGACCAGCTTCTCGAGAACCGCGTTGGCACCGTTCACATAGGCCTGGTGGTGCTTCTGGTGGTGGATCGTGAGCTGCTGTTCGGAGATGTACGGCGCCAGCGCCTTGTAGTCATAGGGAAGCGCGGGCAGGGTATACAGCGTTGGTGTATCCATACGTGGTTCCTCCTTTCACGTTCTCAGGGTGTGGCAAGGGATACCCTCCCGCTACGGGAGAGGAGTGCCTGCCTGCACCTGCGTTCCAGTGCTCTCCCTCCAAGGATAAAAAGGCATCCCGCGGAGCCCGATACGGGCCTCTCTCGGGCACGTCTCCCCTGAGAGCCGGGGCCTTCAGACCCGTTGAAAGGTACACGCCCCCGACGGCCTCCGGATCCATCCCACCTATTATGCCCTCTCAACGCCTATGAAGAAAGGATGAAGCAGAAGATTCACGGGAATTCTTACGATACCGATACGGCCATCCTCATCGCCTCCGAAGAGCCCTGGGTGGTGGCATCCGGCGAAGCCCCCGGCCTCCGGAAGAAGTTCCTGTACCGGACCCCGGAAGGGCGGTTCTTCATCTGGCACCGGACCCAGTGGGAGAAGGCCCGCGATATCCTGGAGCCCCTCTCCTCCGACGCGGCGAAGGAATCCTTCCACCACCTGCCGGTGAAGGTGCAGGAGTTCGGGGACGCCTTCTCCGCGGGCGAGTGAAAGGAGCCGTCGCCCGCTTTTCAGCGGACCACGTGCGGGCCGGGGACCCGGCAGAAAACAGGGAGATGGGGAGGTCGGTACCGGATGCACTCCCGTCCTACGCCCGTTCGATCCGGATCTCCGCTGCCCCCTTCACCGTCCGCAGAAGACGGGCATCGCCGTTCACCTTCCCCACCCGGTTCACCGCTGACGCGGGGACGGGACGGTCATCCGTGGAAAGGGGTGTGGGCCCGAAGAAGATGGTAAAGGCACTCCCCGGCGGCCAGTAGCCGATGTCCCCTGCCTCCACCTCCGTGGTGGAGGTGGTATCCGGTCCCATGGCAACCGGTACCGTGAAATAGAACTCGTCGCCCCATGCAGAGACAGGCGCCCGGAGGGGGAGCAGCCCTGCGATAGCCCGGGCACACGGGGTATCATCCAGGGCAGCATCCAGGGACACGAAGCCGATGGTGATGCGGATAGGTGTCGGCATGGGATCACCGCATCGCCCGGATCTGCCGGGGCGTGAGCAGCCAGTGAAGCTCACCCGTAATCCCGTTTACGAACCTGACCCCCCGGATCTTCGCAAGACCCCCCTTGGCAAGCGTGAGGCGGGCCCGCTCATCCCCGGCGATGATCCGGCTCGCCAGAGTGGAGAGGTGCGGCTCGTGACCCACGAGGAGGAGGGCAGCCGCCGGGCCGCAGCGGGCAATCCGGATGATCAGGTCCTCCAGGTCACCACCCGGAGCCAGCTCGTCCCAGACCCCCGGGTCCGGGCAGGTCTCAAGGGCGTGGATCACGAGGTCCGCCGTCTCCCTGGCCCGGAGGAGGGGGCTCGTGGCCACGAGAGCGAGGGGGATGCCCTGCGAGGCTATCCACGCGGCCACCTGTCGGATCTCCTTCCTTCCTTCCGGTGTGAGGGCCCGCATATCATCACCGATCCCGCTGCCGGTTTCCGCCTTCCCGTGCCTGAGGAGGTAGAGGTCCATTGAAAGACAGGGGTATCCGCAGGAGAAAAGGGTTCCGGCGCCCCCACCTGATGAGGAATCCTGTGGTATATCGTTGTGCATGCGGGGTGCATCCGTGAAGATGCGAGTTCGGGGACGCTCCCGGGGGGATCCTCTCGGTCCCCCCGCTGTGTGGGAGCCCCCCCTGCGTGAGACCAGGTGAATATTCGGCTGCCTCCGGATCCCCGCCAGAGGCGTGTTCGGGGACATCATGGAGGAGGGGGAGACCCCCTCCCGGTCCCTCTCCATGAGGAAGGTCCGCCATGTGGGGTATTTTCCCATGAAGAACCTCGATTCCGGACAAACCGGCGGGGGGTGCCCACGCTCCGGGGGGGGGTGAGCCCCCGAGAGCGTCTCACCGTACGTATCCTCTCGCAGACCCCCTCAGGGAACCCTTACAGGATCCCGCTGAGGGGGGGCGGGGGCGGTGGCCCATCCACCATGGGGTGCACCTTAATGGATGGGACGGGAGAGAATGTAACAGGGGATCTACCGCATGGGGGACCAGAGCTTTACCGAAGTGATCCGGGCTTCCCCCCGGATCTTTGTCATCGGGGTTGCGGGTGACAGCGGGTCGGGAAAG
>JAJRDA010000132.1 GCA_028678665.1 Methanomicrobiales archaeon | reverse complement strand
GGCTGGGCCCTGCCCTTCGCGGCTGCCTCCGCCGCCGTCATGCCGCCACCTCCGAAAAGGCTTTCTCGGCAGCGGCCACGTTCCGCGGATCCTTGAAATTCTCGGCAATGGCCCGCTTCGCCGAGTCCAGCGTGATCACCCCGATCTTCGCGAGTGCCCCGAGCACAGAGGTGTCCAGCACCGGGTTTCCGGCAATCACCAGGTCCAGCACGAGCGCGATCCCGGTCAGGTCCGCGGTGACGGTCCGGAAGCTGTCCAGCGCCACCGGGTGGGGACTGTTCAGGAGCACCGTGCCGCCGGGTGAGAGCCCCTTCAGCACGTTCACGGTGGTGAGCAGCGTCGGATCCAGCACCACCACGAGATCCGGCTCTTTCACCTGGCAGCAGGTGCGGATGGCGGTGTCACAGATCCGGACGAAGGCCACGATGGGCGCCCCCCGGCGCTCGGCGCCGTAGAACGGGGTGGCGGTCGCCTGCTTGCCGTCGTAGAAGGCAGCAAGCGCGATGAGCCGTGCGGCGGTGACACCCCCCTGCCCGCCCCGGGAGTGGATCCGGATCTCAAACATCGCCATTCACCCCGAACCAGTACTCTTCACCGGGTTTCCGCTGCCGGACGAACCCGGCGATGTCCGCGTAGGTGACCTCCTGCCCCCCCAGGCCGGCGATGACGCTGAAGGGTAGGCAGGGAGTGGTGGCCCGGAGGGATCGGGCCAGCACGCCGCCGAAGCCGAAGGAGTAGTCCCGGTCGATGACCACCACCTCCCGGCCGGCCAGATCCAGGCGGGGGAACGGGCGGAACCAGCGGAGCCGGAGTGCCCCTGCCCGGATTCCCCCGTCCCGCAACCGGTCCACCGCCACCTGCGCCTCCCGCCCCAGCGTGCCCATGGCCACGATCGCCACCTCCGCGTCCTCCATCCGGTACTCCTCGGTGGGACCGTACCGCCGCCCGAACTTCTGGGCGAAGTCCTCCTCCACCTCCCGGATCACCTGCTGTGCATCCCGCATGGACCTCTCGATCTCCCACCGGAACCCGAAGTAGTACTCCGGGCCGGTGAGGGGGCTGTAGCCGGCCGGTTGCGAGGTATCGATGGCATGGGGTAACCGGAGGGGCGGGATGAAGTCCCCGGCCGGGGTCGTCTCCAGGGGCTGCATCGTGTGGGAGAGGATGAACCCGTCCAGGTTCACCATCACGGGGAGAAGCACGTCTTCGTGCTCGGCGATCCGGAAGGCCATGAGCGTCGTGTCGTAGGCCTCCTGGGCCGTGGCCACGTACACCTGCAGCCACCCGGTGTCCCGCTGGGAGAGGGAATCGGTGTGGTCTGCCCAGACGTTCCAGGGGGGGCCACGGCCCGGTTCACGTTGGCCATGACGATGGGGAGACGCGCACCCGCCGCCCAGTGGAGCATCTCGTGCATGTAGAGGAGGCCCTGGGAGGAGGTGGCGGTAAAGGACCGGACGCCTGCGGCGCTGGCCCCGATGCAGGCCGCCATGGCCGAGTGCTCGCTCTCGACGGGGATGTAGGTGCCCGCCATCGTGCCCTCTGCCTCGAACTGGGCGATCAGCTCCACGATCTCGGTCTGGGGGGTGATAGGATAGGCGGCGATGACACCGGGCTTTGCCTCCCGCACAGCCTCGGCCACGCCCCGGTTCCCGGTGGCGATGGTGTGCATGTCACCCCGCCTCCCGGAGGAGGCGCTCCCGCCTCGATGCGATCTCCCGTTCCAGTTCCTGCACCTGCTCCGGCGTGATCCCTTTGAACCTGCCCTGAACCGAGAGATAGTCGAGGAGGGGGAGTGGCTTTGCCATCGCCGCCTTCGAGGGGGCCGAGATGGTGGTCCGGCCATACTCCCGTTCGTAGAGGATCCACATGCCGGTCTTCACGGCCAGCTTCCCCATCTCGATGGTCTTTCCCGGGGGAAACTTCCAGCCGGTGGGGCAGGGGGCCAGGATGTGGATGAACTTCGCTCCGGGGATGGCGAGGGCCTTCTTCACCTTCTGGAAGAGGTCCGTCGGGTAGGCGCTGCAGGCGGTGGCCAGGTAGGGGGGACGGTGCGCCTCCACGATCTGCTCGATATCCTTCCGGGGATGGGCCTTCCCGCCGGGGGTCGTCGTGGTACGGGCACCGACAGGGGTTGCACCGGATCGCTGCATACCGGTGTTCCCGTAGGCCTCGTTGTCGTAGCAGAGGTAGAGGAAATCGGTCTCCCGTTCGAACGCCCCCGACAGGGCCTGGAGCCCGATGTCCACGGTTCCCCCGTCCCCGGCGTAGACGATCACGTTCGTCCTCTTCCCCAGTGCCCGGAAGGCGGCGCTCATCCCCGAGGCGCAGGCGGCGGCTGCGGCAAAGGCGATGTTGTACACCGGGACGTTCATGGCGGTCTTCGGGTACATCCCCTGGATGACGCTTGTGCAGCACGCGGGGATAACAAGCACCGTGTCGGCGCCGGATGCCTTCAGGATGTACCGCAGGCACAGGGACGAGCTGCAGCCGGCACAGGCGCTGGTGGTCCGGAGGAGGAACTCCTCTTTCGGGATCTCTGCCATGCTCTCGCGTTCCGGGTAGACGGTTATGGGGATAAGGGTAGTGATTCCCTGAGAACGGACACCGCCCTGCCATCCCTGCAACCAGCAGATATATTCGCTCCTGCCCCCATCCGGAATGGGTGAATCCGATGAGTGCAGAAGAAGGAACGAGACAGGCCCCGGCAGCGTCTCCGGCCCCGGCACCGGAACCGAAGAAGCGGGGGGGGACGGGACGTGCCATCCTCTTCCTCCTCCTGGTCCTGGCCGCCCTCGGGGTGATCGCCTACCTCTCCTTCGGGGTCACGGTCTCCGATACCACGGAAGGAGGTTCCTATCCCTTCACGACCACCTACGATGTCCTCTTCCCCAGCGGGGAGGTGGTCCGGATCGGCAACATGGAACTGATCGCCATCCCGCTGGACGACAAGGTGACCCTCTCCATCAACAAGGAGCCGAAGGAGATCGCAAAGGGAGAGACGAAGGAGGTGTCCCAGCGTCACGCCCGCATCACGGTGCTGGGGATGCCGATCCAGGATTTCGATTTCCGGATCCAGGCCACCTACGTCGGGAAGGTGGGGGACCGGGCCCGCTTCTACCTTGCCTTCCAGACATCCCGCCAGGTCTGGTCGTTCCTGATTGACCGGCTCCTGCCGGCTTCCATCCAGGCCCGGCCGGTCTGATCCTCCCTTTTTTCCCCGGCAGACGTGGATTACGGCTCCCGTCCTCTCATCGGGATAGAGGGAGAAGAGAAGGGAGATCCGTTTCCATGAAGGCAACGGGCTGTCCTCTGAGGGGAAAGGCCCGGGAGGGGGCAGGCCTCCTCCCGATACCATCCCGGAGAGAGGCCGACGGTTCCGGGACCCTGTCGCCGGGTGTCACACTGAGTGTGGATGGCCCTGGTCCCGAAACGTGAGGGGATAATCCGCCTACTCGGTCTGGCTCGGGAGCCATCCCGCCTTCTTTACCAGCCACCAGGCACCGGCGGTGGCCACGATGGTGGAGAGGATGATGGTGCCCAGGTAGAGGGGGATATGCTCCTCGGTGAAATTGAACATCATATTGGACGCCACCGTCGCGATGGTGTTGGGGACCAGCAGCGCTGTGCCGATGATGGTCAGGTACGCGACCAGCATGGCCAGCCGGTTGTTCAGGATCTGCAGCTGGTTATTGTAAATGGACTGGAGGACCTCGAGGCCGCTGGCCAGCACCTCCGACAGGTGCTCGGCAAGGCCGATCTGGGCCTGCACCTCGACGATCAAGGCATTGATCCGGTCCAGTATCTTATCATCGTCGGTGAGAAGCTCGGCGTCACCATAGCGGAGCGAGGAGAGGGCGTCCACGGTGGCCCACAGGCCTCCCAGGTACACGATCAGGGCATGCTTCATCTCGTAGATCTTCTGGGCGATGAGGGCCCGGGGGGTCTTCGGGTTGGTGAGCTCCTTGGAGAGGGCATCGCCCTGCTCCTCGATCTGGGCCAGGTAATCAAAGTTCCGGGAGTTGTTCTCATCAATGATCCGGATCAGGAGGTGAGTAATCTTGTCGCAGGGGGGGATGTCGCGGGGGATCTTCCGGAGGAGGGTCTCGGCATAGCGGCGCATCCGGAAGAACCGCCGCACCTCCCGGGTGTGGAGCGTGACGATGGCCGTCTCGTGGATCAGGATGAAGAGGGGCTCCAGCTTGACATCGAACCCTTCCATGAAGATGGCAGGGATCATAAGGCCCATCTCGTTGTCAAAGTCCTCGTACCCGCTCCGGGGGTTCTTCATCAGGCTCCGGACCAGGAGTTCCGTGAACCCCAGGGACTGGGCAACGGTGCAGACGTCCCGTTCGATATCATCGACGATGTAGTCGATCCAGACCAGGTGCGCATCCTTGACAAACTCCATGAAGTCATCAATATTCTGGGACTCCCGCCGGAGGGTTCCCTCTGCCCTGAGCGCGGCGCAGAACGCCTTCTTCTCGATGGCAGGAATCACGTCGTTGGCCTTGGCCCCCGCACAGGGCGCCTGCTCGTCCATGCCGGTACGGTGACTCCGGGCAGGGATAAGGGTTTGCATGCCACCCGGGTCACCGGATGATGCCAGATCGGGAAAAAAGGGAGAATTGTGGGTGTTTTATCACTTCCAGACATCCACCGGGGCGATATTCGCATCGATGAGCAGGCGGAAGTCAAAGGTCTTTGTCCAGCCGGTCTTCTCAAACATCTTCATGAAGCAGACCCCGATCAGGGGCACCCGGTACTT
>JAJRDA010000131.1 GCA_028678665.1 Methanomicrobiales archaeon | reverse complement strand
GGTATGGCAGCGGTCAGCTGGGTGGATGAGACATACGTGGTGGTGCGGGCAGCGCCATTCCACCGGACTGAGGAGCCGGTAACGAAGCCGGTACCGGTCACCGGGAGAGTGAACGCAGACCCCCCTGCGGTTGCGGAGCTGGGGGAAATGGAGGCGAGGGTGGGTACCGGGTTGTTCGCCGTGTTGATGGTGAAGGTGAGGGCATTGGAGGTTCCGCCACCCGGTGTCGGGTTGAAGACCGTCACCGACGCAGACCCGGCAGTGGCAATGTCAGCGGCCGGGATCGATGCAGTCAGCTGGGTGGGGGAGACGTAGGTAGTGGTCCTGTCAACCCCCTTCCACCGGACTTTGGACGAGGTGACGAAGTTGCTGCCAGTCACCGTGAGGGTGAAGGCGGATCCCCCGGCTGTCGCCGAGGATGGTGAGATGGAAGTGAGGGAGGGCACCGGGTTGTTTGCCGGGTTGATGGTAAAGGTTACCGCAGAGGAGGTCCCGCCGCCGGGTGTCGGGTTGAAGACGGTGACGCTGGCCGTGGTGGCAGTGGTAATATCCGTTGCCGGTATCGCGGCGGTCAGCTGGGTAGCGGAGACATAGGTAGTCGTCCGGTCAGCGCCGTTCCACCGGACCTTGGAACTGGAGATGAAATTGCTGCCGGTCACGGTGAGGGTGAAGGCGGATCCCCCGGCAGTTGCGGAGCTGGGCGAGATGGCGGTGAGAGTGGGAACCGGGTTGTTCGCCGGCGGGATTCCTGTCGTGGTGAACCCCTTCACGCAGACGTTCCGGTTGGCATAGTAACTGGTCAGGTCGGTCCATGTGGTTCCGGCGCTGCTGATGTAGCTCTGGCCGGCACTGGAGGTCGCCCCGGACGAGTAACCGCTGATGGGGGACTCCATCGGCACCGGGTAGTTATAGTTGGGGGTCTGGAGCCGGACGACGATGGAGAACTTGTGGCCCGAGGTGAGGGCGACAGGCGTCGTCAGGGCTACCGTGTGGTAGCCGGGGAGGGCAATGGTCCCGGTCTGGGTGATAGCCGGTCCCGAGGTGCTGATGGGCCCGCTGGTGGGGTCCCGGTAGACCTGCACCTGGTAGGCGGAACCGGTGGCGGGGGTGTAGAAGGAGACGGCGGCCAGGTTTTCATCCGCTGCGGCGGTGAAGACGTTCGCGAACCAGGCGGTGTTGCTCCCGTACCCCAGGCTGTTGGTCCAGCCCAGGGTGTCGTACTGGTACACCCGGTTGTAGTTGGTAGTCTCCTGGGCGGTGAAGACCGTGTTGTCCCGGCCGATCTGGGCGTCATAGTAGGAGACGTAGAAATAGCCGCTGGCACCCCAGGAGGATCCCCAGCTGTTCTTCACGATGAATGCGCCGTTGGCAGCGGGCACTGAGGTAAACTTGGTCCGGTCATAGTTGTCGTCCCACCCGACGATCGCAATGGCGTGGTTCGATGCCGAGGTGCCGCTGTAGTAATAGGCCTTGTTCACGGAATTGTAGTACGAGGAGGACCAGTAGATGGTGGAGTAGACGGCTCCGTAGTTCTGGACTGCCGTCTTGATGTTGTCGTTGTCCGTGGAGGAAGCCCGTGCCGGGAGGTAGTACACTTCCTGTACATGCTTCCTGACGGTGAGGCCAGATGGGGACGACGTGCTGCTGGCAGAATAGGGGTCGTCCGCTTCGGAGACCGGGCCGGACCACCGGGCCAGGTACGCGGTGCTCATGTCGGAGTTCCCGCCGGAACAGGGGGCCAGGTCAAACCCGTGGAGGTTCTTCAGGTTGTCCTCCGAGAAGTCCCAGCTCTGGGCGGGGAGCAGGGTGGACTCCAGCGAGCCGTAGCTGGCAAAGGCCCAGCAGGAGCCGCAGGCGCCCTGGTCCTTCACCGTGCTGACCCGGCCGAGGGTACGAAGGTCGTAGGTGGCCGGGAGAGCGCCGACGATGTCGCCGCCGGCCCCTTCCTCTTCCGGGGAACCGGACTCAAGGAGCAGCTCCTGGGTGACCTTCTTTCCGTTCAGATGGGTCTTATCGATAGGGGAGGGTATGCTCCCCAGGCCCCGGTTACCCGGCGTGTTCTTCCGGTCCGCGGCGGGAAAGCCCTTCGCTTTTGCCTCCGCGAACGCCGCACTGACCGGTGCTTCGGAGATCTGGGGTTCGCCCTTCAGGGACTCGCCCTTCTGGTCCGGGGCTGCGGCCACAATGCCTGAAACCGAAGCCAGGAGGATGAGTGCTATCCAGAAAAACGGTACGTAACGGGTTCTGTGTCTGACCATACTCCACACCTCTCCAGGATCCCCCTCAGGATGGCAGGGGATCGGGTAAAAGATAAGTAAGGGTGTTTATATTATATAAATATATCTAAAATAAAAGAAATGATATTTACTGACTTCTAATGAAAAAGACATTAATTATATGGTCTTTTGAATATAGGCGGACTCAACTCTCTGTATTTGCTATAAGCAAAGTTTATATAACAATTAGGCGGCAAATCGCCGCCAGACTGAATCAGGTTAAGGCCTTCTCTTCAACACATGCGGGTGGTTTCGGGACCTCTCCCCCGTCCCGGCTTCCGTGAATACCAGGCATGTATCACGGACAGTCTTTGCCTCTCACATCTGCTTGGCAGAATTGCCAGCACTATCCGGGGCACAAATATTTATCATGGCATTTCGGGAGTGCTCTCTTGACCCTGGGTGGGGGAGGGGAGAACCCGAAGGGGTTCCAACCCGGGGGGGATCAGGGGCCGGTGCTGAGAGGGATGCCAGGCCCGTGTTCCCTCACCGTGCAGGAAGATGTTGATGACGCCTGCTCAAGGGCACCGGGAGAGCCCCCTTTGGGAACACGCTCAGGGAGGGAGGGGAGGAAAATGGCAGACACAAGTATAGACAGGAAAGGAACGGACCGCGTGGTCCATATCAGGAACCCCCATGTGGATATGTGGCTCAATCTGGCCTCGAAACTGGGCTACGAGGGCAAGCACGACAAGGCCATAGAGATCTTTTCCAAGATCCTGTCTGCGAACCCGGAGATTCCGGAGGCCTGGCACTGCAAGGGGGACTGCCTCGAAATGCTGGGGAAGCATGAGGAGGCCATCACCTGCTATGATGCGTCACTGAAGCAGGATCCCCTGAATGCCGACACCTGGTTCAACAAGGGAATGGCACTCAAGGCTGCCGGGCGCGACGCGGAAGGCACGACGTGCTGCAACTACGCGGTGTCCCTGTATCTTGGCAAATAGAAAGCTATATCTTTCATATCAATTATTTTTCACTACCCATGTAGGAGGAATGTGGGATGAAATACGTACAGACAACCTGCCCGTACTGCGGGACAGGGTGCAGTTTCAACCTTGTCGTTGCAGACGGAAAAGTGACGGGCACCGCCCCTTACCAGCGTTCCCCAGTGAACGAGGGCAAGGTATGTCCCAAGGGGACGTATGCCCATGAATTCGTGAACAGCCCGGACCGGCTGAAGACGCCGCTCATCAAGAAGGACGGCAAATTCGTAGCCGCTTCCTGGGACGAGGCCTACGACCTGATCGCAAAGAAGTTCAAGTCGTTCAAGCCCGAGGAGATGGCGTGCCTCTCCTCTGCACGGGTCTCCAACGAGGAGAACTACCTGATGCAGAAGTTCGCCCGGGCCGTGTTAAAGACCCCGAACGTGGACCACTGCGCCCGGCTCTGCCACGCATCCACGGTCGTGGGGCTGGCGGGAGCGTTCGGCTCCGGGGCCATGACCCAGTCCATCGGGGATATCGCGGATGCCAAGTGTGTCTTCATCATTGGCAGCAACACCTTCGAGCAGCATCCGCTCATCGGCCGCCGCGTGATGCAGGCCAAGAAGGCCGGGGCCAAGCTGATCTACGCGGACCCGCGCCTGACCGCCACCGGGAAGCAGGCGGATCTTTACCTGCCCTTCTACTCGGGGGCAGACGTGGCCATCTTCAACGGCCTGATGCAGCAGATCATCAAGAACGGCTGGGAGAACAAGGAGTTTATCGAGAAGCGGACCAAGGACTTCGACAAGCTGAAGGCGGTCGTGATGAAGCCCGAGTACAGCCTGGACAACGTCTCCAAGATTTCGGGTATCCCGGCCAAGGACCTGGCCACCGCGGCCGAGTGGATCGCCAAGTCCGGGGCCACTTCAATCCTGTACTCGATGGGCATCACCCAGCACACCACCGGCGTGGACAACGTGAAGTCGGTGGCCAACATCCAGATGCTCACCGGGAACCTGGGAAGGCCCGGGACCGGAGTCTGTGCACTCCGTGGCCAGAACAACGTGCAGGGCGCCTGCGACATGGGGGCGCTCCCGAACGTGTACTCCGGTTACCAGGCAGTGATCGTCCCTGACAACAAGAAGAAGATGACCGACGCCTGGGGCACCGAGCTGGCCGAGGGCAAGGTGGGCTACACAGTCACCGACATGATCAACGTCCTTGCCGACAAGCCCGGTACCCTCAAGTGCCTGTACATCATGGGCGAGAACCCGATGCTCTCGGACCCGGACCTCCACCACGTGGAGAAGGGGTTGAAGAACCTGGAGTTCCTGGTGGTGCAGGACATCTTCCTGACCGAGACCGCGGAACTGGCGAACGTCGTGCTGCCCGCAGCCTGCTATGCAGAGAAGGACGGCACCCAGACCAGCACCGAGCGGCGCGTCCAGCGCTGGCGAAAGGCGGTCAACCCGCCGGGCCAGGCGAAGGCCGACTGGCAGATCTTCGGCGAACTCGCAGCCAAGATGGGCTTTGCGAAACAGTTCCCGTACAAGAGCGCGGAGGAGATCTTTGTGGAGGTG
>JAJRDA010000130.1 GCA_028678665.1 Methanomicrobiales archaeon | reverse complement strand
TCTGCCCTGACTGCGGGTCCCACGACGTGGTCCAGATCTCCCGGGTCACCGGCTACCTGCAGGACGTCTCCGGATGGAACGCCGGGAAGCAGCAGGAACTGAAGGACCGGGTCCGCTACACCGTGGCCTGATCATCAGGAATTCGTGGTACGAAGGGAGCAGAAAAAGCGGGGATTCTGAGAGATCCAGAGGGATCTCTTCACTTCTTTCCATTGCCGTTTCCCTTCTCCAGGTCCGGCGGGTTGCTGTTCCCCTTGCCGTTCCCGTTTCCGGTATCCTCATTCTTGTCGTTTCCCTGATTTCCCTTCCCCTGGGAACCCGTCACCGTGTCGTCGTCAGAAGCCCCGGCCTTCTTTCCGTTCCCTTTTGTGCCTTGCGAATCTGCCGTGCTGCAGTCCCCGGTGCACTCAGGCTCCCCGTCCCCGCTGGCTTTCTTCAGCTGGCCGCGGTTCCTGTCCTGCTCCCGGGCGGGAGTTGTCGTCGTGGCCGTGGTGGTTGCATCCCCCTCAGCCCCCTCTTCTGTCTCATCATCCAGTGGGAGGATCGTGTCCAGAATGCCGGTAAGGAATGCATCCAGTCCCGTCTTCTTCTTCCCGATAACCCGGATGGTGTCTTCCCCGGTGACCCCGACGGTCTCCCCGCCGGAGGAAATGGTCCCCTCGCAGGCGATCGTGACCTCATCCCCGGGTTCCATCTCGTCCAGGTCCAGCCGCCGGAACTTGGCCATGACCATGCCGCCATCCTTCTGGGTCACCCGGAGCTTCTGGGATGCGGCCCCATTGCAGACGAGGGAGCTCGCCCCGAGGTCGATCTCTTCCACCGGGTAGTCCTCACCGAACTTGATGAAAACGGTGAAGACGCCCCGGCTCCCCAGGTTCAGGGTCTCGGGTTTCACGATGATCTCCGCGGTGGTAGACGGTCCGACCCCGGTGGAAACGGATACCTGGTTGTTCTCCGGGACAAGATCGTCCTCCAGGGCCGTGACAGCGGCACTGTTCTCCTTGTCCCCCTCCTCTACGACCGTCGTCGGCAGGGTAAGGGTGGCGGTTGCCCCATTGGCCAGCGCCGGAATCGACCATATGGGATGTGCTTCATCCGTACCGCCACTGGGGTCAAAGGTACCGGCGCTTGCGGTAACCTCGCCCAGCGTATACTCCCCGATGCCTGTCAGGTCTTCGGTCACTACAATATCGGTGGCCTCAGCAGGCCCGTTGTTCGTGAGGGTGAGAACCCAGACAACCTGGTCCCCGGCATAGAACGGCCCTTCTGTCTGGAGCGCCTTTGCGAGTGCGAGATCTGCCGGCTCCAGTGCCTGGACGGCAGGGATTGCGCCAAACCCCAGCGCGATGGCGATGAGGAGGAGCGTCATGATTCTTGTATGCGGTGTCATCTCATTCTCTCCGAGGTGAATCCCGTGTATTCGCTGTATCCCAGGATTCCCTGATACAGGCTCCTGCGGGCGGGTGATTAAGGCTGGTGACAGTTCTGCACGGTTCGCCCGGTTCAGGACCCCACATCATGCCAAAAAACCGTGCAGGATGGTTCGAAAAGGAAATATACGCCCGTATAGAGGTTTTTCCCCGCCAGGAAATTCCGGGGCAGGATCAGGGTTTTCCGGCTGCCCGGCATCCCCCATCCCTGCTCCCGCGCAGGGCCGGGTGGATGCTCCGGGGAGGCCGTACAGAGCCCTGCCCGGGCGCCCTCCTCACGGCCGGACGGAACTTTCTTTTTCCCGTGGACAGAGATCTCAGGGATCCGATGGGGATGAATCCAGAGACGTTCCAGGGCCGTGGGCCGGGGCAGAAGAGGGAGCCCTTCCCCATGACAACCGGAGGAGAGGGACCCGTTTCCCTGATGGTCCGATGAGGTACTTTCTCAGGAACAGCACCCTTTTTCTCCGCGGGGACTTCACTGCGGCGAGCACCGGTGTCCACGGCGGCCTGCGGAAGGTCGCCACGATCTTCAACCATACCGTGGCCGGGGATTTCCCCCACGATGACCCGGCCCCTGCCATGGATGCCCTCGCCGCCCGGCAGGGGTTCTTTGGCGATTACTTCGGCCTCCTCACCGCCGTCCCGATGCGAAACCTGTGCATCCTGCAGTACGATTTCATCACGGTTTTTGTGACCGCGGGGATCTCCGGCGCCGATGCGGAACCGCCCGGAACCATCAACCTCATCGCCTGTTCCTCCGAAGGCCTCCCGGACGGGGCACTCCTGGAGGCGATCCTCACGGTCACCGCCGCCAAGGGGGATGCCCTGCGGGTCCTGGGATACCCCGTCTCCGGCACCCCCACCGATGCGGTGATCATCGCCTGCGAGGGGGAGGTGACGCACCGGTACGCGGGGACCCTTACGCCAGCGGGGAAGCGGCTGTACGACGCGGCCTTCCACGGCGTGCAGGAGGCCCTGAAGCGGCACCGGGGCGAGGTGGAGCGGGAGGCCCCTTCCCTCTTCGTGTACAGCCGGTACGGCGGGGACCACTGGGTGGAGTGGAGCCCGGAGGGCTGCCCCTACTACCCGTGCCACTTCGAGGGGCAGCGGTGCGACTTCTGCTACTGCCCCTTCTACCCCTGCCGGGACCCGTCCCTGGGGCAGTGGGTGGATTCTTCCCGGGGGGGGCAGGTCTGGAACTGTGCCGGGTGCACGCTCCTCCATGAGCCGGCCGTGGCCGATCACCTGGTGCGGTACCCGGAGGCGACCCTCCGGGAGCTGAAGAAGGTGCGGGAAAAGAAGAAATCCGCCTGAAAAGGGGGCGGGGATCTATTTCTCCGGGATGCCGAGTGCCGAGAGGAGCTCCTGCAGGGGGATGCCGTGGGCCATTGCCGCCTCCCGGACGCTCTCGCCCCGGGCCACGGCGCATCCCAGGCACCCCATCCCGAACCGGAAGAGGACCTGGGCCGACTCGGGCTTCGCCTGGAGGAGTTCCATGATCGTGCTGTCCGCTGTGACTGCCATGCAGATGGTGTTTGTCAGCCCGGATACTTAAGGGTTCGGAGCAGGAACAAAAGCGGGGGCATTTTCACCCTGCACCGCCACCCTTTATGGGGAGAGGTGCTGCCTCTACCGTTGGAGATGTCTATGGATCTATCCGAAGTCACTGAAAGAATCTCCCGCAAGATGGAATCCCGGGGAATCACCCCGGACCGGAAGAAGATCGAGTCGAAACTGCACCGCCTGGTGGACGAGTTCGGCGTGCATGTCTCGGAGGCGGAACGGACGGTGGTGAACGAGCTGGCCCGCGAGCATTCCCTCACGGGCATGGGCACACGGTCCACGGAACTCCGCGAGATCAAGGATCTCGTGGTCGGGGAATGGGTAACGCTGCAGGGGAAGATCGTGGCCCTCATGGCTGCTCCTTCCCCGTCCATCGCCCAGACCGGGGTCATCGCCGATCCCTCCGGGGCGATCCGGTTCGTGGTCTGGGCGAGAGCCAACCTCCCGGTGATGGAGGCCGGGAAGTGGTACCGGCTGGAATCGGCGGTGGTGGACGAGTTCCGGGGCGTGCCCAAGCTGAACGTCCACGGCGGCACGACGATTGTGCCGGTGGAGACCGATACCCCCCTGATCCCCACCGTGGTACCGGTGAAGGACCTGGTACCGGGAGTGGCATCGGTCCGGGTGAAGGTGGTACAGGAGTGGGATGTCTCCCACGAGCGGATGCTGCAGTCCGGCCAGGTCGGCGACGAGACCGGCACCGTGAAGTTCATCATCTGGAAGGAGGAGGGGAAGGAGAAACTGGTCCCCGGCGCAGTGTACCACCTCTACTACGCGCTGGTGGACGAGTTCAACGGGAGGCTCTCGCTGAACCTCTCCCCGGCCACCTGCATCCCGGACGAGGGGGACATCCAGGTAGCGAGCGGCCAGACGTTCCGGGGGGTGCTGATCCACGTAGCCCCCGGCTCGGGCCTGGTCAAGCGCTGCCCGGTCGACGGGTGCAACCGGGTCCTCTCCCGGCAGAACTACTGCCCGGTCCACGAGATCCAGAAGGAGTTCCGGTACGACCTGCGGATCAAGGGGGTGCTGGACGACGGCACGATGACGAAGAACGTGCTGATCCAGCGGGAACTCGTGGAGACGATGGCCGGGATCACGCTGGAGGAGGCCCAGCAGCTGGCCGAGTCCAATCCTCTCGGGATGGACGAGGTCTTCCTGCGGATCCGGGACGCGGTCCAGGGCCGGTACTACGCGATGACCGGGAACGAGTTCGACGGCCGGATCCTGGTCCGGCAGGTCTCCCACATCGCCTTTGACCCCATGGAGCTGGCCGGGCTCCTGAACCGTGCCGGGGGTGAGGCGCAATGATGAACGACAAAAAAGGTTCCGGGTTCCGCAGCGGCCCCGCATTCGAGCGGGAACCCGCCCGGCGGGTCTTTGCCGCCGAGCTCCGGGAGACCCGCCACCAGTTCCGTGAGGGCGAGGACGAGAAGAGCCCCACCTACGTCCTGATCCCCACCGGTGTCCGGGCGAACCGGATCTTCATTGCCGGGACCCTCACCGAGAAGGAGCGGCGGGGGGACCAGAACGCCTACTACCAGGCCCGCATCGCGGACCCGACGGGCCTCTTCTACCTGATGGCCGGTTCCTACCAGCCGGAGGCCATGCAGCAGATCGCGAAGATCGAACCACCGGCGTTTGTCGCGGCGGTGGCGAAGCCCGGGGTCTTTGAGTCCCAGAGCGGGGCCCTCCGGGTCTCCCTCCGGGCCGAGTCCGTGATCGTGGTGGAGAAGGACGTCCGGGACCTCTGGGTGCTGGACACGGCCCGGGCCACCCTGGACCGGGTG
>JAJRDA010000129.1 GCA_028678665.1 Methanomicrobiales archaeon | reverse complement strand
TGGGTCCGAGATCAATACCCTTCTGTACAGGATGAGGTGACGCGATGCCCGTGAACAAGCGATCCAAGTACCGGGGTTCCCGTACCTGCGGCGGCGGGACCCACAAGAACCGGCGCGGCGGGGGCAGCAGGGGTGGCCGCGGGAACGCCGGCGGCTGCAAGCACCATTTTGTGCGCTACTACCTGCAGGGGAAGACCTTCGGCAAGAACGGCTTCCACAACCCCACGCCCACCGATGTGGAGGCGATGGACCTGGGCACGCTGGACCTCATGGTGGACTCCCTCCTCACCCAGGGGATCGCCCGGAAGGAAGGGAAGACGATCACCCTGGATGCCGGTGCCATCGGGGTTGACAAGATCCTGGGCCAGGGCCGGGTCACCCGTGCGCTGAAGATTCAGGCGCGGGCCTTCTCCGAAGCGGCCAAGCGGAAGATTGAGGAGCAGGGCGGTCAGGCACTGGTTGCCTGATCCGTCCCTGCCACGGTGGGAGCATGGGAGCCACGCTGGACCGGCTTGAACCGCTGCTGGCGGCGATGCCAGCCGTGAAGAGCCCGGAGGGGCATGTCCACTTCAAGACCAAGCTCCTCTGGACCGCAGCCATCCTTCTCGTCTACTTCTTCCTTTCCAACATCCTTATCTTCGGCCTGGACCCTGCGTCGCAGGACATCTTCCAGTACTGGCGGGCGCTTCTCGCCGGCGAGAGCGGGTCGATCATCCACCTGGGGATAGGCCCCATCGTCACGGCGTCGATCGTGCTGCAGCTCCTGAAGGGGGCAGATATCCTCCCCATTGACACGAGCGATGCCCGGGGCCAGGTCATGTACATGGGCCTCCAGAAGCTCCTGATCTTTGTCATGATCGTGGTGGAGGCAATCCCGAACCTGGTGGGAGGGTTCATGCGCCCTGACCCCACCGTGGCGGCGGCCCTTTTCGGCGGGAACACCGTCATGGTGTCGATGCTTATCTTCCTGCAGCTCTGCATCGGAGGAGTCATCATCTTCCTGCTGGACGAGGTGGTCACCAAGTGGGGTATCGGGTCCGGCGTGGGGCTCTTCATCATTGCCGGGATCTCCCGGTCCATCGTGACCGGCCTGATCTCGTGGGAGGCGGTGAGTGACCAGTACCCGGTCGGGTTCTTCCCCCGCGTGGTGGCCATCGGGCTGGACGGGGCCAGCTATCTCCAGTACTTCACCGCGGATATGATCGCGTTTCTCACCACCATCATCATCTTCCTGGTCATCGTGTATGTGGAGTCCACGCGGATCGAGATCCCACTGGCCCATACCAATGTCCGGGGGCTCCGTGCCCGGTTTCCCGTGAAGCTGATCTACGCGAGCGTGCTCCCCATGATCCTGGTCCGGGTGCTCCAGGCCAACATCCAGATGGTGGGGCTCTTCCTGTACAACATGGGGATCACCATCTTCGGGACCTTTGTGGGGACGCGGGCAGTGAGCGGCCTCATGTACTTCCTTTCCCCGATCAACGGCCCCGAGGACTGGATGTGGTGGATGACAGACGTTGGGCAGCCGGTCTGGGCCGTGCTGACCCGGATGTCGATCGACATCCTTGTCATGGTGGTGGGGGGCGCCGTCTTCGCCCTCTTCTGGATCAAGACGGCCGGCCTGGACAGTAAAGACGTGGCCCGCCAGATCCAGCTCTCGGGCATGCACATCCCGGGCTACCGGAAGAATCCCCAGGTGCTGGAACGGTACCTGGACCGCTACATCCCCCGGATCACCGTCATCGGCGGGGTCTTCATCGGGCTCCTCTCCGTTGTCGCCAACCTCTTCGGGGTGATCGGCCAGGCCAGCGGGACCGGCCTGCTCCTCACCGTCTCCATTGTGTACCGGCTCTACGAGGAGATCGCGAGCGGGCAGATCATGGAGATGTATCCCGCGATGGCCCGGTTCTTCGGGAAGGAGTGACCCACTCCCACCTATTCTTTACAGTCCCCATTATACAGAAAATCCGATCTCTTTTTTGCATATTATCCGGGAAGCCTTAAAAAAGTAAAATGTGAGGGGCCTGGATCAGGCCACTTTTTGTCTCTTTTCCAGATAGGAATAAACCACATAGATGAGGATGGCGGGCCGCCACGGTAGAAAGAAAGGGGTGATGAGGAGACGATATCCCCGGAATATTATCAGGCCGCAGGGACGGGGACCACAAGGAACGTGGAGTATCCGTCACCGATGTTCCTCGTCAGGTGCCCCTTGCCCGATGTATCTTCCAGCAGGACGAGGTCCCCCGGCCCGAACCGCCTGACCGTTCCGTCTGTTGTCTTCATCTCCACCGCACCCGACATGAGGGCTAGGAACTGCCGGGTGGGAGCCGGGTGCAGTTCGCCGATCCAGCCGGGCTCAAACGTATAGAAGCGATACTTCGACGCGGGTCTATCCTCGGAGACATAGAACGGGGCAGCAGGTGGTGCTGCACGCGCGAGACTCTGTTCGACCGTCACGACATCGAAGTGCGAGTCACCCTCCGCATCCATGTATATTCTGTGATACGTCACCTGGGTGAGATTGGGTGAGAGTGTTTTCGTCATGTGTGGTCTTCCTCAATACGATGTGCGGGTTGGGATATTCTTCCCGATAATGGTACAAACAGACCTGTGATGGATAAATGTTACGACTGGTTTTCAGCCAGAGATGGTCCGGGTTTTTAGCGTTTCAAGAAGCAAAGGTGGGGGGGGTGTGGTATATGGTGGGTTGGCGTGGTGGGTAGTGGGACCGGGTAACGAGACCCTGCGAAAAAAAGGAGGTTACGAGTGCTTTCTGAGGAAGAGGGCAGCTCCCGCGATGGTAATGACCACGACAAGGGCCGGCGCGGGTCCGGGTGACTCCGTCGGTGCCGGTGTCTGGGTGGGAAGCAGGCTGGCCGAGATCGGGGCGGTCTGGCCTGCGGTGACATTCACGGTGGACTGCCAGTTCTCGTAGCCGATGAGTTTCAGGGCAACCGTATAGGAGCCGGGTGTGATGCCATCGACCGTGAGGGGTGAGAGGCCCCGGAAGACGTTGTTGACGTGCACCTCGGCACCGATGGGGGATGAGGTAACGCTGATACTCCCGGTGGTCGGGTTCGGTACCGCCTTGAGGTTGATATTATATTCATAGTCCTGGCCTGCGACGACGGTTGCCGTACCGGAATCGTCCTGGTAGCCAAACTTCGTCAGCCGCACCGAGTGGGTCCCCGGCGTCGCCAGGATGAAGACGAGGGGGCCGCCCAAGCGGGTCCTGCCGATATAATTCCCATCTGCATAGACATCAGCGCCCGGGGGATTCGACATGATACTCACGGTCCCGTAGACGGGAGCAGGATCGGCTTCCAGCTTGGCATCGATGTGAGTGGTCATGCCGGCAGTTACTTTCACGTTATTCTGCCAGAGGTAGTACCCGGCTTTCACAAGGAGGACCAGGTGTGTTCCGTCCTGGAGATTTCCGAGGACAACGGTGGTGACACCGCGGTAGACATGATCCACATAGACTGATGCACCGCTGGGCGAGGAGGTGACGGAGAGGGACCCGATGGTCAGGTCGGGGTCCAGGTCGGCGAAGACCTGGGTGGTGACCCCTTTCAGGACATTCACCGGGGAATAGTAGATCTCGTATCCGGAGAGAAAGAACGATACTGCGTGGGTGCCCGTCGAGATGTTGGTGTAAGTGTAGGGAGTTGATGCAATCCTCGAATCATCAAGGATAACCTCGGCACCTGAAGGATTTGAGGTGACCATGATACTCCCGACCCGGGAGCTGGGGACGAGCGTGGCGGTGATGGGGATGGCCTCTCCTGCTGCCGGGTTTCCGGTGTGGGTCGATGACCAGGACTCGTAGCCATCCCGTGTCATCTCGATCCTATGCTGGGGATTGCCGCTCACGGCGACCTCCACGACCACCGGGGTCTCGCCCTGGTAGATCCCGTCGAAGACCACGTCGGCTCCGGAGGGGACCGAATTGAAGGAGAAATACCCGTGGTCGCTCCCCGGAACAATCGTTTCCGTCTGGGCGCATACCATGCCCGAGATACCGGCAATAAGGATGAGGAAAAGGAGAACGGTTGAGAACCTCATGAAGGAAAACCTCACGTTTCCCTGAGCACACTTGGCATATTTAGACCTTTTGAAACAGGGTTCCTGATCCGGCGGCATCCCGGAGATCCCCGGGGATGGGAAAAAGAGGGGAAGGATTCTTCAGGCGGCTGTCACCGGCGGGGTGCGCCGTGCCCTCAGCTGCGTGATGACTGCACTGATGACGAGAGCCGTGGTCGCAGAGACCACGACAAGCACCGTCATGTGGGGACCGGGGGCGCTTATGACGAGGACGAGAAGGATCGCCGACAGGGGAGCGCCCAGTGCGAGGGCGAAGGCCGCGGTCTCGATGCAGAGGACGAAGACGGCAACCGGGACGCCCGGGAAGACCAGGGAGAGGGCGAGGCCGACCATGGTGGCAGAGAAGAGCACGGGAAATATCGGGCCTCCGATGTAGCCGCTCTTGAAGGACAGTGCCAGGAGGAGGATCTTCAGGACCGCGTACAGGAGAAGCATGGCGACTCCCACGCCGGCAGGGTTCGCGATGATATCGTGGATCTGGATCTCACCCGAGAATAACAGCGCGGGGAGGAAATACCCGACCGTCGCGATGATGATCCCTGCGGCAAGAACCCGCAGGACCACCCGGTCCCCGAATACCCTCTCCATGACCTTCCCGAATCCTTTCAGGGAGAGGCCGGTGAAGAGCGCGATGAGAGCCCCGACTCCCCCGAGGAGGATCGCGTACAGCACCATCACCGGCGTCAC
>JAJRDA010000128.1 GCA_028678665.1 Methanomicrobiales archaeon | reverse complement strand
GATACACTACTCATCATGAGGGAGCAGAAGAACCGGGTCCGCCAGGTCATGCGGTGCAACCGGGAGGCGATGACCCCTGCGGAGCGGCGGGAGAGGAGTGAACGGATCTGCAGGCACGTGCTCGCACTCATCCCCGACGGAGAGACCGTGATGGTCTACTCGGCGAAGGAACTGGAGGTGAACACCCTGCCCCTCATCCGGACGCTCCTCGGACGGGGGAACCGGGTGATTGTCCCCATCATCGTGAAGGCGGATGTGAGCCTCCGGCTCTCCTATCTGGAGGACCCCGGAGTTCTCGTCCCCAGCACCTTCAACGTGCCCGAACCCATCGGGAACGAGATCCCGGCCCGGGCAGAAGACGTGGACACGATCATCCTCCCCATGCTGGGGTTTGACCGGAACGGCGGGCGGCTGGGCTACGGCGCCGGCTACTATGACCGGTTCCTGGGCCGGAATCCCCGGATCCGGAAGATCGGGATCGCGTTTGCCTGCCAGGAGGCGGATCGGATCCCCGTCGATGGGAACGACATCCACATGAACTGCATCATCACCGAGGAAGGGATCGTGTACTCGGACGGGAGGTGCTGACGATGGAGATCCACGGTGCCGTGATCCTGGACACCTATGCCGAGGCCTTCCCGGCCTGGGTTTCACGGATCGTCATCACGGCGGAGCGCATGGAATGGGCATACCGGGCGGCACGGGAGGCAACCGGCTTTGCCACGTCCAAGATCGGCTGTCCCTGCGAGGCAGGGATCGAAGGGGCCGTGCCGCCGTCCGGGACCCCGGATGGGAGGCCCGGGGTGTCGATCCTCCTCTTCGGCGAGAAGAAGCAGATGAAGGTGCACGTGGCGGCGCGGGTCTCCCAGTGCGTCCTCCCTGTGCCCACCTGTTCGGCGTTCGACGGCTTCCCTGACGCAGAGTCCCGGTTCTACACCCGGATGCACTACTTCGGGGACTCCTACGAGGAGCGGTGCACCGTCAGCGGCCGGCGGTGCTGGAAGATCCCTACCATGGAGGGTGAGTACGTGGGGGAGGAGCGGTTCGGCACCGTGAAGGGCATCGCCGGCGGCAACTTCCTGGTCATGGGGAAAGACCGGGGTTCGGCACTCCTTGCCGCCGAGGCGGCGGCGCAGACCGTTGCCGGGACGAAGGGCGTGGCCGCGAGCTTCCCCGGCGGGATCGTGGCGAGCGGTTCCAAGGTCGGGTGCCTTAACTACCGGTTCCCGATGCCGGCCAGCACGAACCACCCCTGGTGCCCTGCTCTCACAGGGAGGGTCGCGGATTCGCAGGTGCCGGAAGGTGTCCGGTCAGTCTATGAGATCGTCTTCAACGGCGTGGACGAGGCCTCCATCCGGCGTGCGATGAAGCAGGGTATCGAGGCGGCGGCCGGAACAGGCAGGGCGACCCACATCGGGGCCTCCAGCTTCGGGGGGAAGCTGGGGCAGTACCGGTTTTCCCTCCATGATCTGTTCCGCTGATACCCTTAATGTGCATCCCGTGAGCAGGGCACGGACACCGCGCGAAGGCGACATGAACCGGATCAGAGGTGACTGACGTGCGGGACGATATGGATAAGATCTACCGGGAGGTTCCCCTGGAACGGATCCCCTGGCACACGGAATCCCCATCCGGGATCCTGGTGGACCTGGTCCGGAGCGGGAAGGTGATGCCCTGCAACGCGATCGATCTTGGCTGCGGGGCAGGGACGAACGCCCTCTACCTCGCCGGTATCGGGTTTGAGATGACCGGGGTGGACATCTCCCCACGGGCGATTGAGGTTGCCCGGGAAAGAGCAGCACTGAAGGGGGTCCGGTGCACCTTTCTCGTTGCTGACCTTCTGGGGGATCTTCATGAGATCCGGGACACCTTCGATTTCGCGTATGACTGGGAGCTGCTCCACCACATTTTCCCGGAGGACCGGGAGCGGTACGCGGGAAACGTCCGCCGCCTCCTCCGGCCGGGAGGGAAGTACCTCTCAGTCTGCTTCAGCGATGAGGATCCCCAGTTCGGGGGCTCCGGGAAAGTCCGGAAGACTCCGCTGGGCACGACCCTCTACTTCTCCTCTGAGGAGGAGCTGGGAGACCTGTTCGCACCGTTCTTCACCATCCGGAACCTCACGACCCGGGAGGTCCCCGGGAAGTATGGTCCCCACCTGGCTGTCTGTGTGTTTCTCGAGAGGCACTGAAGCGAGCCAGACGTATCTCTGCGGCCGAAGGTCAGCCCTGCTGACCGGGAGGCAAATACATTTCTAAATATCCTTCACCATCACAGTTTTTTTCTTCCGGCCGGTACATACGTCGTATACTGACCCGGAGCCGGTATGATACCATCGCACCATCATTCCATTCAGTTTACCTCCCCGCTTCTCCACGAGATCAGGCAGAAGGGGTATACTCCGGTGGATATGCATATTCATACGCGCCATTCTGATGCCACAATCAGAATTCCCTCCCTGCTTACCCGTGCAAAACATCTAGGGATCGGGGTGGCAATCACCGATCATAACGAGATCCAGGGGGTGGTCGAGGCCTGGAATCAGCCCCGTGATGTGCTTGTCATCCCGGGCATTGAACTCAGTTCACTCGAAGGTCCTCATATCCTCCTCTATTTTTATTCTCTTGGTGAACTCGCCGATTATTTTATCACCCAGATCAAAGGAGACCTGAGAAAAAGCCAGTATATGGCAGTTCAATTGCCAGTTCAGAAGATACTCGAATCGGTAGAGAGTTTTCACTGCGTGAAAGTCGCTGCCCACCCGTTCGGGTATTTTGGTATCAACCGCGGCGTCCTGAAATGTATCGATAATAAAACGCTCCCTGCCGGAACGATCGACCATGTTGATGGCATCGAGGTGATATGTGGAGCGATGGGCCAGGATCTCAATGAGAAAGCGGCCAGGTATGCAGGTGAGCATCATCTCCCGATCACCGGTGGTTCCGACGCCCACGTGCTCCCCTCCGTGGGAGGAGTGGTCACCGGTGTCAGGGCTGATACCGTCAAAGGTTTTCTCGATGGTATCCTCTCCAGGGAGTGCATCGTCATCGGATCAACGGCAAACCCCCTCCACAAGGGGATATCCGCAGGGGTCATTGCCTGGAACTATATTCCGTCGACGGTGTCTACCCTGCAGGTACACTACGAAGAAAGCATTCCCCGTTTGAAGCGGTATCTGAGTAATCTGATAAAATAATCCGGCATTTCTGTGTTGAGAGAAAAAAGGAAAGGGTCCCGGGATTACAGAATGGGGGAGAAGAGACGGGACAGGGAAGATCTGACCCTGAAAAACCGTGAGCGGCTGGCATACCATTCAGGCGTAAGCTCCGTGCAGTGGGAGAGGTCATTGAGATATGCCTGTTTCAATTCCCCGGCCACATGTTCATCATAGATGACGGCATTTGTCTCGAAGTTCAGCTTGAAACTCCTGTTATCCCAGTTGGCACTCCCGACGGATGCCGCCAGCCCGTCGATCACAATAGTCTTGGCATGAAGGAACCCGTTCTCATACGTGTAGGCCCTGACACCCGAGTCAAGGAGCTCTTCAATATAGGAGTGGCTGGCCCAGTACACAAAGAGGTGATCCGGTTTACTCGGGATCATGATCCGCACGTCAATCCCCGACTGGGCTGCAATGTGGAGCGCATCCATCACACTCTCGTCGGGGATGAAGTAGGGTGTCTGGATATACACCGTTTCCACCGCGGTAGTGATCATCTTCAGGTACGATTCCTTCACCGGGTTCCAGGCAGTATCAGGTCCACCGGAGACGATCTGGATGAGGGAACCTTTCGGGAGGGGACTCTCGTGGAAATACCGCTCAGTAACCTCCATCTTATCTTGAGACGCGAAATTCCAGTCGAGGGAAAATCGTATCTGGGCATCCAGTGCACCGGTCCCTCTGATTCTTACTGCAGTATCCCGCCAGTATCCCCACTTCTTGTCGAGGCCAAGGTAATCATCACCGATATTAAAGCCGCCGATAAACGCGGTCTCGCCGTCAATGACGGCAATTTTCCTGTGGTTCCTGAAGTTGACCCGGTAGTTGAAATAGGAAATTAAGAAGGGGAAGAAGACGGCATGCTTTCCCCCGGCGGCGGTGAGTTCATGATAAAAGTGACGCGGCAGTCCGCCGCTTCCAACCCCGTCGACAAGGAGCCGTACTTCCACGCCCGCCCGGGCCCGTTCTGTCAGCGCTTTCATGATGTCCCGGCCGAGCCCGTCGTCCTTCAGGATGAAATATTCCATATGCACATGGTCGCGGGCGTTCTTGATCGCCTCGATCAGGTCAGCAAACTTGGCTTTCCCGTCAATATATGGTGTGATCTGATTGTTAGTCGTGATCAGGGCCCGGTTATTCTGGAGCAGCAAAAGAGCCATCCTGTGGTACGCCCCTGACCATTGATTGCCCAGCTTTTCCGCCCTCGTTTTAACCTCCTGTATCTGGGATACCATCCGTTCCCTTAATTGTTGATCAGTCTCATGTTTCAGGAGGAACCTCTTCTCTTTTCGAAATGACTGACCAAAGACCAGAAACAAAAAACATCCGATAAATGGCAGCAATAGCAGTACCAGAAGCCATGCAACCGCGGATGTCGGGGTTTTTTTCCTGACAAACACGACGGTGACGGCAAAAAAGATGTCTGCGATAATGACTATCGGCAGCAGGAAATCGTATAACTGCACGAGAAGATCATAGAAAGCCATGGAACCCTCAGCACGGTGGGATATTCATCACCGTTACTGGATAGGTGAACCTCTGAATCCATATATTACCTTTGAATTTTCAGGATGGTTGAGCCTGAAATGGGGAAAGCAGAT
>JAJRDA010000127.1 GCA_028678665.1 Methanomicrobiales archaeon | reverse complement strand
GACCGTCGCTCGTGGGGGCGGATGGAGATTCTCACCTCGCCTTCCCGGAAGACCCGGATGGTGCCCCCGCTCTCTGAGACTGTGACGCCGATGACCGGGTGCTCGCGGGTAACGGCGGCGGTGGCCCGGTGCCGGCCGCCCAGGCCGCCGGGGAGGACCACGTCCCTCGCGGAGGCATCCAGGTAACGGCCCGAGGCCAGGATGAACCCGTCCCGGTTCACCACAAAGATCCCGTCCAGCTGCGCCAGCTCCTTGATGGATTCCCAGTTCTCGGGATTTTTTATGTCGCAGACACCCTGGTGCTGCCCCTCGTAAGGGTTCAGGATCGCCTGGTGGGAGTGGCGCAGGATCGTCTCCCCGTCGCCGATGATGAACGCGGTGCCGATGGTCCGCCCTTCCCTCCCCTCCACCGCGATCTGCATGGCCAGGGACAGGACCGAGAACATCACCTCCCGGGGCACGATGTCCTCGAAGTCCTGGAGCCGGATGAAGTTCTTCCCCTCCTCGATGTCAAAGATCAGGATGGCGTAAGGGAAGACTCCCACGACCAGGCCCTGCTCCAGCCTCTTCTGCAGGTAGATCTGGATGGCGGTGTCCAGCAGGTGGTGCTCGCACATCTCCAGGATATCCGGCATCGTGAGGTCCTGGACCACGTCCATCTGCAGCTCCCGGACCCAGATGACGGGGACGTCGGTCTCACACTCGCACCTCCGGGTATAGGAGACGATTGCCTTCGCACCGATGGAGGCCGCGATCCCCGCGGCTGCCCTCATCATCATCTCGTCGTTCACAGGAGCTCCTTCACGAGGGCTGGGATCTCCGCTACCCGCTGTGCCACGGGGACACCCAGCGCCTCCATCCGGCGGATCTTGGAGGCCGCGTCCCCCTCGCCGCCCTCGACGATGGCCCCGGCATGCCCCATCCTCTTCTCCGGCGGCGCCGAGACGCCGGCGATGTAGCCCACCACCGGGAGGGCTGTCGCTGCCACCCCCTCCTCCTCCAGGGCTCCCCCCACCTCGCCGATGACCACGACGGCTTTCGTGGCCGGGTCGTGGCGGAACCGCTCCAGCACGTCGGTGAAGGTCTGGCCGATGACGGGATCGCCGCCGATCCCCACCACCGTGGACTGGCCGATGCCGGCCCGGGTCAGCTCATGGATCACCTCGTAGGTGAGGGTTCCCGAACGGGAGATGACCCCGACGGGACCCCGGGAGGCCAGGTGGGCCGGTATGATGCCGAGCTTCACCTCTCCCGGCGAGATGAGGCCCGGGCAGTTGGGGCCGATGACGGCCGCGCCCTCCATCCGGGCATAGGCGATGGCCTTCATCGTGTCATGGACCGGGATCCGCTCGGTGATAGCCACGATCACCGGGATCCCGGCATGGGCCTCCTCCATGATTGAGTCCGGGGCCGCGGCGGCGGGGACGAAGATGACGGCGGCACCGATGTCGTGGTCGGCAACGGCTTTTCGGACGCTGTCGTAGACAGGGACACCGTGCACCTCCTGTCCGCCCTTCCCTGGCGTGACACCGGCCACAACCCCCCGGCCGCCCACGCTGCGGGCATAGGCGTTCATGTACTGGATGTGGAACGCCCCCTGCTGGCCAGTCGCTCCCTGCACCAGGATCCCGGTGTTCCGGTCACCGTAGATCATGCCCCTGCCTCCACGGCCGCCTTCACGGCCTCGTCCATGGTGGCAAACATGGGATACCCCCGGCCGTCAAGGATCTTCTTCCCCTCCTCCTCATTGGTACCGGCCAGGCGAACCATCACCGTCTGGGGGACCCCTGCATCCAGGATCCCGCGGGCCACGTCGTCGCACCGGGTGATCCCGCCCAGCAGGTTCACGAGGATCACCGAAACGCCCGGCCTCCCTGCCACCAGCCGGACGGCGTGCTTCACCCGCTCCTGGTCTGCACCGCCCCCCACGTCCAGGAAGTTGGCCGCCGCACCCCCGTAGTACTGGATCAGGTCCAGGGTGGCCATCGTGAGGCCCGCCCCGTTCCCGATGACGCCAATGTTCCCGTCCAGCTCCACGTAGGAGAAGCCATGGGACTCGGCCTCCCGCTCCCGGGGCGTCAGGTCCCGGTTCACGGTGATCCCCTGGCGACCCAGGGCATTGTCGTCCACGATCAGCTTCGCATCGGCGGCAAAGACTCCCCGGTCCGTGGTGACGAGGGGGTTCACCTCGGCGAGCATCGCGTCCTTCTCCCGGAAGACCTTCCAGAGCCGGTTCACGACCGGTCCGAACTCCTTCACCCTGCCGCCCAGGAGATCCCGGAGGGCGAAGGGAGGCACATCGGAGAGGAGGGGGGAGATCGTCACCCGCCGCACCGCCCCGGGTGTCTCCTTCGCCGCCTGCTCGATGTCCACCCCGCCTGCTTCGGCAAAGAGGATCAGGGGCTGGCGCGTGGAGCGGTCCACCAGGATGGAGAGGTAGTACTCGTGCCGGATGGGGAGTTTCTCCTCGATCAGGATCTCCCGGACCGGCACCCCCCGGATCTCCTTCCGGAAGAGTTCCTCTGCCACGCGGGCCGCATCCGCAGGGGTTGCCGGGAGGATCCCCCCGGCCTTGCCCCGCCCCCCGACCTCTACCTGCGCCTTCAGCACCAGCTCCGGGCCGATACCGGCCAGGTCAGGGATCTTCTCCCCTGCCTTCACCCGGACCCCTTTCGGGATCGGGATGCCGTACCTGGCATAGATCTCCTTTGCCTCGCACTCGAGAAGCCTCATCCCTGTCCCCCCTTCGCTCCGGCCAGCTCCATCCCCCGCTGCAGGGCCCGGAGGTTCAGGTCCTCCGTGCCCTTCGGCACCGAGTCCCGGATCGCCTTCTCCATCGCCCCCCGGCTCACGATCCCGGTGGCCTGCACGAGCGCCCCCAGCATCACGATGTTGGCCACAATCACCCTGCCGAGCGTCTTCTGGGCTTCGGAGGTGGCCGGGATCTCCCGGAAGGTGCACCCGGGGCGCCCCTTCACCATGTCAGAGTCGAGCAGCATCACCGCCTCCTTCGGCGCCTGGGCCCCGTAGCGCAGGAACCCTTCCTGGGACATGATCACGTAGATGTCCGGGACCGATACCTCGGGGTAGAGGATGGGCTCGTCGTCGATGATCACCGCCGACATGGACGCGCCGCCCCGGGCCTCCGGCCCGTAGACCTGGGTCTGCACTGCGTGTTTCCCGTCGTAGAGGGCCGCGGCCCGCCCCAGGATCACGGCCGACAGGATGATCCCCTGGCCGCCGAAGCCGCTGAACCGGACCTCGTGCCTCATGGCGGCACCCCCATGGCGGGCCGGTTCCTCCGGACGAACTCCCCCACCGTGAAGATATCGGCCGGTACCGGCTTCCCCTCCGCCACCATCTTCCGGTAACGGGAGAGGAGCATGGCATGGGTCTTCAGGAATTCGATCATGTCCGATACCTCCCGGAGCCGGTTGCGCCTGCCGTAGCCGGTGGGGCACTGGACCAGCGCCTCGATGAGCGAGAACCCGGGGGTCTCGAGACCGGTCTGGATGGCACGGGTCAGCTCCTTCACGTGGTACGAGGTCCACCGGGCCACGTGGTTTGCCCCTGCCGCCACGGCCAGCTCGGAGATGTCAAAGACGCCCTCCGCGGAGCCGTAGGGTGTCGTCGTGGACAGGGCACCCACCGGGGTGGTGGGGGAGCCCTGGCCCCCGGTCATGCCGTAGATCCAGTTGTTCATGCAGATCACGGTCATGTCCACGTTCCGCCGGCACGCGTGGATGAAGTGGTTGCCGCCGATGGCGGCCAGGTCCCCGTCGCCCGTGAAGATCACGACGTGCAGGTCCGGCCGGGCCAGTTTCACGCCGGTGGCAAAGGCGAGCGCCCTCCCGTGGGTCGTGTGGAGGGAATCGGTGGCAATGTAGCCGGGCGCCCGGGACGAGCACCCGATCCCCGAGACAAAGACCGTCTCCTCCTGCTTCCATGCCATCGCATCCACCGCATGGAGGGCGCAGTTGATGACGGTGCCGTTGCCGCACCCTGCACAGTAGATGGTGGGGAGGCGGTCCACCCGGTACCAGTCCCGGAAGGTCATGGGTGCGCCTCCAGTGCCTTTCCGAGCATCGCCGGGGTATGCAGCTCCCCGCCCAGGCGGGGGATGGGCACCAGGGGGACGTCCGTGTGCCGTTCCGCCTCCCTGGCCATCTGGCCCAGGTTCATCTCCGGGAAGAGGAAGACCTCTGCCTCCGGGAACTCGCCGAGGGCGAACTCGGGGATCGGCCAGACGACCCGCAGCTGCAGGTGCCCGACGGTGGGGTCCTTCCGGTCATGGAGCACCTGCTGCACGGTCCGGGCCGGTGCGCCGTATGAGATGAAGACCCGCCTGGCACCGGGGTTCACCACCTGGTAGTCGGCGATATCACGGCGGGCAGACTCCACCTTGTGCGTAAGTCGCATGACCAGCTCCTGGTGGAGGTCGGGGCTCGTGGCCCGCGGGTAGCCCCGCTCGTCGTGGGTGAGGCCCGTCACGTGGACCCCGTGGCCGGCGCCGAAGACCGGAAAGCCGGGCACACCGTCCGGCCCGGCGGCAAAGGGGAGTACGCCCTTCGCAAGGGGCCTCCTCGGCACGACCTCCACTTCGTCAGGGATTGCAAAACGCTCCCGCATGTGGCCGATGATCTCGTCGGCCATGAGAAAGACCGGCACCCGGAACCGGTCTGCCAGGTTGAAGGCCGCGACAGTGAGGGAGAACATCTCCTGCACCGAGGCCGGGGAGAGGGCGATGACGCTGTAGTCCCCGTGGGAGCCAAACCGGCACTGGAGCATGTCCCCCTGCGCCCCCAGGGTGGGCTGGCCAGTACTGGGTCCGCCCCGCTGGATGTTCACGACCACGCAGGGGGTCTCGGTCATGGCCGCGTAACCGATGTGCTCCATCATGAGGGAGAAGCCCGGCCCCGACGTGGCCGTCATGGCCCTGGCCCCCGTCCAGGAGGCGCCGATCACCGCTGCCATGGAGGCGATCTCGTCCTCCATCTGGATGAAGACCCCCTTCCGCTT
>JAJRDA010000126.1 GCA_028678665.1 Methanomicrobiales archaeon | reverse complement strand
TGGTCTATGCCCTCCGGGAACGGCTGGACACCCAGGTCTATGACCTGGGCAACGGGAAGATCGAGATCCAGAAGTACTATACCCGCGATGACCTGGCCCGTATCCTCCCTGAAATGAACGCGACCCTTACCAGCTATGAAGAGGGTGTCTCCCGGAGCACTGCGGAGACGGTGAAGCGGATCCTGGAGGAGAAGATCAACACGCTGGGCACCCGGGATGCGAGGGTAAACCTCCTCACGCCGGTTGGCTCCAGTGTGGTCCGGTACGTGCGGGTGGAGCTGGCCGGTGTCAATATGCAGACCGCCCGGGAGATCGTGACCCAGCAGGGGAAGTTCGAGATCCGGATCCAGACCACCGCGAACGAGACCGAGCATGTCCTCTTCGGCGACGTGATCACCTCTGTGAGCGTGCCCTCCAAGGAGTCTCCCGGGCAGGATGTCTGGGGGGTGGGATTCAGCCTCTCCGAGGAGGGGGCCGATGCGTTCCGCGACGCCTGCATCCAAACCGGTGCCACCACCGATCCGGAGAGCCATTACCTCTCCATGATCCTTGACGGGAGAACGGTGTACAGCGCCCCCCTCTCACCCGATCTCGCGAAGTCACTGGTGACCCAGCCCACCCGGCAGCTCTATGCCACGACCGGCGAGGGGAACGCGGGGCTGCAGCAGGCACAGCAGCTGGAGATCCACCTGAGGGCCGGGGCGCTCCCCGTTGAGGTGAGGGTCGCCGGGTCCGGTTCGGTCTCGGCACCCCTTGGCGAGCACTACATGTGGGCCAGCGTCGTGGCCCTGCTGTTCGCCATTCTCACGGTGGGTCTCGTGATCTACTACCGGTACCGGGAGCCTTTGATCGTGCTCCCGATGATGGGGACCAACCTGGCCGAGGTGGTGATCCTCCTGGGGGTGGCCACGTTCATCCAGCAGCTGGACCTGGCCTCCATTGCGGGGCTGATCGCCGTCGTGGGCACCGGGATCGACCAGCTGGTGATGACCACCGACGAGGTGCTCCACGAGGGCAGGGTGCCCTCCCCCTCGCTGTACCGGAAGCGGCTGGAGAGGGCAGTGGCCATCATCGTGGTTGCGGCAGGGACCGTCATTATCGCCATGCTGCCCCTGATCCTCATGGACCTCTCCACCCTGAAGGGCTTTGCCCTGATCACCATCATCGGCGTCCTGATCGGGGTTCTCGTCACCCGGCCGGCCTACGGGAGGATCATCATGGCGATCCTCTCCCGGTAAGACCCCCATCACAATATTTATTGCCCCTTCCGTGTGACCCTTCTCCGGTGGATCCATGGGAAAACCCGTAATCATCGATTTTTACGCGGACTGGTGCGGACCCTGCAGATACCAGACCCCCATCCTCGAGGACCTGAAGAAACGGATGGGCGAGTCCATCGAAGTCCAAAAGGTGGACGTGGACAACCACATGGATCTGGCGGACCGGTACGATATCCACGTGGTGCCCACCCTGGTCGTTGAGAAGGACGGGAAGGTCGTCCGGCGGTTCGAGGGCGTCACGGACGCCGGGACCCTGGAAGCTGTGATGAAGCCGCTGGTGGACTAGGTGAAGATCGGCATCGTCGGCGGAACCGGGGAGATCGGCGAGGGGCTGGCCATGCGCCTTGCACCCCGGCATGACGTCGTGATCGGGTCCCGCGAGGCAGAGAAGGCGTCGGCGTCCAGCACCGAGTGCATGGGCATCCTCCGGGGCAGGGGAACCCCCTGCGTCCTCCGGGGCGTCACCAACCAGGAGGCAGTGGACCACGGGGAGGTGGTGATCCTCGCCATCCCCTTCACCCACCTCGCAGCCACCGTCTCCGCCCTCACCGGCATGGAGAAGAAGGTGGTCATCTCGCCGGTGAACCCGATGCAGAGGTCGGATATCTTCTTCTTTGACCCCCCGCCGGAAGGGTCCGCGGCGCTCCTCCTGCAGAAGCTCCTCCCCCCGGGGACCCGGATCTGCACGGCATTCAACAACGTGGCCGCCAACCGGTGGCGGGCGCTGGACCAGACCCTGGACTACTCGGTGGCCGTCTGCGGGGACGACGCCGGGGCCAGGCAGGTGGTGAGAGGAGTGGTGGAGTCGGTCCCGAACCTGAAGGCGTTTGACGCCGGGCCGCTGCGGGTCTCCCCCATGATTGAGGCCATAACCCCCCTGCTCCTCAACATCGCCCGCCACAGCAAGATGAAGGATGTCGGCATCCAGTTCCGCTAGGATCGGGAGGATCGTCTCCCTGCTCCCTGACCGGGCTTCCGCCGGAGCCTGGTGGCCGGGCGGCCGGGAGGAGATCCTGATCGGCGCCCTCCTCACCCAGCAGACCCGGTGGGAGAGCGTGGAGCGGGCGCTCGGTCTCCTGCGGGAAGCGGGATGCTGCTCCCTCGCAGGGATACACACCCGTAAACAGGAGGACCTGGAACGCCTGATCCGGTGCACCGGCTTCTTCCGGCAGAAGGCGGAACGGCTGAAGGAGCTCTCCGCCCATATCCTCTCCACGTACGGCGGCATCGGGGGCATGGAGTGCCGGTCCACGGAAGATCTCCGGAGGGACCTCCTCTCCCTCCGCGGCATCGGCGAGGAGACCGCCGACTCGATGCTCTGCTATGGGCTGGGAAGGCCCTCCTTCGTGGTGGACGCATACACCGAAAGGATCTGCCGGTGTGCCGGTGTTGCGGCGCCCCGGAAGGCCCTGAAGGGAGAGTTCGAGGCGGCGCTTCCCTGCGATGCAGGGGTGTACCGCGAGGTGCATGCGCGGATCGTGGAATACGCGAAGACATGGTGTGCGGGGAAGAGGTGCGGGGAATGCAGGATCAGGAATTCCGACGGATAGGCGCACGGCTCCATGACGAGGGGCTCGTTGCGGGTAACTTCGGCAACCTGTCGGTTCGGGGGCCGGAAGGTTTCCATATCAAGCGGAGCGGGGAGTACCTGGAGGACCCGGGGCCGCCGGTGCTGGTCCCCTTCAGGGGCCCGGTCCCTGCCCAGGCATCCCGGGAGCAGGCCGTGCACCGGGCCATCTACGAAACGACCGGCCACCTGGCGGTGGTCCACGCCCATCCTCCCCATGCGGTGGCCCTCTCCCTCGTGCAGCAGGGGCCGGTAGTCCCCCGGGACAGCAAAGGGCAGCTCCTCTGCCCCGAGATCCCTGTCGTGGACGGGGAACCGGGGTCTGCGGATCTGGCAAGGAACGTGGCGCAGGCGCTCACCGGGCACCGCGTTGCCATCGCACGGGGGCACGGCACCTTTGCCGGCGGGACAACACTGGAGGAGGCCTACCTGCATACGGCCGCTGCCGAGCACTCCTGCCGGGTCCTGGTCCTCGCACGGCAGCTGGAGAGGAAATAACGGGAGCGATCAGAGCGGAAGGGGAGCACTCCTCCTCCCGCCTTCCCCGCCAGAACTGAACCCCAGTACTGAGAGGGATGACGGGAGGGGGGGAGACCCCCTCCAGGTCCCTCACCCGTGAGGATGTCCCGCCACGTCGGCGTACAACCGAAGATCTGCCCATCCATCATAGGGGGATGCCCACGCGGCGGGGGCGGAGCCCCCAAGAGCATCCCGGTAGTAATCCGCGAACACCTGACACCGCGGGGTTTTGATCCATGAAAACCTCAGGCGGCGCGGCGGGGGCGGTGAGCCCCCGGGAGCGTCCCACCCGTCGTCTGTTGAAAAGCCGGCCCACCGGGAAGGTGTGTCGTTCTCCGCCCTACTTCGGCTGCCGGGGCTGCTGCAGCAGTTGCAGCTCGTGGAGCACCTCGCGGTGGAAGGCGAGGATGATGTCGGAGATGATCCCGAACATGAAGATCTCGAATCCCACCATGATCAGGAGCACGGTGAGGATGGTCATCGGGACGCGCTCCACGCCCCGCAGCCATTCCGTTACCACGTACACGCCGGTGAAGATCCCCAGGACCGTGATGATCATACCGATGAAACCGAAGTAGAAGATGGGGTTGTTCACCTTTGCGAGCCGGTACAGGGTGGAGATGATCTTGGCCCCGTCCTGGAAGGGGGCCAGCTTGGTCCGGGTGCCCACCCGCTTCCGGTACTGGACCGGTACCACCATGATCCGCTGGTTGTTCCGGACGGCTTCCACCGTGATCTCGGTCTCGATCTCAAAGCCCCGCTCCCGCAGGTTCATCTGCCGGATGGACTCCATCGTGAAGGCCCGGTAGCCGGAGAGGATGTCGTGGAGCTCGCGGCCGTGGGCGATTTTGAAGAGGATGTTGATCAGCTGGTTGCCCTTGTAGTTCAGGATCCCGAAGGCACCCTTCTCGGGTGACCCGAGCCGGTCCCCGATGACATGGTCAAAGCCCAGGTAGAGGGGACGGAGCATCTTCTCGGAATCCTTTGCCGAGTAGGTGCCGTCGCCGTCCACCAGGATCACGTACGGGGTCTCCACCATCTCCATGGCCTCGATGATGGCGTTCCCCTTCCCCTTCCCGGTCTGGGTCTTCACCGTGACACCGGTGCTCCGGGCAATCTCCACGGTCTTGTCCGTGGACCGGCCGTCCATGACAAGGATATGCCGGAACCCCTGCTTCTGGAAGTCCTTGATGACCCCGCCCACCGTCGGTGCCTCGTTGAGGGTGGGGACGAGGATCGTCACCTCGTCGGGGTTGAACTTCATCACTACACTATTTAAAATCCCCTGACATAAGTCCTTCCATGCACCTGGCGAAGAAGGGGCTGCGGGTCCTCGGCATCGCCGAATCCTTCCGTGGCAGGACCGCCTCCACGCTGGCCGGTGTGGTGATGAGAAAAGACCTCAGGATCGACGGCGTGGCGGTGACCAGGCTCTCGGTGGGGGGCATGGATGCCACCGATGCCGTCCTCCGGATCCTCCGCTCGCTCCGGCGCCGGGACGTGAACGCGGTGCTCCTCTCCGGTGCGGTGATCGCCTGGTACAACATCCTGGACCCCGCACGGATCCACGAAGAGACCGCCCTCCCCGTCATCGTGGTCACCTACGAGGACTCGGAGGGGCTGGATGAGGACCTCAGGCACCACTTCCCGGAGGATACAGGCAGGATGGATGCCTACCGGAGGCTCGGGGACCGGACCCCCCTG
>JAJRDA010000125.1 GCA_028678665.1 Methanomicrobiales archaeon | reverse complement strand
TCCCTTCCTTCTCCAGGGATTTCTCTCCCTGATCCTATTTGAACCGGGCAGAACCGGATCCCCTGCATCCGTCACCTTGATGAGGGCCCGGCCGCAACCTCCGGAGGATCACGGGATGAACCTCCTCCTGGGTATTGGCAATCCCCTCCGGGGCGATGACGGGGCCGGGGTCTACGCGGCCCTCCACCTCCAGGCAGGAGGGTGGCAGGCCGTCGACTGCGGCACCGCTCCCGAGAATTTTACGGGGGTGGTCCGCCGCGTTCACCCGGATCTGCTGCTCCTCGTGGATGCCGCGGAGATGGGCCTCCCCCCGGGCGAGTTCCGGGTGGTGCCGAAGGACAGGATCGAGGACGTGGCTTTCGGCACCCACCACCTGCCCCTCTCCCACCTGATGGAGTTCCTGTCGGACGCTGCCGGGGAGATCCGGTTCATCGGGATTCAGCCGGTGGTGGTGGAGGACCGGGAAGGCCTCTCCCCAGGAGTGGAGAAGGGGGTCCGGCGACTCCTCCGGCTGATCCGGGCAGGAGAGATCTCCCGGGTGGCGGCGCTGGAGCTACACCCGGGGTGACCGGCCCGCGAAATAGCTCGCCGTCAGTCGAAGAGGGGACATGAGTCATCCCTCTGGTTTTTCCGCCGGGAATACGATCCCCTCCCGAGGGTAGGATCCCCTGCCCGCACAAACCTGTTATAGTCCCAGATCGTACAATAGTAGAATCAATGGTGCAGGTGGAAATGTGGCCGATGCTCAGGATCTCCTGAAGTTCCGGGAACTGGTGGAACAGTCCGGGCTTCCCGAGGCGGAAGTGAAGCGGCATGTACGGACGTTCGGCGAGTTCTTCTCGACTGCCAAGCAGGGCCGCACCAAGTTCTATGCGGCGGGTTCCGTGGACCTCCTGAAGCAGATCCATGACCTCACGGAGCACGGCACCAATGTGCCCTCCATCCGGGGCATTCTGCGGGGGGCGCAGGCAGGATCTCCGGCGGTTGCGGACCTGGGCATGTGTGTCACCCTGCCGGCGGTCGGCCACGCGGAGCAGCCCGCGGGGGAGTCCCTGACCCTCGGGGTGCTCTCTGATATCGGCATGCTGCAGGCGTCGGTCCGGGAGCTCCAGGAGGAGGTGGCCCTGCTGCGGGGGCAGGTCAAGGACCACGAGCAGAAGATCATCTCCCACCAGCAGCAGCTGAAGCTGGTCCGCCACGAGGTCGAGGACCGGCGGATGGATGCCCTCGCCGAACGGCTGGAGCGGCAGGAGCAGCCGTTCTGGAAGCGGTTCGTGCCGGGGAACGCCCAGAAGAAGCTGTGAGAGGCGCGGGACCGGGCGTTTCGCGAGCCCCTGTTTTTTCATCTCCCACCTGCAGGGAATCACCCCCCTACCGGGGCTTCCGGGGCCATAGTTCTATGTGCGGGGAACCCTGATCCGGTAGCATGGAGACGCTGCGGCTCGCGAAATGGGAGACCCGGTTCTTTGCCTGGCTCATCGACTTCATCCTCCTCACCGCGGTCCTGAACCTGGTACTGATCCTCTTCCCGGAGACCGGCCTGATCCGGCGGATCTGGGACCTGAACCACTGGGGCATCTTTGACCTGGGTGTCCAGTCCTTCCTGTTCTTCCTCTACTGGATTCTCATGGAAGGATTCACCGGCCAGTCCGTGGGGAAGATCGCGCTGAACCTCCGGGTCGTGGATCGACAGGGGGGGAAGGCCGGACTCTCCGCCGCGGCACTCCAGGCCTTCGGGAAGGCCTTCCTCCTCCCCCTGGACTGCCTGATCGGGTGGCTGGCCATGCCGGGCACCCGGCTCCGTCTCTTCAACCGGCTCTCGGAGACAATCGTGATCTCGGTGGACTACCCGGCCCCTGCGGGCGTGGAGTACGTGAAGGAGGGGGAGCAGTAGCGCTCTCCCTCCCATCCGCCTGCCTGCCGCCCGGCCTCTATTCGTTGAACTTCCGGTACAGGAAGTTCCCCAAGGCCAGGAAGATGGCGGTGAAGACCAGCAGCAGGACCACGTCCACCGCGATCCCGAAATGGGTGGTCCCCTCGAACCCGTACCGTACCAGGTCATTCCCGTAGGTGAGGGGCGAGATCCGGGCCACGGCCATGCCCCAGGGGGGCATCGTCTCCAGGGGGACGAAGACCCCGGAGATGAAGATCAGGGGGAGCCGGACCAGGTTTAAGAGCGACATCACCTCGCCCACGTTCTCGGTGGGGTAGGCAGAGAAGACGGCACCCATGGCGGCGAAGGTGAAGCAGGAGAGGGCGATGGCGAGGAGGAGGACCGGGAGGGAGAAGGCCGCCGTGCGAAGCAGCACCGCGCCGCCGATGAAGAGCGCGAGACAGATGGACCCCGAGAAGAGGAGGCCGCTCACGCTCTCCCCCAGCACGAGCGCAAAGAGTGAGATTGGGGCCGAGAGGAGGCGGTCAAAGGTTTTCGTCCTCCGCTCGATGGGGATGGCGACCGGTTCGATGGACGAGGCGGAGAAGAGGGAGGTGATGGCAATGAGCCCCGGGATCAGGGTGGCGATGGGGGCGCTCTTCCCCACGGCAAAGGCCAGCAGCATGAAGAGCGGGAACAGGAGGCCGGACATGTAGATGGCGGGCTTCAGGTAGTAGATGACGAGATCCTTCTTCGCGATGGCCCAGGCACCGTGCAGGTCGTTCCGGAAATGGTACAGGGAGTACTCCATGGTCATTTCCCCTTCGGATCCCGGTTATGGCCCCGGTCAAGGCCGGTCAGCTTCACGAAGACGTCCTCCAGGCTGGGTCCCAGGGTGTTCACGGAGAGGGGCCGGATCCCCTGTACCTTCAGGGAGGCCATCGCCGCCTCCAGCACGCTCCCCGGGTCCGGGGTGTAGAGCCGGACCCGGTCCCCCTCCTTCCGGACCTCGTTGACATTCGGGATCCGGTGCAGCATCTCCAGCACCTCCGTACCCATGTGGTCAAAGGCCAGCTCCACGGACTGGACGCTCTGGATCGCCTGCTTCAGCCGTTCCGGGGCATCGATGGCAGCGATGGTCCCCCGGTTGATGATAGCCACCCGGTGGCAGAGGGTGTTCGCTTCCTCGATGTTGTGGGTGGTGAGAAAGACGGTCACTCCCCGGTCGTTCAGGTCCCGGATCACGTCTTTTATGATCAGGTTGCTCTGGACGTCCAGCCCCGACGTGGGCTCGTCCAGGAAGAGGAGCCGGGGATCGTTCACAAGGCCCATCGCGAGCGTGAGCCGCCGCTTCATCCCCTTCGAGAACCCGTGGACCTTGTCGTCTTTCCGGTCCAGGAGCTGGAACGTCTCCAGCAGCTCCTGTGCCCGCTTCTCCCGTTCAGCCTTCCCCACCCGGTACAGCTCGGCCGTGAACATCAGGTTCTGCCAGGCCGTGAGATCGTCGTAGATGTTGGAGGTCTCCGGGACGATCCCCATGTGGCTGCGGGCGGTGAGGGTCTCCTCCACGATGTCGTGCCCGAGAATAGCGGCCGTCCCTGCCGTGGGCGCGGTGATCCCGGTCAGGATCCGGATCGTGGTGGTCTTCCCTGCCCCGTTGGGCCCCAGGTACCCGAAGATCTCCCCTTCCGGGACAGTGAAGCTCACGTTGTTCACGGCGGTGAGGGTGCCGAACTTCTTGGTGAGGCCGGTGACAACGATGGCGGACACGGGACAGGACCTTCTCATGAAATGGTGGGGTGCATCGGGGTATTACGTGTATCGGGAGGTTATCCTGAAACCGGGTCAGGGATGGTCATGATCCCTCGTGACACTCTTCGATAGATATATCTGGGATCTGAGAATTCTATAGGGGAACACTGAGTTCATGGGAACCATCACTGCCCAGATCCTGGTGGGCGCTTCGCACCGGTATCCTGATGGAATCACGCCGTCCCATTACCTCTTTCTCTCGGAGAAAGAGAATGACCGGCCCGCGTGGATTCTCGTCTCCCAGAATATCTCCGGGAGCCTCCCCCACGAACTTCCCTCTCCCGGCGAGAGCATCACCTGGGTTCCCACCCAGGACCATATGCTGGAAGATGCATTCCTTTTGATCGCACTCCACGTGATAGGTGACCGGGAACTCACCCAGATGGCAGGAACATTCTGCAGGGAGATACTCTCCCCGCGGGTCGTGCTCTACGATTGTGTTCACGATGACCAGCGTCGCCTCCTCTACGAGCGGTGCCGGAAGATCTCAAAGTGGCCGAAGATCATCCTCTCCGTATTCAAGGGTTCCAGCGTGCAGAACCCCTTCCCGGTATTCCGGCAGTACCCCATGAACTTCGAGGTCTGCCTCTCCGGTGATATTCCGAAACATACCTGAAAGGCCCGGGACGGTGCCGGGGGAGACAGACTCCGGGATCCGGGAGGTATCCCTTCACCCGGCGATTCACCGAACGGCAGGATCCCATCGGTGCCGGCCTGCCGTGAGGGCTATCCGCCGCAGTCCGGTACACCATCCTCCCGGACGGTGTTTCCCCGGGATGCCTTCCCGGTTCCCCGGTAAAAGATGACAACCTTTATTCTCCACCGGTTCCAGCGTTCCTTATTGAGCGGAGAGCGATCGTGGGGGAGCCGTACTGCCCCGCAGGCCAACCAGGAGGAGATGGAGGAGCAGCTCCGGCGCTGCGACGAAACCCTGGCCCGGACCCCGGACGACCCCGGGGCGCTTTCCAGCCGGGCATGGACCCTCCACCTCCTGGGCAGGGACAGTGAGGCGCTCCGGTCCGTGGACCGGTCGCTCATCCTGAACCCTGACGATGCCACTTCCTGGTACCGCGAGGCGCAAATCCTCTCCTCCCTGGGCCGGTACGAGGAGTCGATCCAGGCCCGGGTGCGGGGCCTCTCCCTCTCCCCGAACCACGAGGAATGGTACAGCCTGGGCCTCACCCTGGAGCGGCTGGGCAGGTACCGGGAGGTGGTGCTGGCCATGGACCATGTCCTCTCCCTGAACCCCTCCAGCGGGAAGGCGTGGGCCCGGCGGGCCACCGCCCTCAACCAGCTGGGGAGGTACACCGAGGCCCTCAGGGCCAGCCGGCAGGCCCTGAACCTCACCCCCCGCCAGCCCTATCCCCTCTACACGATGGGGGTCTCCCTGGCCCTCCTCCAGCGGTGCCAGGAGGCGCTCCCGGTCTTTGACCGTATCCTCACCGCC
>JAJRDA010000124.1 GCA_028678665.1 Methanomicrobiales archaeon | reverse complement strand
GCGTGGGCGGCGAGGCCTTCCGCTTCCGCGATGGCCTCCACCATGTCGCCGACGGCCTCCAGGCCATCCCGGTCAATGATCTGCACCGATGATGTCTTCATGAAGTGGCGCACGTCGAGGCCCGAGTAGGTCTGCGCGTAGCCTGCCGTGGGGAGGACGTGGTTCGTGCCCACCCCGTAATCACCGCAGGCAACGGCCGCGTACTTCCCGACAAAGATCGCTCCTGCATGGTGGACCCGGTTCAGCACTGAGAGGGGGTCTGCGACCTGGATTGACAGGTGTTCGGGAGCAATGGCGTCGGAAGCAGCAGCGGCCTCGTCCATGTTGGCCACGGTCACCCAGCCGGAGTGTGCGAGCGCTTGCTCGATGATCTCCTTCCGCGGGGATGCCGCGGCCAGGGACTCCAGCTCCCTGCCCACCCGTTCGGCGAGAGCCCTCTCCGTCGTGATCAGCACGCAGGCGGCGTTGGGGTCGTGCTCGGCCTGGGCCAGGATGTCCCAGGCGATGATCCGGGGGTCGGCGGTCCCGTCGGCGATAACCGCCACCTCGCTGGGCCCCGCCGGGAAGTCGATCTCCACCTCCTCCCTGAGGAGCATCTTTGCCATCGTGACGTAGATGTTCCCCGGTCCCACGATCTTCTGCACCGGGGGGATCGTCTCAGTACCGAGTGCCATGGCGGCGATGGCCTGGGCCCCCCCGCTCCGGTAGATCTCGGTGATGCCGGCGATGTCAAGCGCGACAAGGGTCATGGGGCTGATGGGGGGCGGGGAGCAGGCGCAGATCTGGGGGACGCCCGCCACCCGGGCCGGGACGGCGCACATGAGGGCCGAGGAGGGGTAGGGTGCCCTCCCGCCGGGGATGTAGAGCCCCACCCGGTCCAGGGGGGTGGTCTTCACCCCCAGCACGATCCCGGGCTCCATCTCCTCCAGCCAGAGATCCCGGGGGCGCTGCCGCTCGTGGAAACTTGTGATCCTGGCCTCCGCCTCGATGAGGGCCTCGATCACCCGGGTGTCCACCTGCTCGTAGGCCGCCTCCCGCTCCGCGTCGGTGACCGCAATCTCGGTGAGCACCACGTGCCGGGAGAGCTCCCGGAGGGCCGCGTCCCCCCGGCTCCGGACCTTTTCGATGATCTCCTGCGCGGTGGCCCGCGCCTCGTCCAGGCTCTGCTGCCTGCCCGCCACCCAGGCTTCCACGTCCAGCGCCTTCCACATATGCATCAAAGATCTGCGGGGGGGCTGTTGAAGATTTCTGCCCGGCAGGGCATCACCTGAAGCCCCTGAAAGAGCGCTCCGGGGAGCTCCTGTGTCGGAAGGTTCTGGGATAATGGTGGGGGGAATCGGGTTCCCCCCAGTCTCCGTGAAAAAAGTGTGATCAGGCCGGGGCCACGACCCCTGCGCAGGTGCAGTTGAAGGGGGTACCCGTGCAGACGTCGGACGTGAGCGGTGTGAAGAGGCTCTTTCCGTACTTGTCCAGGCCGTAATCACCGACAAACTGCTTGCCATCCTCGGATATCAGCCAGTTGATGAACCGGTCTGCCTCAAGGATGTTCACATTCGCGTTCTGCTTCTCGGGGTTCACAGCGATGGCACTGTACCGGTTCAGGAGGGATCCGCCCTCGGTGACGAGGGGGACCAGATCGAGATCGGTCGTGAAGGCGAGGAACGTCCCTTCATCGGTCAGGGTATATGCCCCCTTCTGGCTCGCAAGGGTCAGGGTCTCTCCCATCCCCTTCCCGACAGAGAGATACCATGGCCCGGAATTGACCACCTGGTTCGTATAGTTGAAGCCGGCACTCTTCCAGATGGTCTGCTCTGCGGAATGGGTTCCGGACTTGTCGCCCCTCGAGGCGAAGAAGACGTTCGGTGTGCGGTTCACCCCGAGCATAGAGAGCTTCTGGAAGGCCGCCTCGGGGGTCAGGCCCTTGATGCCCGCGGGATCGCTCTCGGGCCCGACGATCAGGAAGTAGTTGTACGCGAAGCAGCGCTGGTTGATGCCCAGGCCCTGGTCAATGAAGGTCTTCTCCTGGCTCGGTGAGTGGACGAGGAGGAGGTCGCAGTCTCCCCGGGTCGCAACCTGGATCGCGATACCGGTCCCCTGGGAGGTGATCTTCAGCTTGATCCCTGTCTCGTTCTCGTAGAAGTCCTGTATCCCGTTGAGAAGGCCGGTATCATAGAGGCTCGTCGTCGTGGCGATGAGGAGGGTGTCCGGCGAGTGCGCGACGGGAGTCGCGGTCGCGGTGGGGGTCGCAGTGGGTGTCGGGGTCGGGGTGGGAGCTGGCTGGGTGCACCCGGCAAAGAGCATCCCCGCCAGGATCACCATCACCAGCGCGCATCCCGTGAAATGCTTTCCAGTGGTGTTCATGTGGCAGAATAACGCAGGAAGAGTAATTAATTTTTACCATTTGTCTACCACACTTCGAAACAGAGATATAGGGCGGAGTGGCTTGATCGTGTGGAGATACGCACATGGCAGGCGAGATAGTCCAGGGATTCATCCAGGCGATCCAGCTGATCCTTTCGCGGGACCCCGAGGTGATACAGATCACCATCCTCTCCCTGGAGATCTCCCTTGCCTCCACCCTCCTCTCCGCGTGTATCGCCATCCCCCTCGGTGCGCTCCTGTACTACTACAACTTCCCCGGGAAGCGGGCGGTCGTCAACCTGGTCCAGACGCTCTACGCGCTGCCGACCGTGATCGCCGGCCTCTTCCTCTTCCTCCTCATCTCCAACCAGGGCCCGCTGGGGTTCTTCCACCTCCTCTATACGGCCCCCGGCATGATCATTGCCCAGATGATCCTCGTGATCCCCCTGATCATCGGGCTCACGTTCGCAGCTCTCTCCAGTATCAATCCGGAGATGCGGCAGACGGTCCTCTCCCTGGGTGCCACCACCGTCCAGTCACTGTGGACCCTCATCGGGGAGGCCCGGTTCGGGATCCTGGCCGCCGTGATCCTGGGCTTCGGTCGGGCCATCTCGGAAGTGGGCGCCGCCATGATCATCGGGGGAAATATCCGGGGTTACACCCGGGTCCTGACGACCGCGATCTCCCTGGAAACCTCTGTCGGGGACTTTGCCCTGGCCATCGCCCTCGGGTTCATCCTCCTCAGTGTCGCAGTGATCGTGAATGTCGCCCTGAACCTGGTCCAGTCGGGATCGATGTGGCAGAGCAGCCAGTGGACATCCTGACATGCCAGGCAAGGAGTACCCATGATCGAGACAGAGAATCTCTCCAAACGGTACGGGGAGAGGGAGATCCTCCGGGAGATCTCCTTCTCGATCCGCGATGGTGAGATCTTCGGTCTCATCGGCCCGAGCGGTTCCGGAAAGAGCACGCTGCTCCGGCTCCTGGATCTCATCGAGATGCCGACCCGGGGATCGCTCTCGATCCTCGGGGAGGACGCCCTGTCCCGGGACGCCCGCTTCCGCCTCCGGAGGCGGATGGCGATGCTCTCCCAGAAACCTGTCATCTTCGCCCGAACCGTCTCTGAGAACATCGCCATCGGGATGAAGTACCGGAAAGCGAGCCAGGCAACCATCCATGAACGGGTCAGCCAGGCCCTCCGTGATATCGGCCTTCCGGGGTATGCAGAGCGGCCTGCCCGCACGCTCTCGGGCGGCGAAGCCCAGCGGGTCGCCCTTGCCCGGGCCATGGTCACCGATCCCGAGATCCTCTTTCTCGATGAACCGACGGCGAACCTGGACCCCCACTCGGTGGAGAAGATCGAGGAGATTATCCTGCGTCTGAACCGGGATTCGGGAACCACCGTCGTTGTCAGCACCCATGACATGCTCCAGGGACAGCGCCTTGCAGGAAGGATGGGCGTCATCATGGAGGGGGAGCTCCCCCAGATCGGGACCACGGTGGAGATCTTCCACCGTCCCGCCACAAAGAACATCGCGCGGTTCGTGCAGGTGGCGAACATCCTCGATGGCACCATCACCGAACACTATGGCGGCGAGGTATCTGTGGATATCTCGGGGAAGACCTTCTGTGCGGTGTCTCCCATGAATCCCGGGAAGCAGGTGAACATACTCTTCCGTGCAGAGGACGTCACCATCGGCCTTGATGGGAATTCCCGGACCAGTGCCCGGAACGTGTACCCGGGCAGGATTGCCCGCCTGATGCCCTCAGGACCTTTTGTGCACGTGGTCATCGACTGTGGTTTTGATATCACTGGTCTCGTTACCCTCAGATCGGTCGAGGATCTCGGCCTGACTCCAGGGAAGGACGTATGGGTTTCAGTGAAGGCGACAGCGATCCACGTGCTTCCCCTGGAAAAATAATCCGGCCACATGGGAGGAAGTTCGCCTGACGTTCGCACCGATCGTCAGATCTGCCAGGCCAGCGCGGTCCACATGATCCGGAAGGCGGCCACTCACCCCCAGCGGCCGGATAATTCTTATCCCGGAGGGCCCCAGTGATACCCATGGACGTGACCGGGCCCCTCCTGCTGATCGGTATCGGCATCGGGGTCTTCACCCTCGGCCTCCTGGCCGGGTACCTGGCCATGATCACCTGGTTCCGGCACCGTTCCCGGACGTCCGCACCCCCCCGCTGATCCTCCATGCACATCAGAGTACTCGCCTCCGGCTCCAAGGGGAACTGCACCTGCGTTGACGACGGTACCGGCGCAATCCTGGTGGACTGCGGCCTCTCGGTGAAGGAGACCATAGCCCGGCTCCGGGCTGCCGGAGGAGACCCGGGCATGGTCCGGGCAATCCTAGTCACCCACGAGCATATGGACCACATGCGGGGGGTCGCTCCGATGGCCCGGCGACTGGGAGTTCCCGTTTACGGTACCGGGGGCACCCTTAGGGACCTGGCCGGTGTCGAGACCGGCCGGAAACCCGTGCGGCTGGTCCGCACAGACCCCGGCATCCGCCACGAAGTAGATGGCTTCGCCGTCGAAGCCTTCGCCACCTCCCACGACGCCCGGGAACCCTGCGGGTTTACGATTACTGCAGACGGGATCCGGTTCACCTGCTGTACCGACACCGGCGTCCTCTCCGACCCCATCATCCGCCGGCTCCGGGTCTCGGACGCAATCCTCCTGGAGTCCAACCACTGCCCCGACATGCTCCGCACGGGCCCCTACCCCGAGGTGCTGAAGCGCCGGATCCGGTCCCCCCGGGGCCACCTCTCCAACCGGGCTGCTGCAGCCTGCCTCCGGGCGATGGGCTGCGACGCGGGCACCGTGATCCTGGGCCACCTCTCCGAGATCAACAACACGCCGGAGAAGGCCT
>JAJRDA010000123.1 GCA_028678665.1 Methanomicrobiales archaeon | reverse complement strand
GTCTTTTCCATCGTCAAGCGCCTGGCCCCCAACTTCGTCCAGTTCTACCGCCTCCCCACCGGAAAGATCCACGGTGTCGTGACACGGTACGAGATGTGAGCCTGACCATCCGCAGGGACCCGGTCGCTGTCAGGGAAAGGGGGTTCGGGACAGGTATCGGAGCATTGAAAATCCAACGGTGAACAGCGTGACGGGAGGGGGGTCTGCCCCCCTCCCGGCCCCTCTCCCTTTGAGGATATCCGTTTCCCCGGCTTTTCAGATGCCCCTTAAGAATCGGTGTCCAGGAGCCGTTCCCATGCCTTGAAATAGGATTACCGAGAGACGATCACCTGTTCCATGAGCGTCAGGGGCCTCGTCGATCTCACCCGGCCGGTGAACGCCGCCGCCGCGGGTCTCGGTGCACCGGTGGGGTACCTGATCGCCACCGGGACGCTCACCCCTGCCGTGCTGTTCCTGGTGGCGGGGGCAGGGCTCATCACAGCCGCCGGGAATGCCATCAACGATTATTACGATGCCGATATCGACCGGATCAACCGGCCGGATCGCCCCATCCCCTCCGGACAGGTGACCCCCCGGGGGGCTTTCACGCTTTCAGCCCTCCTCTTCCTGGCCGGGATCCTGGCCTGCATCCCTGCCGGGCCACTGTGTGTGGCCATCGCGCTCGTGAACTCGCTGCTCCTCTTCCTCTATGCCGCCCGGCTGAAGAGGATCCCGCTGGCCGGGAACCTTCTCGTGGCCTACCTCTCCGGGTCCCTCTTTCTCTTCGGGGGAGCTCTCGCGGGCATGGAGGGTGCCGCCCGGACACTGCCCCTCGTCCTGATCACGTTCCTCGCCATGATGGCCCGGGAGATCCTGAAAGGGGCCGAGGACCTGGAAGGGGACCGGGCGTTCGGGGCCGTGACCCTCCCCGCCGTTGTCGGCGTGCCCCGCTCCTCCCTGCTGGCCCTTTCCTGTGCGGCGGGAGCGGTTCTCGTGAGCCTGCTCCCGATGATCCCCTGGTGGTCACCCCTGTACCTGGCGTCCATCGCAGTTCCCGATCTCCTGATCCTGGGCGGGGCCGGGAGGGCCGTGGGGTGCAGCGATGGTCCGTGTGTCCGGTCATCGAAGGCCACCATTGTCCTGAAGGCTGGCATGTTCCTGGCCCTCGTCGTGATCTGCGGGGCGGCCATCATCAGGGCAGGATGATACGGGAGCCATCCATCGGAGATGCCGGATCACCCCGCGGGCGGAGAGTCCCGGCCAGGTCGTTACGGGTACCGAACACCCCCGTCTGATATCCTTCACCGGGGGGGCATTCGGGACAGCAGGGAAAGCCACCCGGCCTGTGGGAACGCTGCGCCGGAACAGATTGGGTCCGGTACTTCGGGAGGTTTAAGGAAAATTATTAAATACACCTTATGTCAATGCTACCGTGTTGCCCTGCATACGCGGATAAGCGATAGGTGGAGCAGCCAGGAACCGAGACAGCCTGAAAAGAACAGAGATCCTCAGGCTGAATCGTACCATCATCCCGCTACACACCGCCGGGGAGGTGGAGGACCCGCGAGCCAGGATCGTCCCCGCCCCGGAATCTACCACACTTCTTCCCTGTCGGCCAGGAGCAGACGCACCCCTCCCCCGCTCGGACGAGCACGCAGATACGGGCAACACGGACGTGAGGTAAGGGAGGTTCAGAAGGAGGTGCACAGCACCGGTGCATGGAGTTCCCGAGTTTCCATGCGGCCGGCCACACTGTATGGAGTGCATGAAAGGGTGCGATGCGCGTGCAGTGGTTCTGCTAGCCTTGGCAGTGATCCTTGTGGGAACCGGTTTCGTGGGAGTGGCCCATGCCGGCCCGGAATCCGAATCGTCCTTCAAGATTGATGTGGGCGTTTATCTGGGTGTCAATCCGAGGGATAATCCGATCAACGCGGACCCGGGTGACCCGCAGCCATTCCAGTTTCTTGTCAGCTGGGTCGTCACCCGGACCCCACTCTGTGGCTACCCCACCTCGATCCCCCCGGAGACGACGGGCGAGATCGGATTATTTACCGTATCGCAGTACGACAACGTATTCGTTCAGAAGGTGATGGGCCAGTCCGGGGAACACACGGTCGATTACTGCGTGTTGCCGCTGCCTCTTGTTGGTTATTCGTACCCGGCCGATGGATTCTGCGTGGGATTCGTCTGTCCGGTGACGGAGACGATCAGCTACCAGATTACCCATATTGATATCCCGAAAGGATACTGCCCGCAGTATCCAGACGGCCAGGACCGGAAGAAGGAGGATACCCAGACCGAGAACATGAAATTCTACCGGGGGGATGCGTGCGGGGAGGTGTACCCCGGCTGGGATGGCAGGTTTGACTGGGGTGCGTGCAGGCCCCGCCATTGCTACATCTCCATTGCGTGATGCGGGAACCGAAAGTGACTGCCATCCGCCTCCCGGTCTTCTGCATTTTCACCACTCTCCCCTGCCCTGTATTTATGCAAGGATATCTCCCCGCATCGCACGCTTTATCGCCGGGGAGCACCAAAACAGGCCTGTGAAGATCCTGGTCCACGGCGAGACCTGCTACGCTCCCCGGGGCGCCTACTTCGACGGGAGCGTGCGGATCGAGGGCAACCTGGTGGCACCCTTTGGCACGCATTTCTGGAAAGATCTGGTGGTGAGCGGGGACCTGGAGCTGGGCCCTGCCTCCACCGTCGCGGGGCATGTCTCCTGCCGGAACGCCCTCATCGGGGGCAGGGCCATCGTGAAAGGGGATCTCACCGCCGAAGGGACGGTCTTTGCCTGTGACCGGGCGGTGATCCGCGCCATCCGGGCCGGCGGGGACGTCGTGCTGCGGCCCGGCGTGATCGTCGGCGAGGTGGTGACGCCGGGAACCATCACGGTCATCGGAAAGGTGCTCTCGGATCGGCTCGAAGGATCGAAGGTGGTGGTTCTCCCCGGTTAACCGGCCGGAGGGTGATCATCCTTCCCGGGTAAGGGTGCGGGTGGCAGACCCAGCCGGGCCACGTCGCAGACCTCGTCCCAGTCCACGAACGTCTCCACGCACCCGTCCTTCAGGGTGACGACCCCGATACCGGGGATCCCCAGGCGGTCGCACATCTCGAGGCCGTCCTTCACCTCGACGATGCAACCCACGCCGATGATGGCATCGGGCCGGTACTTCTGCACCATGCGCTGGATGAAGGAGGAACCGGGCACGATAAAGACCCGGTAGCCCATCTCCTGGAGCCGTACGATAGCCTCGCCGGTCGGGCACTGGCCGCAGTTCTGGCATTTCAGGCCCTCGGGGGTCAGGTGGGCCGGGCACTTCGACGACCGGAGGCACTGGGGGAGGAAGATGGCCCTGCGGTCCGGAGGTACCTTTTCGAAGGTCGTCGTGTTCATGGAGTTCTGGAGCCGGATGAAGAAGGAGACCAGCTCCCGGTCCGAGATGCCGAAGAGCCGGGTCATCCCCCGCACCACCCCCTCCAGCATGTAGAACCCGCTCTTCATTACCCGGGGGAAGTAGAGCCTCCCGTTCCGGATGGAGATGGCGGTGAGGGCGACCAGGATGAAGGCAAAGAGGAGGAGGGAGAGGATCACGACGACGGTGATCTCCCCGATCAGTACCATCAGGGATGTGAAGGAGATCTCGAGGGCCATGCGTGCACCGGATTCTGGGCTGTCGAAGATGATAACGTTCGCCCTGCCGGGCGTGTTGCGGGGAGCATCACGTTCGCCCTGCCGGGCGTGTTGCGGGGAGCATCACGTTCGCCCTGACGGGCGTGTTCAGCGTCGTTGCCTGCGTTTCCCTGCGGCAGTGAGGTCGTACGGGGGCCTCAGGATCCCGTCCTCGGTGATGATGGCAGTGACCAGTGCGAGCGGGGTGGCGTCGAACGCCGGGTTCCTGACCCCGGCACCGTCAGGGACCATCTTCTCATTCCCCCGGAATCGGATCTCTTCCCCCTTGCGTTCCTCGACAATGATATCCGCAGCAGTGGAACCGGGGTCAAAAGTGGAATGCGGTGCAGCCACGTAGAACGGGATCCCATGGTGGCAGGCACAGACCGCGTGCATGTAGGTGCCCACCTTGTTGAAGACCGCGTCCCGGGCGATCCGGTCAGCCCCCACGATCACGCAGTCCACCTCCCCTGACTGCATCAGCGATGCGGCGGCGCTGTCCACGATCACGGTCACGGGGATCCCGTCCCGGGACAGCTCCCATGCGGTGAGCCGGGCCCCCTGCAGCAGGGGCCGGGTCTCGCAGGCCACCACCCGGACGTCTTTCCCCATGGCCACAGCGCTGCGGACCACGCCAAGGGCCGTTCCCCAGTCACTCGTTGCCAGCGCCCCGGCGTTGCAGTGGGTGAGGACGGTGCACCGGTCCGGAAGCAGGGCTGCGCCCTGATCACCGATGCGGCGGCAGGTGAGAGCATCCTCTTCCGCGACGGACTTTGCCTCGGCCAGGGCCACCCTCCGACCCTCCTCGATGCTTCGGGCTGCCCGGACCCTGGAGAGTACCCGGTCAATCCCCCAGGAGAGGTTTACGGCTGTCGGGCGCGTGGAACAGAGGAGCTCCGCTGCTTCCGCGACGTCGGCGAGAAAGCGCGTCAGTTCCCGTTCCCGGGACCGGGCCGCGGCCAGGGCTACCCCGAAGGCGCCGGCCACCCCGAGCGCGGGTGCCCCCCGGATCTCCAGCCGGCGGATTGCTACGGCAAGCCGTTCCACGTCCCGGCACCGGATCCGCCGCACCCGGCCGGGCAGGGCGGTCTGGTCCAGCAGGGAGACCTCCCCTGCATCGTTCTCCCACCTGATCGTCTCACCAGTCACGGGGGATCACTCCTCCCGGATGGCATCGGTGAACGCCCGCATCGCCGCCGCCTCGCCCTGGGCCACGCAGTCAGGGATGTCCCGGGGCGCCGTCGCGGTCCCGGCCAGGTAGATCCCCGGCCGTTCCGTGAGCACCGGCCCCAGCTTGTCATCCAGAGGTTTCAAGAACCCGGACTCCTCCCGGGGGATGCCGAACCGTTCTGCAATCTCATCGCTCCCGGGGGCAGGCTCGAGGCCGATGGAGAGGACCACGAGATCGGGTTTCAGGATCAGGACCTCCCTGGTCTCGGTGTTCTCCACCTGCATGGCAGGCCCCTCCTCACTGGCCCAGACCTCGCCGGGGAGTCCCCGCAGGAACCGGACACCCATCCGCTCCGCCCGCACGTAGTACTCCTCGTACCCCTTGCCGTAAGCCCGGATGTCCTGGTAGCAGATCGTGACCCCGGTGTCGGGATGTTTCTCCTTGAGGAGGATCGCGTTTTTGATGGCCGACATGCAGCAGACACTGGAGCACCAGGGCCGATCCACGGTCCGGTCCCGGGAT
>JAJRDA010000122.1 GCA_028678665.1 Methanomicrobiales archaeon | reverse complement strand
CTGCTCGCTGCCTGCGTGGCCGTGGCCGTCCACCCCGGTGACGAGCGCTACCGGGGACTGGAGGGGAAGAAGCTCCGGGTGCCCTTCTTCGGCCACCAGGTGCCAGTGATCCGGAACGAGGCCGTGGACCCCTCCTTCGGCACCGGCGCCGTCATGATCTGCACCTTCGGGGACAAGCAGGACGTGCACTGGTGGAAGGAGCATGGCCTCCCCCTCCGGAAGGCGATTGACCGCCAGGGAAGGATGACCGGGATCGCCGGGAGGTACGAGGGGAAGCGGGTGGACGAAGCCCGGGCTGCCATCGTCGGTGACATGGAAACGCAGGGGATCCTGAAGGGGCAGCACCCGCTGGAGCAGCGGGTGGGGACCTGCTGGCGGTGCAAGACCCCCATCGAGATCCTCTCCGGCCGCCAGTGGTTCGTGCGCGTGAAGCCCGATGAGATCCTGGAGGCTGCACGGGAGATCACCTGGATCCCGGCGCACATGTTCATCCGGCTGGAGAACTGGGTCACCCAGATGGACTGGGACTGGTGCATCTCCCGGCAGCGGATCTTTGCTACCCCGATTCCCGTCTGGTTCTGCCGGAAGTGCCACAGCGTGATCCTCCCCGACGAGGAGGATCTTCCCGTGGACCCCACGCAGGAGCAGCCGAAGAAGCCCTGCCCCTCCTGCGGGGCCCGGGATGCCGCCGGGGAGGAGGACGTGCTGGATACCTGGATGGACTCCTCCATCTCCGTCCTCCACGTGACGGGCTGGGACGGGGCAGGCAACCCCCCCTTCTTCCCGGCCCAGCTCCGGCCCCAGGGGCACGACATCATCCGGACCTGGGCCTGCTACACCATCCTGCGGTCGGTGGCCCTCACCGGCCGGAAGCCCTGGGACGGTATTCTTGTGAACGGCATGGTGCTGGGCGAGGACGGGTTCAAGATGTCCAAGAGCCGTGGCAACATCATCGCCCCGGAGGAGATACTTGCGAAATACGGTGCCGATGCCTTCCGCCAGTGGGGGGCCGGCGGCGCCGCCACGGGATCGGATATCATGTTCAACTGGAACGACGTCGTCGCCGCTTCCCGTTTCCAGACCAAGCTCTGGAACATCGCCCGGTTCGCCCTCCTCCAGCTGGATAATGCCGCCCGGTCGGAGGCCACCCCCGTCACCGCCCTCGCCGACCGGTGGCTCCTCTCCCGCCTCTCGGATACCGTCGCCGAGGTGACGCAGGCCATGGAGGAGTACCAGTTCGACCGGGCCCTCCGGGCGATCCGGGAATTTTCCTGGGACGTGCTGGCCGACGAGTACATCGAGCTGGTCAAGGGACGGCTCTACGCGAAGGGTGGTAGCCGCGCGGGGGCGGCGAGGGCGCTCGCCCTCACGCTGGATAATCTCTGCCGGCTGCTGGCCCCCTTCCTCCCCCACTTTGCCGAGCAGGTATACTCCCACCTTGCTCCTGACAACGGTTCGGTCCACCGCAGGCCCTGGGCTGAGTTCGCGTTTTCGGACCCGGTTGCCACCCGGGACGGGAACCGCCTCGTCCGGCTCGCCTCCGAGCTGCGCCGTTACAAGCATGACCAGGGCCTTGCGTTGAACGCTCCCTTCGGCACCGTCACGATCTACGGAGCGCAGCCCATCGATGATGCGGGGGACCTGGGCCGTGCCCTCAATGCGACGGTGGAGTGGCGCACGGAGTCTCCCCGCCTGGAGCGGGTGGTGAAGGAGGTCCGGTTCCAGCGGTCCGTCATCGGTCCGGCGCTCCGGAAGCAGGCCGGTGCGTTCATGGAGGCGGTGAAGAAGCTTCCCCCGGAGCAGCTGGAGGCTCCGCCGCCAACGGTGCGGATCGATGGCCGGGATGTGCCGGTTCCACCCGGGTCCTATACACCGGTCTTCGCCTACCGCATTGAAGGGACCGCGGTGGACGTGGTCACGATCGGTGACGCGGTCGTCGCGATCCGGAGAGCGCCCTGATCCCGTCGGCCACGAACCGGCAGATCTCCTCCTTCTCCCCCAGGGCGTCGATCACCACGAACCGGCTGGGCTCCTCCTCGGCGAGAGCCAGGTACTGCGCCTGGACCCGGGAGAGGACGTCACCCTCCTCGAAGTGCTCTCTCTTGCGGTGGGCCGAAAGACGCGCCATGGCCGCATCCACCGGGAGGACCAGGAGAAAGGTGCTGTCGGGCGGGATCGTCCAGCCGGCATGGACCGCCCGGAGCCAGGCCAGGGGTTCCGGTATGACGCCGTCCAGCATCACCGACTGGTACGCATAGCGGCTGTCCGTGTACCGGTCCGAGATGACGATGCGCCCCTCCCGGATCGCGGGCCCGACAAGGGTCGCCAGGTGGGCAGCATGGTCTGCGGCAAAGAGGAGCGCTTCTGTCACCGGGTCCACCCGCTCGGCGATAGCCCGCCGTACCTGGTCCCCCACCCAGGTGGCCCCCGGTTCCCGGGTGAAGAGGGGATCCAGGTCAGAGAGCTGTCCTTTCAGGCCCTCGACCAGGCTGGACTTTCCACTCCCGTCGATGCCCTCGATGGTGATCAGCACCGGGCACCCCTCCGGATCCATTCGATGGGGATGGCACCCCGGTGCAGGGCCGTGGCCACGAGAGCCCCGTCGTACCCTGCCTCATCCAGCCGATCCAGGTCCCGGGGGCCGGCGATCCCGCCCCCGTAGAGGAGCCTGCCCGGGTATGCTGCCCGGAGCTTCTCCACGTCGGGAGGGAGGCCCCGCCCGGTGCCCACGGCCCCCAGGTTCAACATGATGCAGCCGTCAAAGGAGAGTTCGGCCACCTGGCAGAGGAAGGGAACCGGTTCCTGGCCCGAGGGGATGACCCGGCCGTGCTTGACATCTACCGACAGGTAGCAGCCCCGGTACCGGGAGAGGTCGGCGCCGGCGGTCTCGGTACCCACCACGTTCACCACCTTCGGGTGCCGGAGGAGGTCGCCGGGCTTCCGGCACCCGCGGTCCACGTAGCACCGGTCCACGAGCCCCGCGCAGTCCAGGATCGTCCGATCATGAGAACCCATGCCCTCGATCCTGTCCAGGTCCGCGAGATACAGGGAACGGGGCCGGATCTCGCCGATGACCGGAATGGGATCTGCCGTGGTGACGAGGCGGGACCGGAGCGGCCGGTACGAGGCCCGGTCCCCCTTCTCCCCGTGGACCACCTGCCCCCCCCTCAGATCCATGGCCAGCACCAGCTCCATGGGGGAGAGGTCGCTCTTCCGGGATATCAATGATCGCGAAAAAGGCCGGCCGCCCGGCTAGAAAAGCCAGGGGATGTGCCTCCCCACGGCCAGCTCCTTCACCTTCTCGACACAGGCTTCGGCCTCCGGGTCCCTTCCCAGCCGGCGGAGGGCCGCGGCCTTGTTGTTCCAGGGGGTGATGTCACGGGGATTGAGTGCAATGGCCCGGTCAAAGGATGCCACCGCCTCCTCGAACCGGCCCAGGCCCGCCAGCGCGACGCCAATGTTCGTGAGGACCACTCCGACTCCGGGGTTCAACCTTTCGCACTCCCGGTAGCAGGCCAGGGCCTCTTCGTACCTCCGGATGTCGGCGAGAGCTACCCCCTTGTTGTACCAGGCCTTGGGATACACCGGATCGAGGCCGATGATGCGGTCGTAGCACCGGATCGCCTCGTCGTACTCCCCCTGGTAGTAGAAGCAGTTCCCCAGGGCGTACCATGCCTCCAGGTGGGACTCCCGGGCAGCGATCACCTGGTCCAGGGAGGGGATGGCCTCGTCGTACCGGCCCATCTGGTACAGGACCAGCCCCCGCAGGAACCAGGCATCGACATTGAGCGGGTCTGCGGCGATGACCTCGCGGCAGCAGTCCAGGGCTTTTACAAAGAATCCCATCCGTGCGTAGGCCGCGGCCTTTCCGAGCCGCGCCCGGTGCAGGCCGGGATCACGGGCGATGGCCCGGTCAAAGGAGGCCTGGGATTCCCGGTAGAGGCCCAGCGCGAACTCCCCCATTCCCCTGCAGCAGTACTCCTCTCCTTCCGGTTTACCCACGCAGCATCACCCTCTGCTCCTCACTTTCCCGTTTTTCCTCAACCCACATGGAGGTTCCCCAGGGCACGGGGATCCCAGAGCCTGCAGAAAACCGCATTCCAGCCTCCCTTTTACCATCCAATCAATATATGAAGCCTTTTTTCCATTCAGCACGCGATCCATACGCAGATTCACCGGAATCGTGAAGAACCACCCCCATCGCAACCACTATTAAGATCTACGTATCACGATGATCCATGCGGTTGCTCGTCAGCCCGAGCAGTCTTGAGGAGGCGGCCCGGTCCCTTGCGGCAGACATCATTGACGTGAAGCGGCCGGCCGAGGGTTCCCTGGGGGCCAACTTCCCCTGGGTAATCCGGGCGATCCGGGACCTGACTGACAAGCCCGTCAGCGCCGCCATCGGCGATTTCGACTTCAGGCCGGGTGGTGCCGCCCTCGCTGCCTACGGCGCAGCGTGTGCCGGGGCGGACTACGTCAAGGTGGGCCTCCTCTTTGACGGGGAGGACCGGGCACGGGAGCTGATCCGGGCCGTGGTACGGGGTGTGAAGGGGGAGTTCCCGTCAAAGGCCGTCGTCATCGCTGCCTATGCCGATTATGCGCGGCTCTCCACCATCTCCCCGATGGCGATGGCACCCCTGGCCGCCGAGTGCGGGGCTGACGTGGCCATGATCGATACCGCGATAAAAGACGGGAAGCGGCTCTTTGACCACATGGACGAGGAGGCCCTCGCGGAGTTCACGGCAGGCAACCGGCGGCTGGGCCTGGAGACGGCCCTCGCGGGTTCGCTGCGGTTCGACGACATCCCTCTGCTGAAGCGGATCGGCCCTGAGATCATCGGGGTCCGGGGGATGGTCTGTGGCGGGGACCGGTCCTCGACGATCCGGGCAGAACTTGTCGAGAAGGCGCGTGCAATGGTGGTGGGGTGAAGGAGATGTACACCGAGAAGATGAGGATGGAGACAGCGATCACGTTTGACGATGTGCTGCTGGAGCCCGCGGCATCGGAGATCGAGCCGGACCAGGCGGACGTCCGTTCCCGGTTCTCCCGCAATATCCCTCTCTCGATCCCTCTCGTATCGGCCGCCATGGACACCGTTACCGAGTCGGTGATGGCCGTGACACTGGCCCGGGAGGGCGGGATCGGCGTGATCCACCGGAACATGCCCCCCGAGCGGGAGCGGGAGCTGGTCGGGAACGTGAAGCACGCGGAGGACCTGATCCAGCGCCGGGTGCTCTCTGTCGGACCGGATGCCACGGTGGCCGACGTAAACCGGCTGATGAACGAGCACCAGATCAGCGGCGTCCCTGTCATGGAGAAGGGGAGGATCATAGGAATTGTCAGCCGCCGCGACATCCGGGGCATCGTGCGGCAGAAGGGCTCCG
>JAJRDA010000121.1 GCA_028678665.1 Methanomicrobiales archaeon | reverse complement strand
CCAGCTGCAGGGATGGGAGGGGCCGGAAAAAGCCTATATCCGATCCCGGTCAACCGGGGATATCATAATCCATGCAGCTTCCCCCACTGTTCCGATCCCCCCGCTTCCTTGCGATCGTCTTTCTCGTAGTGCTGGTGCCGGTATCCCTGGGCTACATGTTCCACGAAGGCAGCTCCTCCACGGTCACCGAACTCCAGTTTGACGGTGCACCCCGGGGGATCGTCTTCATCGCAGATCCCCATCTGAGGGACGCGAACCTGGCCCATATCGAGAGGACCATCGACCAGATCAACGACCTTCACCCATCCGTGGTTCTCATCGGCGGAGACTTCACCTTCCGGGGAGCCGAGGATCTCCCGCTCAACCAGGTATGGACGCAGATCGATGCACCGGTGTACGCGATTCTCGGGAACCATGACTACAGGACGGGCCTAGGCGGGCCCGGTATCGCGAAGAAGATGCTCCTTGTACAGGAGGCGGACCTGTGCCCGGGCACCTACGACGTGACCTGCCTTGGGAATGATGAGGTGGATACCGGTTTTGCCGAGAGCGTGGTCCAGGAACTGGAGAAGGCCGGGGTCACAGTCCTCCGGAACGAGGCGGTCACCCTCGATATTGAGGGGAAACAGGTCGTGATCGTCGGCCTGGATGACTGCTGGGCAGGACGGGCACAGCCCCCGGCCGTCCCGGCCACGGACGCCTTCACCATCTACCTGGTCCATGAGCCCGATTGCAGGGCGGCCTGGGATGCCGACCTGATCCTGGCAGGGCACACCCACGGGGGGCAGTTCCTGATTGGGAACCTCCAGGCCCTCGATGCAACAGGGATGGTTGAGCTCTCGGGCCTGAAGACGAAGAACGGGGTCCCCACGTACATCACCCGGGGTATCGGGACCTCGAACTTCAATCCCCAGCTCCGGCTCTTCACCGCTCCCGAGATCGTGGTAATCAACCCGGCAGCGGGTTCCTGACACCCGTTCCGGTACCTCATCCTTACCGGTACCCCTGCCGTTCATTTGCTGCCTTTTTCTTTCGTAAGAGTGGGGAAACCCCATTCTCACCCAGAGGAAAGGGAAAGAGGAAACCCCCGGAGGCAGGCGGAAACCTCCGGAGCGACACGGTGGGAGATCAGGGAACACATCCGGTGTTTTGGGGAAAAAGGGGAGAGGATCAGGGAGTTTTAGATGTCCCGAATGCCTTCTTCTTCAGGCTCCGGATCTGGAACCCGGTAAAGATACTCAAGAGACCGGTGATGATAAAGTAGATGCCGAGGAGGACCCCGATTCCCACCATTGTGAGCAGTGGATACATGAAGAAAAGGAACGCGAAGATGACCGAGAGAGCCCCCACCGCGAAGAGGAACCAGCGGTGGGGCAGGTCCTTCTCCACGAGGCTGAAGATGATCATCAGTCCGCCGATGAAGAGGATCAGGAATCCCAGGAAGACGGCGAGGGAGAGCCCGAAGGAAAGAGGCCAGATGAGGCCGCCGGCACCGAGAAGGACCCCGATGATCCCAAGGACTATCGGCGCCAGCTTCTCCCCTTCCGGCTGCATGAACCCGGTGATGATACCGTAGAGCCCGAAGAGCAGGAGGAGGGCAGCGGTCAGGATGACCATGAATGCCGTGGAGATCCGGGGGTAGAAGAGGACGAGCCCCCCGAAAATGAGGGCAAAGATCCCGAAGAGGACAAAGTATCCCCAGCGTACCTGACGGAGCCGTTCATCCACAACCGTTACGTTTATTTTCTCTTCCACAATCACAACATCTGCCATGGATTCACCGATTGCCTGATTCTCCGGACACCTATTTAAGCGATTCGAAAAGTCTGCGCTGCACCCCCCGCTCCTTCCCATCGCAGGAGGGATGCGGATGGTTTTTCCAGAACCTGCCTGGATTGTGGATTTCTGGTCACCGGGGCAGGGTACCGTGTAGCAACTGCCCGACGGGCGGATGGCCTGAGGGTTTCCGCCGAAGAAGGTGTGAGGGGGTGTCCGGCATCAGCCGGTGCTTCTGCACCGGCTCATTCGCTGCCCCCCGGACCTGTCTCAGGTTCGTCCCTGGAGCGGAGCAGGTGCATCTTCAGGATCCCGTGACAGGAATTGCAGATATAATATTCCGGCGTCCAGCAGTCAGGGCAGCCCCACCGGCCGCAGATGCTGCACTGCCGGAGCTCCTGGATGGTGACGGGGGAGTTGCAGAGATCGCAGAAATATTTGGAGAAACTCCCGCTATCCCTGGCAGGGAGCTCCCCCTGTTTCCGGAACCGGGGTATCTCTTCCCTGAGCTCGTGGAAGAGGGGAGCGCGGCCTGACTCCTTTTTATTACGTCCTGCCCACCATCTCGTGCTCAAGGGCATCCAGTCTCCTGTCCAGATCATCGAGCGTGGTGGAGAGATCCGTCTCTGCCTGCTCCAGGGCATGAGCCCGGACCTCGCTTTCATCCAGGAACGGGGTGTTTACCTGCCTGAACCCCTGGAGCTGGGAACTCCGGACCAGCGAATACTCCTCGATGATGGACTCGAATCTCCGGTCCAGGTACTCGTCGATCCGGCTCTCCATGGGCTTCCGGATCGAGACCTTCCCGCTGGATCCCCGGAAGTAGTAATAGACCAGGAAGAGGAGGATCCCGACGAGGAGGATGATCACGAGAAACTCGAGCAGGGTCATCGCCTGGCCTCCTTCAGCTTCCGGAACCGTTCCTCAAGCCGGGTGAGCTTTACCGATGCGGTCTTCTCGTAGTCCTTCATGGGCTCGAGATCCTTCTCCACGTGGTGAATCCTCCTGGAGAAGTCCCCCATGTCATCCTTCCGGGCGAGGTTCCACTCGTCGATCAGGTACTTCATTCTCCGGTCCAGGTAGCTGTGGACGTATTTGTCCACAGAGAATGGATTCATCGACGTCCCTCCAGCCCCTTCACCGAGGCATCAAGGGCGTGGGCCCTCTCCGCGAGAACGGAGTGCCCCTTCTCCAGCTGGTTGAGCTCCTCCGCGATCCGCGTCAACCGCCCTTCCAGCCCTGCGAGGTCATACTCGGTGAGGAGATCCCATTCCTGGACAATGGACTCCATGTACTGTTCGAAATACCGGTCAAGGCTCTTGTCCAGGGAAGGCATCCTCTCCTCGACGCTCCGGGTCCAGCCGGTGAAATCATACCATTTGCGTGTCTCACCCTCTTCCAGGGGATACGCCATCTCTGCGTGATGCATCCGGTCACCTCCCCTTCTGCTCTTCGTGCCCGATCTTCACAAGCATCTGGTCAAGTTTCGCCTGCGTGATGTAGTTCTCCAGGCGCTGCAGTCTCCCTTCCACTTCCTTGCGCTTCGCGTAGATGTCGGTCACCAGGACCTCGTTGTCCTGAGTGATGGCCCGCAGCGATGTGACCTGATCGCTCGAGAGACGCGTGAAGGGCAGTGCCTTTTCCGCTGTATCCTGCTGGATGACCTTCAGTTTCTCCATCTCCAGCTCAGCCGCCACCTGTTTCTTCGTCACACTGGACGTGCTCATCACGCGGGCGATCAGATAGACGATAAAGAGCGCGATGACAAAGAGAACCAAGTAGATGACCCCATCCGAGGGAATCCATACCATACCACACCTCCTCTTACCTCACGCCTCCACGGACCGGTACAGCCCGGCCGGGAGGCTGCCTTTTCTCACCATAAGGGCAGGATGTTCCGGGGGAGAACCCCGCACCCCGGCCCTTCAGAGCTCCTTTTCCCTGCCCGGGGAAACCTTCTTCTTCACCGATTCAGCGGCTTCACCTGCGCCTTTCGCGATCTTTTCGCCGATCCCGGTGGCTCCCTTCTTCACGGACTCCGCAGCCGAGCCGGCCTCCTTCGCGATCTTCCCTCCGACTTCCGCCGCCCCTTTCGATACCTTCTCCGTGGTCTCCCGGGTTTCCTTCTTCAGCTTCTCGCCGAGGGGGGTGGCCCGCCGTACCACCACGACGGCACCCTCCTCAACCCCGAGTTTCTTCATGTCCTCGGGATCCATGCGCACAACCCCCTCGGCGACCATGGAATCGGCAAATGCCCCGAGGGACACCACCTTCGTTCCCGAGCGGTCGGTCACCTCGATGCCGGCCCCCTCTTCCACGGCCAGATCTGCAAGGAGGCTGGTATGGACCCGGACCCTCCCCCTGCTGGGAAACGCCCGTTTCTGAACCTTCACTTCAATGCCTTCCATAGCAACAGAGGATGGGGGCGTGCATGCAAAAAGATATCGTTCTGAAGAGCAGGGAACCCCAACGGGGAACGATGCACTCACGATACACACCAGGGGAGTGGGGGGGCCGGAAATCACGAGCAGACCTGCTCCCGGAGAGGTATCCACCCGGGAGATGGGGGCCTCGCGGTGACCAGCCCCCCGACTCGATGCCTATAACAATGGGGAGGGAGAAGAGGAGTACAGATTGAGACCATGCCAGCCCAGGAAGACTCAACGGGTGGCCCGGTACCACCTGAATCACGAACGGAAGACGAACAGCCGGTACAGTGGAGGCTCACCTTCCTTGTGGCGATCATCGCTATCGGGCTCATCGCCATCGCCTTTACCGCGGGGTTCCTGGCCCTGTACATGTTTCTTTACCAGGCCGTCTGGTCCCGGACTGACTTCGTGGCGAAAAACCGGTGGATGATACCGGCTGGTGTTCTGGTCTTCTCGCTCCTGGTCGGGCTCTGCCAGAAGTACCTGCGTGCACCGAATGTGATCAGGGGCAGTTTCGTGGACGCCATGAAGGAGGGAAAAACGGAAGACTACCGGACCTTTCCCGGCGCATTCCTCTCGTCCATCTTCTCACTCCTCTCCGGAGCGATTGTCGGGCCCGAAGGCACCATCTCCATTATGGTCGGCCAGATCTCCTCGTGGGTCCGGGATACCTTCGGGATCGGCCGAACATCCAAGCCAGTCCAGCAGGGGTTTGATGTGGCCGCCCTGTCATCGGCGTTCAATGGCCTGATCGGAAACCCGCTCTTCACCGGCGTCTTTGCCACCGAGTACCAGATCGGGAAAAAGGATGCCCTCACGTTCATGATCTGGAACCTGGTGGCCGGGATCGTGGGGTATCTCTTCTACCTCTCCCTCGGGATGGCATCCTTTGCCTCCATGATCACCTTCCCTGCGGTCGATGCGGTGACGCCGGTGATGGTGCTGTACGCGATCCTCCTCGGGGGAGTCGGGGCTCTCATCGCGCTCTTCACCGGCCTCTCCCTGAAAGGATTCGGTACGGTCATGGAGAGGGTATTCGGGGAGCGGGTGGTCCTGCGGGTTCTTGCGGCAGGGATCATCATCGCGGCGGTCGGGTATTTCCTCCCCGCGCTGTTATTCTCGGGTGAGATCCAGATCCACGATATCATCGCGAACCCTGCCGGCGTGGGAGTCACCATGCTTCTCCTG
>JAJRDA010000120.1 GCA_028678665.1 Methanomicrobiales archaeon | reverse complement strand
GGTGTGGTGATGAGAAAAGACCTCAGGATCGACGGCGTGGCGGTGACCAGGCTCTCGGTGGGGGGCATGGAGGCCACCGATGCCGTCCTCCGGATCCTCCGCTCGCTCCGGCGCCGGGACGTGAACGCCATCCTCCTCTCCGGTGCGGTGATCGCCTGGTACAACATCCTGGATCCTGCACGGATTCACGGAGAAACCGGCCTTCCCGTCATCGTGGTCACCTACGAGGACTCGGAGGGGCTGGATGAGGACCTCAGGCACCACTTCCCGGAGGATACAGGCAGGATGGATGCCTACCGGAGGCTCGGGGACCGGACCCCCCTGGATCTCCCCACGGGTTACCGTGCGTTCCTCCGGGCGTGGGGGATTGAGCATACCGATGCCGCCCGGCTCTGCACCGACTTCACCATCGACGGGAAGATCCCGGAGCCCTGCCGGGTGGCACGCCTGGTGGCCCGGGCCGCAATGCAGGAGTACGGGCCGGGGGAGTGAAAGTGGACCGGCGGGAACGGTGAGGGGAATGATGTCCGGTAATCCCGGAAGATATGGGGTGCCCGTTCCGGTCGCGTCATATCCCCATCGGGGGAGGGCGACGGGACGGGGCGGAGCCACCTCCCGATTCCACCCGTTTGAGGATAGCCTTTCCCGGCGGCCGATACGATGAGAGGATCACCTGGCCTGTTCCGGATGATGAACACGTGGCCCGTTACTCCTTCCCCCGTTCCCGGAACTTCCGTACGGTCTCCTCCCCCATGCACTGCTCGGCGTAGCGGCACCACTGGATGCAGGATGCGAAGTCGTTCCAGATGACGAAGCCGCACCGGTCACAGGTGGCGCTCGGTTCATTGGAGAAGATCTCCACCTCGTTCCCGCACTGCGGGCACCTCTTCACGGCAAGGGTGGGCGTGCGGAGGTTCGCTGCTCCCGGGCACCGGTCAAGGAACACCATCACGGCTCCACGTTACCTGGCGGCTGGTCAGGGGCATCAGGGCAAACCCCGGATCTCTTTCTCGGATCCCCGGGCGCAATAGTAGCCATGGGAGAGCCCCATCATGGGGGTGACCGGGCAGGTGGGGCAGAGGCACGCTTTCTTCGTCACCGTACAGGCAGATTTCCCGGTGATGCAGTACAGGATCTCCTGTTTCCCCTTCATACAGTCGCCATAGGTCGGACAGGCAGGACAGGTGCATCTGGTCTTCGCCATGGAGATAACCTTCCCCTGCTCCTCTGCCGGCATCTGCTGTATCTTCTCCATCGTCTCTTTGAACGTATCCATCCTGATCACGTCCGGGGAGGATCGGACATCCTCATATCCCCCGGCATGGTATTTATCCTGTATGCCCGCACCGCTGGTGGGAAGGAAATTCGGCGTGCTGGCCATCCCTGCCCCGGACCGGGACCTCACCAGGGGGATCCGGGTCCTGGGGATCTCGGGGTCCAGCCGGCAGGAATCATCGATGAGCAAATCCGAGCGGCTGCTCGTGCAGGCGCTGGATCGTTACCGGGAGCTTGGTTGCGAGACCACCCTCCTGCGGCTGAAGGACCTGGTGATCCATGACTGCGAGGGGAACTACTCGGAGAACGCCGCGTACTGCACCTACCCCTGCCAGTCCTCCCTGAAGTATGAGGACGACGAGATGCAGAAGGTCTACGACGCGGTGCTCGCCGCTGATATCCTGGTCCTCGCCACCCCCATCCGGTGGAACAACCACACGGCCCTTGTCCAGAAGTTCGTGGAGCGGATGAACGCGATCGAGAACCAGTACTCCTGGTTCGGGAACCGGATGATCCGGAACAAGGTGGCAGCCCTCGTGATCATCGGCCACGTGGACGGGGTCCAGCACGTGGCCGGGAACCTTCTGAACTTCCTGGCATGGCTCGGGTTCCACATCCCCGAGGTATCCATCGCATCGTGGGTGGGAGAGAACAACGAGGACACCACCCGGGACTGGGACCTGATCCAGTCCAACCGCTACACCAAGGAAGACCTCCACAACATGATCCACAGCACGCTCCAGCTGGCGACACGGCTTCGGGTGGTACCGGAAAACAGCAGCGGGGGCGGGAGGGGATAGACCAGGGGACTACTGTTTCCTCTCCACCCGCATCTCGCAGCCTGCATCGCCGGCACAGAGGCTTTTTACAAACTTCATCTCGTAGGCAGGGTTCAGGGCCTGGACTCCTGCCGTGCAGTAGGCACGACAGTCCACGAGGATCTTCTTCGGGTCCATGCCGAACTTCTGGGTCCGGGCATACATGGGACACCGCTCCAGCGTGACAACGGCGGAATCCCCCTTGCCCTGCCGGACCTCGCCGTTGTTCATCTCCGGCCCCATGTACAGGACGCAGACCGTGGCAAAGGCCTGTGCCACCTGCAGCGCGTTTCTTACCGGCAGCGCGAAGGCCCGGGCTACCGCCGCCTGCTCCTTCCCGGCTTCCATCCAGATCTGCCGGCTCGCCTCGTCCAGCTCCCGGGAGTACATCTCTCCCACCACGTTCCGGTACACCATCCCGTACACGAAGGGCAGGTCATTGACCGCCTGGGTGGCAAGGCGCCACCGGACCTCGGCAGGGATCTGATCGATATTCACCATGCTGCCTGTCACCTCCTCAGGGTGAGGGGGACTATCACCGGGCCGATACTTAAAACCTCGCCTGGGGGAACCCGGGGCTGGGGGCAGGTTCCGGGATGGTCACGCCCGCACGGAGTCCTCCGAGACGAGAGCCGATGTCGGACCATGGATGATGCGCACGGTCACGAGGTCCCCCGGGCGGAACGTGCCGTCCGCGAAGTCCAGCTCCACCTCCTCGCCAGGGCTCCAGGTTCCGCCCTGGGTCCCGTCCCCGCCGATCCACTGGATGCCGGGGGGGTGGACAGGGATGAAGTCGTGGCCGTTGAAAGTGGGGATCTCGGTCGGGATTGGAATCCCGTTCTTCAGGATCACCGCACGGAGTTCCCGGTTGGCCAGATCCCCGGTGCCCCTGTGGATCAGGGTGAGCCGGCTGTCATAGGTGAGGGGATGGGGAGGAATCTCTGAGAGGTGGTCAACCGAGGTGATACGGAGGTACTGGAACCGGCTTGCGGCCGCAGGATCCAGAACCGCGAACTGCATGAGGAGCGCAAAGACTGCCGCTGCCAGCACCACCATGATCCCTATCATAAGGACGGTGGCAATGGTTGCCGATACCCCGCTTTCGTCAGGCATGCTCCCCGGGCACCACAGGGAGATACCATGTACCGGGGATAAAGATACCGAAATGCAGCGGGGAGAATCCGGCCGGAAGAAAAGAGACAGTTGACACGCGGTCTGGCAGGGATCCCCGGCGTTCCGCTACTTCTGCGCTTCGTCGATGGCCAGCTGGTAGATCCAGTCCACCAGCAGGTGGCACTCCTCCACCACGCATTCCTGGTCGCAGGCGATGCAGGGGATGATCTCGCCGCCGGCCAGGATCAGGTCAGGCCGGAGGGCCTGCTCCTTTGCCCTGAGCCGGTAGGTCTTGATGCCATCCCCCTTGTGCTCGATCCGCTCGATGCGTCCTTCGTCAACGAGCTTCTTCACCACGCGGGAACATTTCCTGCTGTCGATGGAGAGTATCTTCCAGAGCTCGCTCTGGAGCACCCCCTCCCTCTCCGCCTGGATGGCCGCAAGAGCCCTCTCCTCGAGATCTGCCATAGCGATCCTAAATGACCGGTGAGATGGTCAGGATGTTGTTGCCCCGTATCACCACAGTGCCCAGGTTCCGGCCCCGCTCGTTGCCGACCAGCTCAATCGTCTCGTCCATGTGGATGTTCAGGTATTCATCGACCGCCATCAGGCGTCCCTGGAGCTTCCGCTCTTCATCCTTGATTTCAACGATGATCCGCGAATCAACGAGGGAAAAGACCTTTTTTATGGGCAGAACAATACTGGTGGGCATCGCCGGTGAGGTGGTACGCGGGATGTGATGAATGTTTCCTTTCCCCCGGCAGCGTGTTTCCCTGTCCACACCTTTATATGGAGGGGCTGAGATCTTGGTATAATGCGGATTGGTCCCCTCTTCGCACTGGTTCTCATCCTTTTCGGTCTCGGGTGCGTCTCCCACCGCCCCGCTCCGTCTCAATGGGTCTCCATCACCGATGACCTGGGGTACACGGTGATGGTGCCGGTCCCGGTCCGGCGGGTCGTCTCCCTCGCGCCCGGCGAGACGGAGATCCTGGGCGCCCTGGGACGGGTGGACCTGCTGGTGGGGCGGAGCACCGCCTGCACCTGGCCGCCGGAAGTCCTGCGGGTCCCTGCCGTGGGCGGATCCCAGACGTTCCCTGTCGAAGCGGTGGTGGCGCTGGATCCCGACCTGGTCCTGGCCACACCTCACGTCAACCAGACCCGGCTGGAGAACCTGAGGGATAGGGGATACGCGGTACTCGTGTTTGCCCCCGAGACCGTGGAGGAGATCTACCGGAACATCCGGGTGATGGGGGAAGCCATCGGAGAGCAGGGGAACGCCTCCATCGTCGTGGAGGACCTGCGGGTGCAGGAGACGCTCATCAGAGAGCGGACCCGCGATCTCCCGAAGATACGGGCCATCTATGTGATCCTGGACGACCCGCTCTACGTGGCGGGGAACCTGACCTACGAGAACAGCCTCATGGCAGGGGCAGGGGGAGTGAACCTGATGGCCGGGGGAAACGGGTACCTGATGGCTGCCGAGGAATCGATCGTCCGGATGGGCCCTGATACGATCCTGGTTCCCGCCGATGGCCCGGACGGCTCCTCAACCCTTGCGGACCGGCTCTCCACCCGCCCGGCCTTTGCCAACCTCTCGGCCGTGAGAAACCACCGTATCTGTGCCGTCGATCCGTCCATCGCCCACTGGCCCTCGCCACGGGTTGTCCAGGGCCTCGCGCTCTTCTCGGACTGCCTGCACAGGAGCCCGGTGCAGGGACCAGGGAATGCCTCCCTGCCGGAAGAGAAAAACAGGGATATCACAGGATAAGCGACGGTCCCGACTGGGGGAGGGTGACGCGAGGAGTCGCCCCCGCCGCGACGCATGAGGTTTTTACTGTTTGATACCCTGCAGTGTCATGCGTTCGTGTAGTACTACCGGGACGCTCTTGGGGGCTCTGCCCCCGCCGCGTGGGCATCCCCCGGGGAGGATATGGCGATTTTCGGTTGAACACCGACGTGGTGGGACATCCTCATGGGGGAGGGGCCGGGAGGGGGCTCGCCCCCTCCCGCACCATATCTCGGAAGCCTTCTGTGGTTAAGAACCAGAAGACACCGAAGATCCACCCCATCCCACGGCAGGGCTCCCCCGTGGCAGGAGGCCGTAGATTCCCCCCCAGGAGCGTCGTACCAGACCTTTCTGAGCGTTCCTGAACGGCATCTACCCTCAGGATGGGTATCCACTTGGGGATACTACTGGAATACGAGACCGGAAAAAAAG
>JAJRDA010000119.1 GCA_028678665.1 Methanomicrobiales archaeon | reverse complement strand
GGTCAGGCGGGAGGAGATCCAGGCCGTGGGGACCACGGGCTATGGCCGGTATCTCGTGGGCGACCACCTCAAGGCAGACCTGATCCAGGAGGAGCTGACCGTCAACTCCAAGGGAGCGGTGTTTCTCGCAGACCGCCAGCACGGTCCCTGCACGGTCATCGACATCGGCGGGATGGACAACAAGGCCATCACCGTCCATGACGGCATCCCCGGCACGTTCACCATGGGCGGGATCTGCGCGGGGGCCAGCGGCCGGTTCCTGGAGATGACCGCGAAAAGGCTGGGGGTGGAGATCACCGAGCTCGGCCCCCTGGCCATGAAGGGCCTCGCCACAAGGGTGCCCATGAACTCCTACTGCATCGTGTTTGGTACCCAGAGCCTGGTGAACGCCCTCGCAGCAGGATCCTCCCGCGAGGACGTGGCGGCAGCGGCCTGCCACTCGGTGGCCGAGCAGGTCTTCGAGCAGCAGCTGCAGGAGGTGGACATCAAGGAGCCGGTGATCATGGTGGGCGGCACCTCCCTCATCTCCGGTCTCGTCCATGCCATGGGTTTGCTCCTCAAGACCGAGATCCTGGTTCCCCCCCACTCCCAGCACATCGGTGCCGTCGGCTCTGCGCTGCTCGCCTCCGGGTTCATCCGGGAGAAGCGATGAGCGGTCTCGAGTACTTCGTGGTCGAGAGCCCTGAGGCGACGGGGAAGGCGTACTATGAGCGGATCGCAGGCGACGTGCTCCAGGACCTGAACCTGCTGCAGGTGGTGGAGAAGCTGCATATCACCGTGGACCCGAAGGTCCCCCTCTTCGTGGCCGTGGGGGTGACCCGGAAACTGCCCTCGCAGGTCCGGGTCCGGGACTTTGCCGCGGTCGTTCCCCTGGAGTCCCGGATCACCCTCTCCATCGGCGACGAGACGTATCTCGCCCCCCTCCTCACCCTCCTCTGGGACCGGTACGGGAAGGCCGAGGTGGACCAGCCGGACCGGTTCACGGTGGTGGTGACGGCCCCGGGGGTAACCGCGCAAGAAATTGAGGATCTGGTCGTCCTGGACCCCACGGGAAGCCTGTACCGGGACCTGATGTACGCGCTCATCTGCATCCAGCCGGAGGGCTTCAAGGTCCGGAAGCAGAGCTACGGCGACGGCCGGTTCTTCTTCGTGGCCAGCGAGGATACGCTCCCCGAGGACGTGGTCCAGACCATTGTCGCCGAGAAGTTCCGGCTCATCGGGGTGGAACTGTGATCTTCGAGCCCGTCACCTACAAGGGAGGGGTGTACCGGTACGAGGAGATCGTGGAACTGATCGAGGACCTGGGTGGCTACATCGTGCAGCTCCAGCAGATCGCCGGTGACATCATCATCCAGGCGCTGGTGCCCCGCGCCGACATCGAGATGATGCGGCAGATCGCAAAGCCGCTGAACGGCACCGTGACGCTCTCCCCTCTCGTGGGCACCGAGATCGCCGTGGTCTCCCCGTCCCTCGAGATCCACCACCTGCCCCACGCCTCCTGCGACGTGGCCGAGTACCTGCGCCGGTTCGGGGCCAAGACCAACATGGTGGGCCTGGCCCGGGGGTTCGGGAAACGGATCGCGCAGCTGAACGTGGAGGAGCGGGACATCATCAACGAGCACGACTGCGCCATCTACGTGCTGGGCAACTTCCAGGAGTGCATCCACCACAAGTTCACGGCCCTGCGACGGGGGATCCATGTGCCCATTGTCCTCACCGGCGCCCCGTCGAAGGAGGATCTCCAGCAGTGCGTGGACCCGCCGGTGGAGGGCTACGTGGGAGGGATGGGCCGGATGGCCCACCGGGCCAAGCGCCCCGAGGAGCTGGAGAAACTGGAGGAGATGGCGGCCGAGGTCTCCCGGGTGCTGGAGGTGCGCCGGACCGAGATCGCAAAGGATCCCCTGTCGGTGATGCCACCACGGCTCATGCAGGTAGTCCTGGAGAAGCTCCCGGCCATCCACGATGTGACCTCCCCCACCCCTGTCACCGTCCAGATGGCGGGGCTCCGGGTCAAGCTTCCCTACGAAACGTATGCCAGGGACGTCCGGGACCTGGAGATCGAGCACGGGATCCGGGTGCGGGACGTGGCGGATGTGCTCCCGTCCCGGATGCGGACCTATATCTGGGTGCGGGTGAAACCCTTTTCAGAGACCCACGTGATGGTGTGAGGTATGCACAGGGCCGGGAGGGAACCCCGGAAAGGACCTGGGGGCAGATGCCATGACCTTTGAAGAGACGCTGGACAGGATTGCGAAGAAAGGCTCGAAGAAGACAGCCCGGGACTGGATGATGCAGATCGAGCAGGAGTACGGCAGTGTCCCCTTCATCTTCAAGCGGATGTCCGAGCACCCTGAGGTGCTTATCTCCCACCTGCTGTACAAGGGTGCCGTCACCGAGACGTCGGCGCTGGACCCGAAAACGGTGGAGCTGATCTCCATGGCCGTGGGTGCCGCCCTGCAGTGCAGCCACTGCGTGGATTACCACATGCAGGCGGCCATCCAGAAGAATGCCACCCGCGAGGAGATCCTGGAAGTGATCCTGATCGCAGGCCTCCTCGCCAACTCCGTCGTGCTGGCCGAGGCCTACCGGGTGATGGAGAACCGGCTCCCGGAGTGCGGGGGATCCTGCGACACGAACGGCGTCGGCGGATCAAAAGTCCGGTAGGGAGACAGGCCGGTATCCGGAAAGATTCCCCCGGGTTGAGGACAGGCCGCCAGGGCCGCCACAACATCGGCACCTATAAATCGGCAGCTTGAGAGCGACCGGGGAACGCGGGAGAGAAGCCGGTGGAGGGGAAGGTCTGATGGCGGACGAAGGGGCTGGACTCTCGGAGGCAGAAGCGGCGGAACTGCTCCGAAAGACCGGGCCAAACGAGATCTTCCGGGCGGAACCGGTGGACTTTTTCCGGATCGCCCGCCATGAGATCACCGAGCCGATGATCCTCCTCCTCTTCGTGGTGGGCATCGTCTATGCACTTCTCGGCGAGGAGATCACGGACGCCCTTACGATCTTCGTGATCATCCTCCTCCTGGTCCTCGCAGAGGTGGGGAACGAGTACCGGGCCAAGAAGGCGATTGCGGCCCTCGCGGATATCGCCTCACCCCGGGCCCGGGTCCGCCGCGGGGGGCAGATTACCGAGATCGATGCGCAGGGCGTCGTGCCCGGTGATCTGCTGGTCCTGGACCAGGGGACGAAGGTCGCCGCCGACGGGACCCTCCTCCGGGCCGTGGACCTGGAGGTGGACGAATCGGCCCTGACCGGCGAGTCGTTCCCCCGGCGGAGCGAACCGGGCACTTCTGTCCATGCCGGGACGGTCATCCTGGCCGGGGAGGGCACCGCCCGGGTGACGGTGACAGGGAAGCAGACCCAGCTCGGCGAGATCGCGGCATCGGCCCGGGCGATCCGGCCCCCGAAGACACGCCTCCAGCTGGCGATGAAGGATCTGGCGGGGACGCTCGTGTATATCGCGGTGGCCCTGGTTCTCCTCATCACTTTCCTTGGGATCCTGCGGGGGCAGGACCCCCGGGTCATGGTGCTCACCGGCCTCTCCCTGGCCTTTGCCACGATCCCGGAGGAGCTCCCCATCATCATCACCATGGTGCTGGGCCTGGGCGCGTACCGGCTCTCGCAGTCGAACTTCCTTGTGAAGAAGATCAAGGCGGCGGAGACCCTGGGCAGTGCGACCGTGATCGTGACAGACAAGACCGGGACCATCACCGAGGGGCGGATGCAGGTGGCCGCCACGTTCCCCCCGGACGAGCACTCAGTGCTCAGGGCCGCGTCCCTGGCCCTCCCCGGTCACTCCACTTCCCCCCTCGACGCAGGGGTCCGTGAACGCGGCCGGGCGCTGGGTATCCCCGACCCGGCCTTCCCCATCACCCGGAAACGGGATTTCGGGAACGGGAGGCTGACCCGGGCCGTGATCCGTTCTCCCGATGGGGCACCTGCACTCTTTCTCACCGGTGCGCCGGAGGAGGTCTTCTCAGCCTGCAGGGATGTCCCTGAACCTTTCAGGGCGATGCTGGCAGCGGAGACGGAGAAGGGTCGCCGTGTGATCGCCGTGGCCGGCCGGAGCCTGGAGCCGGGAGAAGATGCCCTCCCCTTCCCGCAGATCGAGAAGGACCTGGTCCTGGCCGGCCTCATTGCCTTCGAAGATCCTCCCCGGGAGGGCGTGCGGGAGACGATCGCCCGGGCCGCATCCGCCGGGATCCGGACCCTGATGATCACCGGGGACCACCCGGCCACCGCCCGGTTCATCGCCGGCGCGGTCGGGATTGAATCCCCCTCGGGACGGGTGGTCCGTGGTGATGAGCTGGACGGCATGGAAGACTCCGCCCTCGGCGAACTCCTGGGTTCGGTCTCTGTCTTTGCCAGGACAACCCCCCACCACAAGTACCGGATCGTCCGCGCTCTCCAGGACCGGGGGGAGATCGTGGCAGTGACGGGCGACGGGATCAACGATGCCCTGGCCCTGAAAGGGGCCGACATCGGCATCGCCATGGGGATCCGGGGGACGGACGTGGCCCGGGATGCGGCGGCGGTCGTCCTCGCGGACGACAACTACGTCACCATCATCCACGGGATATTCGAGGGCCGGAAGTTCTTCGAGAATCTCCGTAAGGGGATCGTGTACTATCTGTCGGTGAAGGTAGCACTTGTCCTGATCTTCCTCCTCCCCGTCCTCCTCTCCCTCCCGCTCCCCTTCTCCCCGATCCAGATCATCCTCCTCGAGCTCTTCATGGACCTGGGGGCCTCGGCCGGTTTCGTGGCCGAGCCGGCCGAAGAGCGGGCCATTTCCCGACGGCCTCCCGGCCGGGAAGAGAAGGTTCTGGACAGGGCGGCAACCGCCCGCATCCTGGCGAAGGGCGCCAGCCTTTTTGCGGTCGTAACCGCAGTCCACCTCCTGGCCCTCTCCCACGGCTATCCCCCCGCCGTGGTCCAGACGTATGCGTTCTCGGCCTGGATCTTCGGCCACATCGCCCTCGCCTACTTCAGCCGGTCGGAGGCCACCTTTGTCCCCGAGGGGGGATTCCTCTCGAACCGGGTGATCAACCTCTGGGCGGTGGGGGCCACTGTTGCCCTCCTGGCCGGGATCTTTCTCCCCCTCCTCCAGTCAGCGCTGAACCTGGCGGCGGTTTCCCCGCTCCTCCTGGCCGGGATCGCTGCCTTTGCCGCCGCCGGGATCGCCGTCGCTGAGGCTATCCGGCGGGTCGCCACCCCTGCCGCGGCTCCTGCAGTATCGCACAATTGAATCGCTACGGTACCTTGCATTTGCGTCCGTCTACCGGGACGCTCTCCGGGGCTCCGCCCTGGCTCCGCCCCCGCCGCATGGGCATCCCCCGGGAGGATGGGATGATCCCTCGGTGTATACCGATGTGGCGGGCTATCTTCCTGGGGGAGGGACCGGGAGGGGGCTTGCCCCCTCTCGCACCCGGTCAACGATCCCCTGTTATGCGTATCCCCAGGAAACCAACAATCGCACCCTCTCAGGGGCATCACCCCCTCAGCCGGAGGGC
>JAJRDA010000118.1 GCA_028678665.1 Methanomicrobiales archaeon | reverse complement strand
GTCACCTTTGCCCGGAGCGAGGGGATCATCCCGGCCCCCGAGTCCGCCCACGCGATCAAGGTCGTCATTGACGAGGCCCTCCGGTGCCGCACGACCGGTGAAGAGAAGACGATCCTCTTCAACCTCTCCGGCCACGGCAACCTGGACCTCGCCGCCTACGACGACTACTTTGCCGGCAAGCTCTCGGACTTCGAGTACCCGGACAGCAAGATCAGGGACTCCCTCACCCGGCTCCCGAAGGTCGGGTAAGTTCTCCTCTCTTTTTCAGTATCGGCTGATTAGGAGAGTAGCATGGTTCTCCATTTTTGATATAGTATAAAATTCTAATTAGCCCGTTTTTTTGACTGATCGTTTACCCAATTATTTAATTTAAATTGTATCGAGGGAAAAATTATCAAAATAAATAAAATAATTAATATCACGAAAGACCATTGAAAAAATTGTGATATAACAATATTTTGGTGACACACCTCAAAAGGGTGACCTAAGGGATTGTCGGTACCACAAATGAAATTGATTATGAATTGTTCTATCATAATAAAAATCGGAACTATCAATAGAATAAATCGTGTTTTCGAATTTGATTTGTTATAAAAAATCAGAAAAATAATTATCCAGAAAATAATTGTTAGAAGAATTCCCCCTAGTACATAGTTCACTGATGCCGTTCCTTGAATAATACGAGTCTGCTGGGGCATCCATAATCCTGGGATGGGTGAAATCCAATGGGAAATAGTATAATTTTGAATTGGTTGCCCCGATATGATATCATTTAAAATTCCAAAGATAATGTGCCCGAATTCATGGATATAAAAAGAAATGATAAGATAAATTAATACTAAAAAGTATGAAATAAAAAAGCTAACCATAATTGCCATTATAAAAAGGAGGAATTTATTAATTTTTTTGGATACCATTTATTATCATATTCTCTTGTTCATTAAACTCATATATGTAATATTTGATGAATAAATTTTTCAATGATTACCGCAATTTCATGTATCTCATTGTGGGTGACCTATAAATCCCCGCCTTCCGACAGTACCATTGTGTCCATGCAGGATCAGTTCACCGGCTGCCTGCTCGGGGCGGCCATCGGGGACGCCCTGGGGATGCCGGGCGAGGGGAACCCGGTCAACCTGAAACGCTCGGCCTGCGAGTTCCGCAGGGCCTGGCGGGGGCATCCCAATGACAGGCTCCTGGCCGGCCAGTACACGGACGACACCCAGGTGATGCTGCTCGTCGCCGAGATGGTGGCCGGGCGGAAATTCACTCCGGATCGGTACGCGAGAGCGCTCCGGGACCTGTACCGCGACGGCCTCCTCCGGTTCCCGGACGGGTCCCTCCAGTCTGCCTGCGAGCACCTGCTGGCAGGGAAGACGGAGGGGGCGGGCGTCCTCTCCACCACCGCGGGGTGCGTGCCGGTGGCGGTTCCCTTCGCGCTCTCCTCCCCCGACCCGGTGGAGGTCACGGAGCAGATCGCCCTCGCCTGCAGCGTGACCCACACCCATCCTGCCGCCATCGCCGCGGCCACCACCGTGGGCATGCTCCTCCACCACGCACTGCACGGCTCCGCCGAGGCCCTCTCCCTGGCCCGGAAGGCGGCCGCAGGGGAGGACCGGGACCTGGGGGAGAAGATCCGGAACGCGCTCGCGAGAGAGGAGGAGGGGATGCCTCTCGAGCGGGCCATAACCCTTACCGGGAACGACGTCTCGGTGTTCCAGACGCTGCCCCTCGCGTTCTTTCTCATGGCGCGCTATCATGATGCCGCCGAGCTGCTGGCCGCCGCCGCCCACGTGGGGGGCAACACCGACACCATCGGGTTCATCTGCGGGGCCTACGTGGGAGCCCGGGACGGTTTCCCTGCACTGCCTGCGAATCTTGTGGAAACAATCGAGAACAGACAGCGGATCGTGGTTCTGGCCCAGATGCTGCAGGAAATCTACCATAAAAAGCCTTAAATTTTTTCCTTCACATCATATTCTATGCAAATTGCGATTATCGGGGCCTCCGGTTATACCGGGGGCGACCTGATCCGTCTGCTCCTGACCCATCCGGAGGTGGAGGTGACCTGCGCCACCTCGCGGAAACTGGCGGGGAAACCTGTCGTCTCGGACCAGCCCCACCTGAAGGGCCTCACGGATCTCGTGTTCACGAACCCGGACGTGGACAGCCTGGACGCGGATCTCGCGTTCCTGGCGGTCCCCCACACGGCCGCCATGCAGTACGCGGGACGCCTGCTCCAGCGGGGGATCCGGGTGGTGGACCTCTCCGCCGACTACCGGCTGCCAAAGGACGTGTACGAGAAGACGTACGGGGTTCCCCACACGGATTACTTCGAGATGCCCTACGGTCTCTGCGAGCTGCACCGGGACGAGATCCGGGGTGCCCGGGCCGTGGCCAACCCGGGCTGCTTCCCCACGGGGGCCACGCTCGCCGCAGCCCCCCTCGCCACCCTTGCGAAGGCGGTGGTCTTTGACTCCAAGACCGGCGTCTCCGGCGCCGGGAATACTCCCTCAGCCACCACCCACTACCCTGCCGTGGCCGATAACGTGGGCGCCTACAAGTGGACGAATCACCGCCACCTGGCTGAGATGAAGATGGAACTGGCCCGCCTGGGCTCGAAGGCGCCCTGCTACTTCACCCCGCACCTGGTGCCGGTGAACCGGGGGATACTCACGACCGCCCACATCCTGCTGGAGAAACCCCTGGAGCAGGAGGAGGTGGAGCGGATGTACCGGAAGTTCTACGAAAAGGAGTTCTTTGTCCGGTACCAGGCCCCCACCCTCGCGGGGGTGCGGGGCTCCAACTTCTGCGACCTGTCCGTCGAGGTGAGGGACGGGAGGGCCGTCATCGTCTCGGCCATCGACAACCTGGTGAAGGGGGCCAGCGGGCAGGCGATCCAGAACATGAACCTGATGTGCGGCTTTGACGAGAAGGACGGCCTCAGGGGAGCCGCGGTGCTCCCGTGAGGGGGAGGATGCGATGAAAGTTCGTGACGTGATGACCCGGGAACCGGTCACCGTGACACCGGAGACCACGGTCCGGGAAGCTGCCGGTCTCCTGCGGAAGCGTGGCATTGGCGGCCTGCCTGTGGTGGAAAGCGGCCGCGTGGCAGGGATGGTCACCGAGTCGGATATCCTGGGGCTCCTTGCCACAAAGGGCCCCAGCGATGACCTCTGGCTCCCTGCGCCGCTGGAGATCCTGGAGGTCCCGGTGCGGGAATACATCAACTGGGCCCGCACGAAAGAGGCCCTCTCGGACATCGGCAACCGGCCCGTGCGGGAGGTGATGTCGTCCCCTGCCATCACGGTGGAGGAGGACGTGGAGATCGAGGATGCCGCGTCCCTGATGCTGGACGAGGGGATTGCCCGCCTCCCCGTGGTCCGGGCAGGGAAGCTCGTGGGGATCGTTGCCCGGGAGGACATCGTCCGTGGTGTGGCGTCGGGGTCCGGGGACAGCCCATGAGATCCATCTGTGCCGTCGAGGGAGTTGAAGCGGCCGGGATCAAGGAGAAGAAGTACGGCCTGGCCCTGGTCCGGGCGTCGGGGACCGCTGCAGCGGTCTTCACCTCCAACCGGGTCCGGGCGGCACCCCTCCAGCTGATGCAGGAACGGATCCGGAAGGGACGGCTGGATGGTATCCTCGTGAACAGCGGGTGCGCCAACGCCTTCACCGGAAGAAGGGGTCTCGCTGACGCGGAAGCGATGTGCGGGATCGGGGCCGAATACCTTGGCACGGATCCGGAACGGGTGGGGGTGGCCTCCACCGGGGTCATCGGGCGCTACCTGGACCTGCCCCTGATCCGCCGGCAGTGCGGGGTGATCGCGCCCCGCCTGTCCCGGAGCGAGGACGGAGAGACCGCCGCCGCCCGGGCCATCATGACGACAGATCTCGTCGAGAAGCATGCGCTGGTCCGGAAACGGACCTTCGCCGTTGCAGGGATCTGCAAGGGGAGCGGGATGATCGCCCCCAATATGGGCACCATGGTTGCTCTCCTGTACACCGATGCCCGGGTCCCCGCGGGTCAGCTGCGCACGGCCCTCCGGTCCGCCGTCAGCCGGACCTTCAACCGGGTGGTGGTGGACGGGGACGAGAGTACAAATGACATCGCGTTCTGCACGGCCACGGGTGTCCGGGGGAAGCCTTCTCCCGATGAGTTCGCGGGTGCGCTGGAGGAGTGCTGCCGCTCCCTGGCCCGCCAGGTCGCCATCGATGGCGAGGGGGCCACCAAGCTGATCGAAGTCAAAGTCCGGGGTGCCCCGGATGAACGCTCTGCGGCAAGGGTGGCACGTACCGTCGCCGGTTCCCCGCTGGTGAAGACTGCGGTGTACGGGGCTGACCCCAACTGGGGGCGGATCATCGCGGCAGCTGGCCGGGCCGGCGTGGCCTTCGACCCGGACCGGGTCTCCTTCTGGGTCGGCGAAGGGAAGATGCGGGCACCGATGGTGCAGGAAGGGGTGATCGTGGCCGACCTCAAACGGGCGAAAGCGGCGATGAGGGAGAAGCAGGTGACGTTCGAGCTGGATCTCGCCGCGGGCGAGGGTGAGGCGACCGCGTGGGGGTGCGACCTCACCGAGAAGTACGTGGAGATCAACGGGAGGTACACGACATGAAGCGGGAACAGGTGCTGATGGAGGCGCTGCCCTACATCCAGAAGTTCCATGGGAAGACCATTGTCATCAAGCTGGGCGGCCACGCCATGGTGGACCTTCGGATCCTGGAGATGGCGATACGGGACGCGGTGCTGCTCCGCTACGTGGGCATGAAGGTGGTGCTGGTCCATGGCGGCGGCCCGGAGATCACGAAGAAGATGAAGGCCATGGGCAAGGAGCCGAAGTTCGTGGCCGGCCTCCGGATCACCGACCGGGAGACGCTGGAGATTGCCCAGATGGTGCTCGTGGGCAAGATCAACGACGGCATCGTCTCCCTGATCGCCCGTTGTGGCGCCCGGGGAATCGGCCTCTCGGGGAACGATGGCAACCTCCTGATCGCCCGGAAGATGGAGGTCCAGCAGGTGAAGAACGGGGAGGAGATGCAGGAAGTGGACCTGGGGTTCGTGGGCGAGATCGAACAGGTGGACCCGGCGGTGCTTCACACCCTGCTGGAGAAGGACTACATCCCGGTGGTTGCTCCCATCGCCATCGACCGGGAGGGGAACTCGCTGAACATCAACGCCGATACGGCGGCGGGTGAGATCGCCATCGCCCTCCAGGCCTACAAGCTCGTGAACCTGACGGACGTGGATGGCGTCATGGACAGCGACCGGAAGGAGGTGTTCCGGAAGCTCACGGCCGCCGAGCTGGACCGGCTTATCGACGACGGCACTGTCTCCGGGGGCATGATCCCCAAGATTGCGGGGTCCCTGCGGGCCGTGAAGAACGGCGTTGCGTATGCGCACATCCTCAACGGCAACCGGGAGCACAACCTGCTTCTCGAGCTCTTCACGGATGCCGGCGTGGGGACCATGATCTCCAGTTAGGCACCCCGTATCCTTTTTTCATTCCCGCAGAACCTGCAATTCCTTTTCCCATACTGCGGGAATGGGCGATCCAGCGATGGAGATATCTGCCGGAAGAAAGAGATCACTGCAATGCAGCTCGCAAGTTTCCTTTTCGTCGTCCTCCTTTCCGTCGTGGGTCTCTTCCTTTTG
>JAJRDA010000117.1 GCA_028678665.1 Methanomicrobiales archaeon | reverse complement strand
ACCATCGCCTCATCCTCTCAGATCGGTGACCTTCTTGGCGATGTCGTCAATGATCTCCTTGGCCTTCCCGGACTTGACAATGGCAGCCGCCGCCGACCCCACGTCCAGGCCGCTCGCCGCACCGATGTCGTTCTGCTTCTTGACAAAGAGGTAGGGGACCTTCTTCTCGTCGCAGAGGGCGGGGAGGTGCATCACGACCTCCTCGGGCTGTACATCGGCGCCGATCAGTACCAGCTGGGCGAGCCCCCGCTCGATGGCCTTGGTGGCCTCGTTGGCTCCCTTCTTGATCTTGCCGGTATCCCGGGCAATCTCCAGCGCTTCCAGCGCCCTGTTCTGGATCTCGTCCGGCACTTCGAATTTTGCAGCAGTTGTTGCCATGACTCACCTCATTCAGGAGCCGTCTCTCGCTCCCTCATCACTCATCAGTCAGTGACGGTGTAACCTATTCATTTCATCAGGGCCGATGATAAAGGTTTGCGGATGGCCCCCGCCGCCGACGCTGATTCCGACCCCTTTTCCATACGGTGTTCCGGAACAGGAAGTCCCATTCGGATGTTTCAACCGAAGATCGGACTATCCTCACGGGGGTGGGGCCGGGAGGAGGTCTCCCCCTCCCGCTGAGAATGAAGAAAACCGCCCCCCACCTCCCTCACTCCGTGAACCGGTAGATGATGACTCCCTGTGCGTCATACACCGGCGTGAGCCCCCCTCCGGAGAGGTTCATCGACGGGTAGAGTCCCCGCTCGGTATCACCGACATAGAGAAGGGTGGCACCGTAGTTCCGCGCCAGCTCGCCCCGGCGGTCCGGCTCCTCGTAGATGGCCTTCACGTCGGCCACCCTCCCCATCACCCCGGATCCCTCCCCCCGCCACATGTACTCGTGGAAGGGCCAGCCGATGAGGGTAGGGATGCCGGAGAAGGCGGAGATCCGGGAATAATACTCGTAATCTCCCTTCACTGCTTCCACGATCACCTCGTCATCACCAAGGTGAGAAAGAAACACGAGGGCGGCCGCGTCCCCCGGCTGGGCCGCATCCAGGAACGCGAGGCCGTCCAGCGTGCCGCCGTTGTAGGCGAAGTTCACCTGCAGGATAAGGGGTAACGTGAGAACCAGGACCACCGCGATCACCGCCAGTACCCGGGATGTCTTTTTCGGAATCCGCCCCGGGAGCCGGAGGCCGTTCAGGAACCGTCCGATGAAGACCATCGCCGCGGTGCCGAGCATGATCCAGGCGATAAACGAGAACTTGAAGACGGTGTTCATCCGGTAGTACGTGATTCCAAAATTATCCTTCAGATACAGCACTTCGGTGAGGATGAGGAGGGAGAGCCCAGCGGCCGCCAGCCACCAGGGATAGTCCCGGTCCCGCCGTGCCGGGAGCAGCAGCAGGATAGCTGCCACGATTCCTGCTGCAGGGAAGCCGGCTACGGCCAGGAGTATCCCTCCCCCCGCCGCAGGGATGGCGATGTGGGGGTGTGCACGGAGACCCCGGGCCGCATACACGGCGATAACCGCCAGGAAGAACCCGTTCACCAGGAGGAACTGGACCGGGTCGGATGGCGTGGGAACAGGGAAGACCCCCTGGATACCGCTCCCTGCCATCTGGAAGTAGTAGGGGAGGTAGAGGGCGACCGAAGCAACCGGGACCAGTACCAGGGCAGCGAGGGCATGCCTGGCCGCGTCCCCCTGCCCGGCCCTCCATGCCTGCCACCCGCAGACAGCAATGACGAGGAGGGTGAAGGGGGCGTATACCAGCACGTCCCAGGAGTTGAAGGGGGGCATGGATCCCAGGGAGAGGGCAACGAGGAGAGCGAGGCCCCCCCGTGTCCTCGTGGTGAGGGTCTGCCACCGGGTGAAGAGGAAGCCCAGCAGGAAGACGAGGAACACCTGGATCCCGATGGCCAGCACGTGGGGGTGGGGATCTCCCCAGAGAAAGGAGAAGAGCGGGAACTCGGTGATGGTGTTCTCGATGGTCCGGGTCGACTTCCAGACGAGGTCCATGAGGCTGAACGCCTCCCCTCCGAGTGCATTCCCGACCTGGAGGGCGGCCTGCACCACAAAGGAGGGGTTCACGAGAACCAGCACGACTGCAGGCAGCCACCGGAACCGCGGCAGGAAGAGATCCCCCACCATCCAGAGATTCACGACAGCCAGCCCCACGACCGTGGGGATGGCCAGGTTGAAGACGACGGAGGAGGCGGTGTCCGTCGTGATGCCGATGGCCCCTGCCATCCAGTATCCCAGGTAATAGTAGATGTTCAGCCTGCCTCCGGCGTACCACGGGTCCAGTGGCGGCACGAGCGGCGTGCGCATCAGGGATACCAGGAACGCGTGGTCCATGAACTTCTCGGCGTAGGCGATGCTGGGATTCACGTACCGGATCTCGGCCATGGCAACGAACGCGAGGAGGAAGATGAGATCCCACTTCCCCATCCCCTGCCACCGTTTCCTGCCATAGCATCCCCTGGCCGCCTGGACGGCCAGGAGAACCAGGAACGGGACCGCTGCCAGCGGTACCGGGAGACCGAGCAGCGCCAGGTACCAGCTCAGGGCGGTGAAGAGGAGCACGGAGGCGGTGTACGCGGCAGGGTACCCGTATCTGCCCAGCACTGTCTCCAGGGAAGGCCAGAGCGCGATCTGGATCAGCTTGAGAAAGAGGAGCCAGCTGATGACGTCCAGGAGGATCGCCTCAGGCGGAATCGCCATTCCCCTCATCCCCCCCTCCGCTCCGGAAGGCCTTCTTTATGACCGAAACCACCCAGGTGCCCAGGAACGCGATGGAGAGGATCCCGCCGGCCAGGGTGACCGCGTTCTTGATCAGGTGGTCCAGGATGGCGATCAGGGTGGCGGCCTCCTGGCTCATCCCTGCAAGGAGGAGGGTGACCGCCACCGCGGCCTCATAGGTGCCCACCCCGCCGGGGGTGAGGGGGATCGCCTTCACCAGGTTACCCACCACGATGGCCAGGACGATGACGGGGAAGGGAACCGCCTGGCCAAACATGAGCACCACGGCGGTACAGGCCAGCACATCCATCATCCAGATCAGGATCGAGGACGCCCCCAGCACCGCTACAGACCGGAGGGAGAGGGATGCCCTCCGCATCCCCTCCATCATCCGGAGCAGGAAGGCGAGGACCCGGTGCCGTGCGGTGAGCTTCCCGGTCATCATCAGCACCAGGAAGAAGATGCCCGAGAGCAGGATGGGGAGCACCACGAGAGGATAGATCCAGGGCGGGGCACCCAGTACAAACGGCAGGGAGAGGAGGCCCAGCACCGCCACCATCAGCACGTCGAAGACCCGTTCCACCACGAGGGACGAGAGACCGATCTCGTAGGGGGTCTCCTGCTCGTGGCGGAGGATGAAGATCCGGATCAGGTCCCCCAGGCGTGCCGGCAGCGCCAGGTTAGCGGTCTGACTCACAAGGATACAGGCCGTGGAGAAAGCGAGAGTGACCTTCACCTCCAGGGTCGCCAGAATGTAGCGGTAACGCCATCCCCGCATCCACCACCCCACGCTGCAGATGACGATGGCCAGTACCAGGTACCGGGGATCAGCGCGGGCCAGGGTCTCCAGCAGTTGATCCCAGATCCGGAGGAGCATGTAGGCGAGGATGGCCACTGCCACGACGCAGGAAAGGATGAAAACGCTAACCCTTCGCCACATGGAGCTGCCACCAGAGCCGGAGGATCGCGCCTCCCATTTCGGTCACATCCTTCGGCTTCACCGTTGTCCCCCTGCTGGCCCTCCACCGCACCGGGAACTCGTGAATCCGGTACCCCTCCCGCTGGCCCCGGACCAGTATTTCGGTGTCCCAGAACCAGTGGGTGGCCTTTACCGACGGGAGAAGGGGAAGGATGCGGTCCCGCCGGAATCCTTTGAAGCCGCACTGGTGGTCATGGAGCCGGCTTCCAAGGACCAGCCTGACCAGCAGGTTGTAGCCGCGGCTCGCCACCTCCCTCTCCCCGGTCCGTTTCACGTCGCTGGAAGGCATAAGGCGGGATCCCGTCGACATATCGTACCCGTCCCGGATGGCCCCGATGAGCTCCCCAAGGTGGGACATGTCGGTGGCGAGATCCACGTCATAGTAGCAGAGGAGGGATCCATTGGCCTCCCGGAATGCCCGGGTGAGAGCCCTCCCCCGGCCCTGGCGCTCGTCACTGTGGAGCAGGCGGATCCTGGGATCCTTCTGCGCCTCTTCCCGGACCAGGTCAGCACTGCCATCCGTGGAGCCGTCTTCCGCCACCAGGATCTCGAAGGAGGGGGTGAGGGACGAGAGCACCTCTACGGACCGGGGCAGTGCCACTACCAGCGCAGCCCGATCGTTGAAGACCGGGATCACCGCCGTCACTTCGACGGGATTCATGCCGGGAACTCCTCTCGGATCCGCCCCGCCACCTGGACACCGGCGATCACGGAACCCTCCATCGACCGCTCCGGGTAGTTGGGGAGGCTGAACATGCCTGCCCGGTAGCACCCGCCTGTGCCATAGTCCGGGATATGCTGACGGTAGCCGGTGATGTACACCGGACCTGCCCGGGGCTCCACCGCGAGAGTATGCCAGTGAATGGCCGACGGGGGAACGCGGAACCGCTTGCAGAAATCCGCGAGCATCGCGTCCCCGAATCCCCCGGGGAGCGCCCGGTTGAAGTAGGACGCCAGGTACACCAGGTGCTCTCCGTACCGTTCCACCGGCACGAAGTTGGTATGGGAGACGACAGCACCATAGGGAGCCGGGTCCTTCATGTTCAGCCAGTACACCCCCTCTGCCACATCCCTGTCCAGCCCGATGGTCATGCAGGCGGCCCCCTGGTAGGGCACGCCGGTAGTCCCCCCTGTCCCGGTTTGCGGGGTTCCCCGGGGGGGAATGGTACAGAGCACGGCGTCGAAGGACTCGCCGTTCACCCGCCACCTGCCGTTGTACCGCTCCGGCCGTCCTGCAGGGGTGACCGTCCGTACCTCGCATCCCTTCCGTACCGCTGCCTCAGCCAGCCGCTCCACGAGTACGTGGAACCCCCCCCTCAGGTACCCGAGACGTTCCCCCCCGGCCCCCCGGTGGGAACGGATGGCAATCCGCGAGATGAGCCATGCCGCCGATACCTCTTCGCCCCGGTCGCCAAACTTGGACCGCAGCAGGGGTTCAAAGAAGGAGGCGTACAGCGAGGGCCCCAGGTGAGTCCGGATGAACTCTGCCGCCGGGACCCGGTCCAGGGATTCGGTATCCATCCCGCGGGCCCGGAGGGTGAGGAGGGCGAGCCTGGCCTTGTCAGCGAGGGAGAGGTGGGGATACCGGAGGATCTCTGCCGGAGTCGTGAGGGGATGGATCTTCCCGTGCACATAATAGCCGGTGGTTCCCCGGAGCCACTCCAGCCGGTCCTCAATCCCCAGTTCCTTCAGGAGTGAGAGGAGATGGGTATCGCCGGGGAAGAGGTGGTGGTAGAAACGTTCCACCCAGTAGTCGTTCCGGTGGTAGGAGGTGAGGCACCCGCCGGGAGTTTCCTCTTTCTCCAGTACCACGATGTGATTACCATCAGACAGGCGCAGGGCAGCCACAAGCCCGGTGAGGCCACCCCCGACCACGCAGACGTGCATTCTCGACCTGTGTACTATAGGAGAAAGCCCATAAGAAAGTTTTTGAACTTCACGAAAGAAATTGAGATGAGCAACCGTACTCCCCGGAACAGCAATCCTTTCGGATGGTGGAACTTCATGCGGGTATT
>JAJRDA010000116.1 GCA_028678665.1 Methanomicrobiales archaeon | reverse complement strand
GGTGAGGGGGAGCCTGTTCCCCCTGATTGAGAGAACGGATATTTCCGGTTTCACTTCCCCTTTTATACCTTCGGCTTCACCGTCACCCAGAGGGCGTCGTTGGCAGTCACGGTCATCCCGCAGGCGGTGCCCTTGACCTTCAGGGGGTAGGTATACATGTTGTTGCTTTCGCCCCGCTTGTAGCCGGCCTTGCTGCACGAGTAGGTGGACGAGGCTCCTGTCTTCAGGGACGCGATGGACTTCTTGCAGACCGCGCCTGAGACCGCGATACCGGTGAGGTCGGTGTCCCCTGTGTTCTTCACCGTGATCTTCCACTTGGCGGTGCCTCCGCTGTGGACGAACTGTGCTGCCGGCGTGCCAACAATCGAAATGGCCGGGTTGCACGGGATCAGCGTGACCTGGGCATCATCGATCCGGGTTGCCACATTCCCCTTCGGATCGGTGGCATATGCCATGACCACCTTCCGGAAGTTGGCAATCACGTTCGCCTGGGAACAGGTGAAGGAGCTCTCCTGGCCCACGCCAAGGGTCCCGATCTTCTTCGAGCAGCCGACATCGGTCGCCGTCATCCCGGAGGGATACAGCGCGGCGTTGTTGTCGGTCGCCCACACGTTGGTCAGCACGCAGGTGCCGGTGTTCTTCACCTTCACCGTCCAGGAGGCGGTGCCGCCGTAGGCGATGCTCTGGGTCTCGGGCTCCAGGCTCACCTGGAAGTCGGGATCGCAGGTCACGATGACCTTGGCAAAGGCGCTCACCCTGAATGCATTGGGATAATTATACCCGGTGGCTATGATTTCGTTCACAAAGGTCTCGGTCACGCCACTGGCACTGCAGTCGTAGGAGACTGTTGCTCCCGGGGGGATGTCTCCCCACCAGTTGTTGCTGCATGCCGGTACCATGGGATCAACCGTCTGCACATTGGTGAGCCAGCCACCCACATCATTGTGAATCTGGATGCGGAATAAGGCCGTCCCGCCATACGGGACCGGGTTGTTCAGCACCGTTTTCGTGAGCTGCGCGGACCCGGCGGCCACCAGGGCTGCGATCAGGAGAACGATGAAACCACACTTCATCAGCTGATTCATGTCATCACCACCCACAGGACCCGGGAAGATCCCTGCAGGGATGAGCGTCACCGGATCTCGTGGATACAGGGAGCAATTAACTAATTGACGTAATTAAGGTTTCTTTCAGCAAAATAAAAGAAAAAATAAAGGAGAAACTATTGACATATTAAAATCGAAATATTGAATAGTATAGATAAAAGTCGTGGATTCTCTCCCGGTTTCCTGAGATATGGACCGGGGAAAGAGAGGTCAGTATCATAATTTTTATATAGGGTATATGAATTCCATCCGGGTTCCGTTAACTGACGGTACTCCGTCGGCGCGGGACCGCACTGCCAGGGATACCCCACCGGCAGCCGGAAGTCCGATCCCGGGCAGGACCGGCAGCCGGACAGTGTTTGGGATTCGCTGCAGGGCGGGAGGGACGGCAGTCCCCTGCAGATCCTTATAGGGAGGGGGATTCCCCCCGCCTTTCCGGTCATCCGGCCACCGAGCGGAGTGCCGGTTCCCCGGCACCGCCGCCGTCCCGTGACCTGCCCGGGGAGGCGGCGGGGGATGCCATCCGACGGGGAATTTAATAACCATTTTATGGCGGAGGGTCATAGAGAGTATGCGATGAGCCGAAAGGGCCTGTTACTGGTGGGGCACGGCAGCAAGATGCCGTATAACAAGGAACTGGTGGAGGAGACCGCACGCCTGATCGGGTCCCGGCGCCCCGAGTTCGTGGTCCGCTGCGGGTTCATGTCCATGAACGCACCCAGCGTGAAGGAAGCTCTCGCGGATTTCAGGAAGGATGACGTGGATGCCATCGTCGTGGTGCCCCTCTTCCTGGCAAAAGGCGTGCACATCAACAAGGACATCCCTGCCATCCTGGGCCTCCCCGAGGGATCCAGCCGCGGGACCTTCCAGAAGAACCATGCCTCTGTACCGCTCGTCTACGCTGACCCCATCGGCAGCGATCCCCTCCTGGCCGACCTCATGCTCAAGAACGCCGAGCGGGCCATCCGGGACCACCTCTGACCGGCCCATGGACCTCCTGGTGCTGGATACCATCCACGGCGGGAGGGAACTGGCAGCCTGCCTGGCGGCCCGGGGCCACCGGGTGGATACCGTGGACGTGTACCGGGGCCGCGAGGGGATTGGAGCCGGAGAGGCTGCCCGCCGATCCTACGACAGGGTCATCGCACCCGTGCACCTGGACCCGGACCATCAGCTCCTGAAGGGGGTACACTCCCTCACCCACCACGAGGCGGTACGGATGCTCCTCAGCGGCCATGCACCGACCCCCATGGTGGAGGTGACCGGGGCGCAGGGGAAGACCACCACGGCCCATGCCATCGCCCACCTGATGCCGGGCGTGGGCGTACTCCACACCTCCCGTGGCACCTTCCGGTACCCGTCGCGGGAACTCCTCTGGAGGCGCTCCATCACCCCTGCCTCGGTGGTCCCTGCGGCGGAGCATGCCCGGTCCATCGGCGGGTGGCTGGTGGCCGAGGAATCCCTGGGGGTCACGGGCGCCGGCGAAGTCGGCGTCCTCACCTCCGCGGGCGATTACCCCATTGCCGCGGGGAAATGCTCGGCCCTCTCCGCCAAGGTTGCCTCCCTCGCTGCATCACCCCGGTCCCTGGTTCCCGCGGACCTTCCGTTCGCGCCCCCCCGGGCGGTCCGCCTGGATATGGCGGCCGACGTGGAAGGCGATCGCTGCCGGTACCACCTGGACGGCAGGGAAGGGGAGTTCCGGAATCCCCTCCTCCGGCTCCCTGCCTACACGAATGCCCTGGCCATGGCAGCGGCGGTGGGCTGCATGCTGGGCCTTTCGCCCGACACCCTCGCCACCTTCACCCCCGTCGAAGGACGGATGCACCTCTCCCGGGAGGGGAAGGTGGTGGTGGTGGACGGAGCCTCCAGCGGCACGACTGCAGAGACCGCCGTCGACGCTGCCGGGTATGCCCGGAGCGTCGCAGGCCGCGACCGGCTGGCACTCGTCATTGGCGAGGAGGCCCATGCGGTCTGCGAAGGGTTTCCCCCGGACCAGGTGCGGAAGGCCGTCCGGGCGATCCGGCCCGCGGTGCTGGTCCTGGTGGGACGGTCAGTGCCGGAGAAAGAGGCAATTCTGGAAGGGCTGGACGGTTTCCCGGGAGAGACGGTGCTCGCTGAGACCATGGAGGAGGGGAGGGTGGCGGCCCTGTCCCGGATCGCGTCGGGATCGGTCGTCCTGGCCGTGAAGTCCTGGAGGTGAGGAGGATGGCACTGCAGTACATCCAGCCCCGGCCCAGTTCCATCGTGGCGGCCCTGTACACGGCCCGGGACCTGGAGGTGGACGTGGCGATCCTCCACGGCCCGTCCGGCTGCTCCTTCAAGCATGCCCGCCTCCTGGAAGAGGATGGTATGCGGGTCCTCACCACGTCCCTCGCCGACCACGAGTTCATCTTCGGCGGCGAGGGGGTGCTGGAGCGGGTGCTAAGATACGCCGAGGAGCACTTCAAGCCGCACCGGATGGCCGTCATCGGCACCTGCGTCTCCATGATCATCGGCGAGGACATGGAGGCAGTGGTCGAGCAGTCGGGGGTCTCCACCCCCACCATCGCCGTCCCGATCCACGCCGGCTTCCGGGAGAACATCGAGGGGGTTCTGGCCACGCTGGAGGCGGCCGCCTGGGCAGGCTGGATCACCGATGAGGAACTGGAGCGGCAGCGGTACCTGCTGGGGAAAGCCAACGAGGTGGAACGCCTCCGGGGCGCCGCGAGCCGGGAGTACATCGCCCCCTCCCGGGGCGACCTGAAGCACGTGGCAGCCACGAGGCTGCGGGAGCTGGCCTGCGGGGGGAAACGGGGGGTGGCGGTCCTGAATGCCAAGAAGGAGACCGCGTACATGTTCGCCGACGCCCTGCTGGCACTCCACGACGTCTGCCCGGAGGCACGGGTGGATTATATTGCCAACCTGGAGGACCGGGGGCTCCCCAAGGTCCGGGCCGACGCCCGGAACGTGCGGGTCGACCTGCAGGAACGGGGCCTCTCCCCCCGCCTCCTGGGAGCCCTGGACGAGTACGGGGCCAACGGGGAGGCGCTGGGTGCAGAGATCAGGAGGGTATCCCCCGACTTCGCGGTCCTGATCGGGGTACCCCATGCGGTCCCGCCGGAGTTCCTGCAGGGGATCGAGGTCTTTTCCCTGACGAACGGCCCGCGGCAGGTGGAACCGCTGCGGGAGCAGGGGCACCGCCACGTGATGGTGGAGGTGGATCTCCACCCCAAGACTCTCGCCGTACGGCACCTGGTGGAGAGCGAGTTCGGGGCGGTGCTCCGGAGCCTGGCATGAAGGCTCTCCTTGTCTCGGGCGACCGGTCCGGGAGCGGGAAGACCAGCATCACCCTCGCCCTCGCTTCCCTCCTCTCGCAGCATCACACCGTCCAGACCTTCAAGGTGGGGATGGACTACATCGACCCCTCCTATCTCTCTGCCGTCACCGACCGCCCCTGCCGGAACCTGGACGGGTTCGTGATGGGCCTGGAGGATATCCGGACGATCTTTGCCCACGGGTGTCGGGGGGCTGACGTGGCCCTCATCGAGGGGGTGCGCGGCCTCTTCGAGGGTGCGGAATCCCTGTCGGATGCAGGCTCCACGGCCGGGATCGCAAAGGCCCTGGACCTTCCCGTCGTTCTCGTCCTGAATGCCCGCTCCATCACCCGGTCCGCCGCCGCCATCGTCTGTGGCTTCCGGGACTTCGACCCATCAATCCGGATCCGGGGGGTGATCCTGAACAACATCGGGGGGGAGAGCCACCGGAGGAAGGCCACCGAGGCCATCGAGCACTTCTGCGGCATCCCGGTGCTGGGGGCCATCCCCCATGCCGAGGGGATGGCGCTGGAGATGAGGCACCTGGGGCTGATCCCGTACCTGGAGGGGAGGGAGGACCGTGCCTTTGATGACCGGCTGGGAGTGATCCGGGATCTGGTGGGGGAGCACGTGGACATGGACAGGCTGCTGGCCTGCGCGGACGACCGTCCACCCGCAGGGAGGGAAAGCACGTTCCTGGACCGGTCCCCGGAGCCGGATCTCACCATCGGGATCGCCCGGGACCAGGCCTTCAACTTCTACTATGAGGATCTCTTCGATGTGCTCCGGGCAGGGGGAGCGCGGACGGTCACCTTCAGCCCGGTGGAGGGGAAGCTCCCGGATGCGGACGGGTACATCATCGGCGGGGGGTACCCGGAACTCTTCCTTCCAGAACTCGCGGCCAACCAGGGGATGCGGGAGGGGATCCGCGAGGTTGCCGCGCAGGGGATCCCGCTCTACGCCGAGTGCGGGGGGCTCATGTACCTGACCGAACGGATTGTCTCGCACCGATCGCCCACCCACCACCGGCTCCGGGAAGGCACCGCCGAGATGTGCGGGGTCTTCCCCGGCGAGACCCTGATACCGGCACGGCGGGTGGTCAGCTACGTGGAGGGTGAAGCCTCCGCCGAATCCCCGCTGGGCCCGGCCCGGTTCCGTGGCCACGAGTTCCACTACAGCGATGTGGTGCTGGACGAGGGGACCCGGTTCGCGTACCGCCTCACCCGGGGGGTGGGGATCCGGGAGGCGGCGGACGGCGCCCTGGTGCACCGTGCGCAGGGGTCCTACACGCACCTGCACCCGGTGGCAAGCCGGGAGATGTTCGGC
>JAJRDA010000115.1 GCA_028678665.1 Methanomicrobiales archaeon | reverse complement strand
GGGAGAGCCCCTTCAGGTACTCCATCACGGGCCCGCCATTCAGCATACCGCTCGTCGTGATGATGACGCAGGGGTCGCCGGTGATCACCTTCTCCCGCTTCTCCTGAGAGTCCACCTGGACGAAACACGGGGCCAGGAACGGGTTCGCACCGTCGTGGAAGATCTGGTTCCGGAGCTCCTGGTTCAGGTACTCGGGGTAGGTGGTATGGATGGCGGTAGCCTCCCGGATCATGCCGTCCAGGTACACGCTCACCTTCGGGATCCGGCCGAGGCGCATACCCTCCTCGAGGGCCAGCATCACCTCCTGGGACCGGCCCACGGCAAAGGCGGGGATCAGGATCTTCCCGCCCCGGGAGAGGACAGTAGTGACCACCTCGTAGAGCTTCACCTCGGCGTCCCTCCGGGGCGGCTGGATATCGTTGGAGCCTCCGTAGGTGCTCTCCATGAAGATCGCCTCCAGGCGGGGGAACTGGGAGACGGCCGGGGAGAAGAGCCTGCTTTTACTGTAGTTGAAGTCCCCGGTAAACGCGATATTGTAGAGGCCGTCGCCGATATGGAAGTGGGCGATGGCCGAGCCCAGGATGTGCCCGGCGTTGTGGAAGGTGAGCTTCACGTCAGGGGCGATGTCGGTCACCGAACCGTAGTTCAGGGTGATGGAATGCTTCACGTAGTTCTTCACGTCCGTGGAGGTGTAGGGTGTCCGCTCTGCCTCCTTCTGGATCACCTCCAGGTAATCCAGCTGCAGCATGGCCGAGAGGTCCCGGGTGGGCGGGGTGCTGTACACGGGTCCATCATAGCCATACTTGAAGAGGAGCGGGATGAGGGCGCAGTGATCCAGGTGGGCGTGGGTGAGCACCACGGCGTCCAGGCTGGTCAGGGGCTGGATCTCCGGCACGTACAGGAACGGGGTGCCGTTGGCATTGGAGGGCTTCTCGCCGCAATCGATCAGGATCCGGCTCTCCGGTGTCGAGAGGAGGAATGCCGCCCGTCCCACCTCGCGGCAGCAGCCGAGGGTGGTGACCCGGACCCACTCATCCTTGGAGATGGATTCCCGGTGGATCCGGCGCCCGATGCCCCGGAGGAAGGTCTTCCGTTCCTCCTTCACCGACTTGAGATACTGCCGGATCTGCTTGATGGTGGTGGACTCGATGGGAGGGGTCCGGACCACCTTGGGGGTCCACCCGATGCTCTTCGTGATCTCCCGGAGGGTGACCCCGTTCTTGCCGATGACGACACCGGGTTTCTCGGCCTCGATGAGTACCTCGCCGGTATCGGCATCGAAAAAGATCTCAGTGATCCCGGCCGTCTCGGGAACCACCTTCCTGATCTCGGGTTCGGCCTTTACCGGGTCCTCCAGGATGGTGGGCCGGACCACGATCCGCTTGCGCAGGTCCCGGGCGAGCGTCTTGATCAGATCCGCCTCGTCGGCGAACCGCTTGGGGTCATCGGTGTAGATCACGAGCTCCGGACCCTCGAACTCCACCTGTGAGACGGTGATCCCCCGGGGGATGATGGTGTGGATCTTATCCTTCAGATCCCGTAACCGGTCTTCGACTGACATGAAAAACGTCCAAAAAGTGGGTTATACAGAGGCGGGGACGGAAATCTTCTGTTCATTCTGCACATTGAACTCTTCAAACTTCTCTTTCGTGATGACGACGACGTTGATGTCTTCGCCGGACCCGACGTCGCGGCGCATGGCCGCCTTCAGGGCGCGGATGGCCAGGTCGATGGCCTCCTTCTCCGACATCTCCTTCTTGTAGCGATCCTCGAGGACGCCGTATGCCATCGGCGAACCGGATCCCGTGGCCACGATGTCCAGCTCCTTGGTGGCGCCGCCCATGGCGTCCACGGAATAGATGGAAGCCCCGTGCTCGTCCACCCCTCCCACCAGCAGCTGGACGAAGAACGGGAAATACCGGTTCTGGTTCAGGTAGTTGGAGAGGAGCGTGGATATGGCACCTACCGAGATGGGCTTATCCCTCCGGACGGTGAAGAGGCTGCACTCGACGGTCATGATCCGGGCCAGCTGCTGGGCGTCCCCGACCCCTCCGGCCGTGGTCATGCCTATCCGGTCCGCGATCTGATACACCTTCTTGGCCCGCCGGCTGGCCACCAGGTTCCCCATGGTGGCCCTCCGCTCCGTTGCCAGCACCACGCCGTCGTTAAAGACGATGCCGATGGTTGTCGTGCCGGTCATTCCCTCAGGGGGTTGTGACTGCATCATATTCCTTCCCGCATCTCCCAGGCAGAAGTTTTGAGAAAATTGCCTGAGTGATCCCACGATGTGTTCTGTCATAAAGGTTGTCACCGGGCCCCTGCCGGGCAGAGGACCCGGATCAGGTCCCGGTCAAAGAGCATGCCCACCAGTTTCTTGTCGCTGTTCACGACCGGCAGCTGGTCCACCCGCGCCCGCTTCATCTTCAGCGCGCACTCGCTCACCTCGGCGTTCTGGGGGACCGAGACCACGCTTGTGATCATGGCCGTCTTCACCGGTTTTGCAGGCAGCTTCACCCGGGAGACGCCGAAGGACATGGTGTGGAGGTCCCGGATGGATTCCCAGGTCCACTCGTCGTCATCAGTGCCGTTGGAGAAGTCGCTCGTCTCCACGCTGTCCTCGATGGAGGAGTGCTTGATGAGATCCCGCTCCGAGATGATCCCGGCAAGTATCCCGTCTGAGTCCAGGATCGGGATGGCGTCCACCCCCGAGATCTCCATGATCCTCCCCACCAGCGAGAGGGGGGTCTCCTCCCAGACGGCAAAGGTGGTGCTCGTAAACTGGTCCTTGATCTCGTCCCTGAACTTCAGCTGGGCGATGCCGGTGACCAGGTCGGCCACCGAGAGGATTCCTACGAGAGTGCCGTCCTCCTCCACGGGAAGCCGGCGGACCCGGTGTTTCAGGATCAGGGTTGCGGCTTCACCCAGGGAGGTTTCGGGGCTGATGGTGACCGGGTTCGGGCTCATGAGGAGCCCCAGCTGGGTCTCGTCGCTCTTCCGCAGCATATCCTTCCGGGTGATGATCCCCACGATCTTCCCGTCCTTCAGCACCGGTACCCCCGAGATCCCGGTCCGTTTCAGGATCTTCAGCACATCGTCGCGGTTCCCCGGTATCTCCACCGATACCACGTCGGGGGTCATGAAATCCTTGGTGCGGGCGTGGCCTATGATCTCACCACCAGGGTCGTTATGGTACTGTATTTCACAACATACGAGGAGACACTCCCGAGAAGCAGCCGGTCGATATTGCTCTTGCCGTGGGACCCCACGACGATGAGATCCGCCCCCACCTTCTTCGCCAGCGTGAGGATCTCGCTCCCTGCATGCCCCTGGGCCATGTGGGGAGTGATAGTGACCCCGGCCGCCGCCGCCTTCTGCTCTGCAGCCTTCAGCGCTTCTTTCCCCTGGCTCTCCAGGAGGCCGAAGATAACCTCCCAGGTGTTGTCCAGCGGGATGGAGGAGAAGAGACCGGTCTCGATCACATAGACCGCATGGAGGCTGGCCTTCCAGAGCCTGGCCTCGTCAATCGCCTTCGCGAGCGCAACCTCGCTCCTCGGCGAGCCGTCGAGTGCTGCTAATACTGTCCCGAACATCGGTAATCCTCAAAATAAGATATGGGGAATTTATTCTCACGGAGAGAATAAAAACGTTTCCCTGATATCCCCTGCCGACACCCGTTTTACCAGCGTTGCCACCGGATCCCGTGAGAACGTCAGTCCGGAGCGGCCCGGGTCCACCACCACCAGCCGGGCAGGGCCATCCGGGGCTATGAACGGATTCCCGCCGGAGAATCCCGCGCCTGCGATGGCCGCCGCGAGCACCTGCCGTGGCGGGAGGCCGTAGACCGTGGCCGTAAACTCCATCTCCCGCCAGAGGTCCGGCTGCGTGACCATCACGTTGTCGGTTCCGAGGAAAAGCGTGCACCCGGATGCCGCCATGCGGGAGAGGGGGGGATGATCGGGATCCCGTGCCACCCCCAGCCTCCAGTTGGCCCGGGGGCAGACGGCCACCGGGATCGCGGAATCCGCAATGCTCCGGATCTGGCTCCGTGTTGCGTGGGTGCAGTGGACCAGGAGGTCCGGCTGGAATGAGAGCGCCGCATCCACGTCATCCGGGTCCCTCTCCCCGGCATGGAACGCCACCAGCTTTCCCGCACGGCGCGTCTCTGCCACCTGCCGCTCCAGATCCGCCACGTCCCTTGCGCTGGAGATGCCGATGCCGTCCCCTGCATGCTCACCTCCCTCCCGGCCCAGGATCACGGGCCGGAGGGAAAGCCCTTCTGCCGCTGTCCGGAGCGCTGCAACGCCGTCAGGTCCGCCCTCGCGGAAATCCATGCACCCGCCGGTGCCCCCGCGCTCCATGGTCTCAAGGCTTGCCCGCATGCCTGCCACCAGCCTGTCCCGTGGTGTCCCTTCCAGGATCCGGTGCTTCAGGCCGTGCGGCGGGGTCACCACTTCCTCGAGGCTGCCCTCCACGGGAATATCCATAGCCACCGTGTCCCCCAGGTGGGTGTGGGCGTTGAAGAGTGCCGGGAGGATCCAGAGGTCCGGGGCAAGCGAGAGATCCTCCACCGATACGATCCTCCCGCCACGGAGAACGAGCCTCGCGGGACGGATCTCCAGGTCCCCCCCCAGGAGGACCTGCCCTTCCACCGTCGTCTCCCTTTCTCCCTTCATGCGTGATACCTATTTATACGGCCACGGAACAACTGTACCGGCATGGCGAAGAAGAGCGGCGGCAGGCTCATCTCCTCGGCGGGGCTTGTCAACTACTACGAGAGCGAGGACCGGAGGGCCGTTCATGTGAGCCCGGTTGCGGTCATCATCGCGGTCGTGGCGATCGGGGTCACGGTCTTCATCCTGAACCTGGTCTACTGACCCTGATATCCCTCCCTTTTTTCCATTCGGGGCAGGAGAAACTATATCTCCCGCCGCAGATATCCCCCTGTGATGTACCTGGTGATACGCTGTCCCGGGTGCCGTACCTTCACCTACGTGGACCGCTACCAGCGGCACAAGCTCTGCCACGTCTGCGGAGAGACCATATCGGTGGCCCGGGCGACAGTGTACCTGGAGGTCAGGGACTACACCGAGGCAGAGTCGGTGGTGGGGCAGCTGGAACGGTACCTCCACAAGAAGGGAAAGGAAGACCTCACCTCCGCCGAGGTCTCCCGGATCCGGGCCCAGTACGTCCAGTGGCTGCTCAACCAGGCCTGATCACCACCGGCGTCCGCACCCCGGGCAGATGGTGGTGATGCGCCGTCCGCACTGCGGGCAGTGGAGGCCGATCCGGTCGTCATGGACGAGGGGGCTCTGGCAGTTCTTGCAATGGAAATTCGCCTCGTACCCGCACGAGTGCTGAAGCATTCTAAAGAGTGTATTGCCAGTCTCTTATGAAAAGGGTTCCCTTCCCCCGGTTCGCCACATCCCCCTCAAAGCGGGTGAGGATCACCCCTCCGGGCTCCCGTGTTTCGGTTCCCGTCCTCCGGAACGTGGGGAGCATGCCGGTGACCCTCCCCAGGATCGTGCAGGTGCCGCCGGTCATGTTGCCGCAGGGACGGGAACAGGACCCCCCGATCGTGAGAGTACCCCCCTTCATCTCCACGCCGGGCATGTCGCCACAGTTCCCGCGGACGATCACCTGGCCCCCGGCCAGGTACTCGGCCGTGAAGTCCCCGGCATTTCCCTTCACCTCCAGGACGCCCCCCCGCATCCCGTGCTTCTCGCCCCGGTAGCCCGAGCCGCAGTAGTGGGAGGCGTT
>JAJRDA010000114.1 GCA_028678665.1 Methanomicrobiales archaeon | reverse complement strand
GGGTACTATCTCTGGACCGCGTTCACGCTCCCGTGAGAAGATACCCCCGGGCGGATTCGAACCGCCGTCACCGGCTCCAAAGGCCGGGATGATTGACCGCTACACTACGGGGGTGCCTGATCAGTGTGGCGGGGGGAGTGTAATGAAATGTTGCCAGAGCAGGCATGGCAGATCGTGGCCGGACGTATGGTGATCCCCCACACCTCTTCCCGTAATGATCTGGTCCCGCAGATTCTTTTATCACGATGCCTTCACCAGACTCTCCCATGGACCGGATCATCGACTGGAACGAGCTCTGGAAGCTCCACTATGCGGCCTCACCGGAACGGGCCCGCCGGGACCGGGACCCCGGTGCTGCCTGGGACCGGCGGGCAGGGGCTTACGGGGCCATGACCCAAAATACGCTGCAGGTGGCGGAGCAGGAGGTGGGATACATGGACCTGCGACCCACCGACACGATACTGGACATGGGGGCCGGCGACGGGAGGCTCTCGGTTCCCCTGGCCCGCCGCGTGGCCCGGGTCACCGCACTCGATCCCTCCGCGGCGATGCTCCGGCAGCTGGGGGAGCGGATGCAGGCGGCCGGCCTCGCCAACTTCCAGACGGTCCAGGCAAGGTGGGAGGACGCGGTGGTAGGGAGGGATGTGGATGTCCACGACGTGGCGGTGGCAGCCTACTCCCTGGGATTTTTTGATCTCGCCGCTGCCCTCCGGAAGCTGGATGCCGCGGTCCGCCGGGCCGTGTACCTCTTCTGGCGGGCGGGCAGGTGGAGATCGGAAGAGGAACGGGATCTCCAGGAGGCCGTCTTTGGGAAGGGGGGAGAGGCCGCCGGTTACCCGGACTACCTCTTCATCGCGAACGTGCTCCACCAGATGGGCATCTGCGCCAGCGCCCGCGTCTACGAGGCCGACTGGTCCATGGCCTACTCCTCGCCGGACCAGGCAGCAGCACACTGGGCGCAGATGCATGATGCCCCTGCGGATGCGAAGGAGATCATCCGGAAGCACTTCACCCGGATCCTGGAGCCCGACGGGACCGGGGGGTTCCACCACACGGTGCACCGCCGGCAGGCGATGGTGTGGTGGACAAAGGACTGAAGGGAGAACCGGGTCCGGTCACTTCCGGGCGAGGGTCTCCAGGATTCCCCGGATGGCCTTCACTTCGGAGAGAAGGGCTGTCGCCGCCCCTCCTGCCTGGATCCCTGCATCGGACCCGGTCGCCACCGGACGGGTGCCATGGACGAACCCCAGTATCATCTCCCGCAGCTCCTCGGCGTCCTGAATTCCCTGGATGGTGATCTCGGCGAGCCCGCCAAAGGGGCTTCCTGCCTGTTGCCCCGAGTAGCCTGCCGTCTGGATACGGAGGGTGGATACGGAGAGCATCCGCATCAGGGGCCCCTGGACGATGTCCAGGTTGGTGATCCGGTTGTAGGGCACGATCCCCGTCCTCCTGAACCAGACACCCCGCCGCCAGGTCATTTCGGTGTCAGTGAGGCGGTATATCATTGAGCGGTAGTACCGGGGGATCCACCATGCCACGAAGGCCGCGGGCAGGAGAATAGCAAGATCCAGCACCGCGAATGCCAGGATATTACCAAAGAGGGCCACCGGGGTTATGAACACGGCCGTGACCAGTACGAGGAAGAGGAGGAGGTACGCGAAATAGAGGGTCCTCAGCTGCGGTACAGGGGTGAAGAATTCACCGATCCGGATGGTCTGCGATGCCTGCATGGGATCACCCTGAAAATCTCCAGGGGATTCTGGGCGGTGCACCCTGATATGCATTCCCCCGCAGGCTGGCCTGTGCGCAGCGCCACTGCAAACGGGATTAGGTACGAAAAAATCCGTAGTTTAAGCAATATACATTATCCATCGGGTTCTTAGGCTCATGTACATGGGTATTTCACCCACAGGAAGGTTCAGACAATGATTCACCCCAGGATCGCGGCCTTCACGGGCCTCTGCCTGCTGGTGCTGGCAGTCCTCCTCGGCACCATCCTCCTCCAGCCATCGGCAGAAGTCCCTGATGATGGTGTCACCGGTACGTTCACCACTGCGGCAGAAGTTCGCGGCTATCTGGAACGGATGCAGGCCCAGTACGGGCAGGGCAGCATGTACCGGGAGACGAATGGAACCGGGATCCCCTCATCCGGGATATCCCAGGAATCGGGCGCCTCCAAGCAATCGGCAGACGTCTCGATCCCCTCTCTCACCGGGACCGGGTACTCCACCACCAACATCCAGGTGGCGGGCGTGGACGAGGCGGATTTCGTGAAGAACGACGGCAGGTACCTCTACGTCATTTCCGGAAATAACCTCGTCATCATTGACGCGTACCCGGCCGAGAAGGCAAAGATCCTCTCCGAGACGGCCATCACCGGCTCTCCGCAGGAGATGTTCCTGGACCGGGACCGGCTGGTGATCCTCAGCACGTCCTGGGACGGCGGGCCTGTCTATGACTCTGCCGAAAAGGCAGGGATGATGCCTCCGCGGTATGGGGGCCGGACTCAAACCCATGCCCTCGTCTACTCGCTGGCAGACAAGTCTGATCCTGAACTGGAGCAGGACATCGTCCTCACCGGAAGTTACTACGATGCGCGGATGATTGGTGAATATGTGTACGCCATCACCAGCGAATCGGTGTACATCCAGGATCCCATGCCCATGCCGGAGGTGAGGGCTGAGGGAGCGGTGATCAGCCCGGAGATCCGGTACTTCGATATCCCCTCCTCCTCGTACCAGTACTATACGATCAGCGCGTTCCGGACCACGGGGAGTGCGGCACCCGCCGCCGAGACCTACCTGCTGGGGTATGGGACCACCCTGTATGTCTCCGGCGGGAATATGTACATCGCGTACCAGAGTACGCTCCCGGTGGCCTATGCCGTCGCTGTGGACGGCCCTGTAATCCGGAACGAGGAGACCCTCACCCCCCGGGAGACGACCACCATCCACCGGATTGCCATCGGGGACGGGCAGATCCAGTACAGGGGGAAAGGATCGGTTCCCGGGCATCTGCTGAACCAGTTCTCCATGGATGAGCACGGCGGCAACCTGAGGGTGGCGACCACGGTCAGCGGCTGGTCGTCCCGGGCCGGTTCCATGGAATACAACAACGTGTACGTGCTGTCAGGGAAGATGGAGACCGTCGGGAAGCTGGAGTACCTGGCACCGGACGAGCGCATCTACGCGACCCGGTTCATCGGTGACCGGCTCTACATGGTGACCTTCAAGCGGATCGATCCCCTGTTTGTCATCGACCTTTCGGACCCAGCGAAGCCGTCGGTCCTCGGGAAACTGAAGATCCCCGGTTACTCAGACTACCTCCACCCCTACGACCAGAACCACCTGATCGGGATTGGGAAGGAGACCGAGGCCAATCAATGGGGCGGCGTCTCTGTCTCCGGGCTCAAGCTGGCACTCTTTGACGTGTCGGACGTGGAACACCCGACGCAGGTGGAAGCACTGGTCATCGGCGAGGCCGGCACCGACTCGGAAGCCCTCCGGGACCACAAGGCATTCCTCTTCGATAAGGAGAAGAACCTGCTCGTCATCCCGGTCAGCGAGAACACGGTGAAGGCCGTGGACGGGATTGCCCGGATGCCCTACTACCCCTCCTACTGGCAGGGGGCGTACGTCTTCGGTGTGAACCCGGATGAGGGCTTCACCCTCACGGGGAAGGTGCGACACCTCCCCGGGGATGGGGCTGAGGGTTCGTACTGGTGGACCGGTGCCGTGATGCGGTCCCTGTACATTGACGATACCCTTTACACGGTCTCCCGGGATCTGGTGGTGGCCAGCGACCTGGCTGATCTCTCAAAGCCGGTGGCAGAGATCGAACTGCCCTCCGGCCCCCAGATCCTCCGGTCCGGCATGATGGAGTAGAGGAAGGCCCCCTTTCCTTTTTCACATTCTCCTGTCGGTACCGGAGGGAGGGCCGGGACCCGGAAACCGCCGGTCATCCCCTGCAGCCGGACTCTCCAGAGGGGGCTCCTGCGATATAGCAGCCGGTGGTTTATTCCTTCGATGAGTCGCCGTTGCCCGAGAGGGGGAAGAACTCCCTGTACACCTTCTTCCGCTCGTCGAGGTCGGTGTGCAGGTAGATCTCTGTGGTCTTCAGGGAGGAGTGCCCCAGGTTCTCCTGCACCACCCGCAGGTTGTGGGACCGGGTATATAATTCGCTGGCATAGCTGTGCCGGAGCTTGTGAGGCGTGATTCCCGCCGGTGCGTACTTCCGGAAGATCATCTGCACGGTCCGGGCCGAGACGGGCCGGCCGCCCTGTCCTGGGAAGAGGGGCCCTGCCTTCCGATCGCCGATGTATCCCCGGAGTTCCTCCAGGGTCTCAGGGTCAATGAAGACAATACGGATCTTCCCTCCCTTTCCCTTCACCCGGATCGTCTGGGAAGAGAAATCGATGTCATCCAGGGTGATACTGCAGAGCTCCGAGACCCTGACGCCCGTTGCATAGATGGCCCGGATCACCAGGCGATCCCTGAGATCCGGGATGGACGCCAGGAGCTCCAGCACCTGGTTGTGCTTCAGGTAGACCAGTTCCTTCTCTTTCATCCGGGGCCGCTCGATACCGGGCATGGGATTCGCCGATACCCCGTGCTGGGCGGTGAGGAACCGGTAGAAGGAGGAGATGGAGGAGATGATCCGGTGGATCGTGGAGGGGCGGTAGGTCCGCAGGGACGTGAGGAAGGAGAGGAAGTCCGTGATGAGCATCGTGTCTGCTTCGACAGGTGTGTCTGTCCGTGCCGTGGCCATATCCTTCCAGTAGAAAACCAGCTTCGAGGGGTCGGTGTGCCGCCGCAGCCAGAGGTAATGGGCCAGCCTCCGGAGGACCTCCTCGTAGCTGTCAATGGTTCTCTCAGAGTAATTCCTCATTCTGAGGTAATGCCGGTACCGCGGCAGCCACTCGGAGAAATAACCATTTTCCATCGCTGAATCTATTCAATCTCAAATAAATAAAGGTTTTCGCAGAATGGTCATTCTGCGAAAGTTGGTGATCTCATCGCGAAGCCCCCGGTCTATCCCCCCCACCAGGGATTCCATCCAGGGTCCGGAGGTGGCTGGAGCCATATGCTGCCTGGCGGTGATGATGGTGGTGTGTGGGCGGAACAGCATGAGGGGATCGGATCCCGGTCGGGGCACCGGGAGACATGCATTGCTCATCCCTTCTTTTCCCGGGATGCGGGGTATGGGATCCGAGGTACCTCCCACCCTGCCGTCCGCAGGATCGTCCCGGACCCGGAAGAACGAACGGAAGGAACCGCGTTATGAGGATCCCGGGAGACGGAGGGAGAGACTGCTCATGAATATTGTTGTGTCCTGGCAGTATTCGTCCGGGAGGAGGGCCGGATCCCCCTCCGTGTACCACTGGTACCATGGACAGGATTTACCACCCATTGACGCACGCGGTGCCGCGGGAATACTCCCTGCCAGGGTAATATTCAGCAGGGAACAGGGGGAACTGGTCTTTCCTTTCCCTGCAATCCACTGCCGGTCAAACGGAGAGCCATGATCCGTGATCGGCGGAAAGGGATCCAGGGGGAATAACCGTGTGAGGAATCCCTTCTCCCTGAGGGAGGAGCAAACGGCCAGCAACCCATTCCACAACCGAATCCGGGCGATCTTCTGAGATACGGGATAGAGAGGCTATCCTCATCCGGGATGGTTACGGGGAGAGGTGCAGAACCCCCTCCTGATTCAACAGGGTATCCGATTGACCGGAGGGAGTTTTGCCATGGGACCGGGCCCGGGTTCCTTCCTG
>JAJRDA010000113.1 GCA_028678665.1 Methanomicrobiales archaeon | reverse complement strand
TCACCCTGCGACCCGATATCAGACTCAGTGTCCTCGGCTGCACCGGCCACGGTAGCCAGAGCACCGGCCATGGCAGTCAATCCGATGCCTAACACAATGTTCTCAACCATTCAACATCCTCCCTGCGTGCAGGATAGCACGAGAGCATTTTAAACCAAATGTGGTTCATCTACCAGTTGGGGGGTACTCAATTAAAGGTTTCGAAAAGTTCGTCGTAAAAACCGTCATTTGGAAAACGGTGGACCCGGTGTCAGTATTTCAGGATAATTTACCTTAACGCAATTCAGGTTGTGTTGCGATCTGCCGTGGTTGCGTTCGGACCCGGCAGGGGATGGAGAGGCTCTATCTCCTGCACCACCCACTCCTGTATGGCGATTCCGGAGGGGTGCGAACCGTGATCATCTGTGTCACCGCAGCGGAACCCTCTCTGGATGCTCCCTGTGAGGAGCACTTCGGGCGTGCCCCCTTCCTCATCATGGCAGATACGGACTCCGGAGAGTGGTGGCCGGTGGAGAACCGGTTCCCTGGACCCTGCGGAGGAAGGGAGCCGGGGGCGATCCGGATTCTCATGGAGCACGGTGTTTCCGTCCTGATCACGGGCCGGATCGGCGGGACCGGGCAGGATGCCCTCGAGGCTGCAGGGATCCGTGTCTTCTCCTGTCCGGAGGGAATGCGGGTCGGCGAGGCGCTGCGCCTCTTCCGGGCAGGACAGCTGGGACGGATCGCGTGAACGGGCAACCGTATCCCCGGAAGGACCGGGGATTTGTACGCGGTTCGATTCACGGGAACAGGTCCAGCCGGCCCTGGCCTCATGGAGAAAACCATTCATAGAAAGCGATGCCATCTGAACAGGGAAACCGTGTGACCATGAAGGGAAAGCGGGGATTGAACGTCCAGCAGGCCCGTGGCAGGGGAAGACCCCGTGTGAGCCGTCATATTACGCCGGGAAACGCCCAGCGGTGCTATGCCCCCCAGTGCCTGCCCTCCGATGACTCCGAAGCCGTTTCCCTCCTCCCTGAGGAGGTGGAGATCCTGAAGCTGGTGGATCTGGAGGGGCTGGAGCAGGAGGAGGCCGCTGCCCGGCTGGGGGTTTCCCGCAAGACGGCCTGGCGGGACCTGCACGCTGCCCGGAGGAAGGTGGCGGATGCCCTCGTGAACGGTAAAACCCTGGAGGTGACGGGGTGTGCCCGGAAACGCGAGGGGCACTGTCCCCGGTGGAACCTGGAGGTGTGCCCCAAGAAGGATGGAGGATCCTGCCCCCGGGGGTTCTTCTCGGATCCCTGCTGCCGTTCACCCGCACCCGGAGAGGATCCCGTGAACCGGACCTCCTGAGAAAGCCACGACTTTTCTCAATACATCCTGCGGGAGGGGGCGGGCCCCCTCCCGGTCCCACCCCCGTGAGGATAGCCTGAGCCTCGGTTGATTGTATTATCCGACGTGGCGAACGATCCTCATGCGGAAGGGGGGCGCCCACGCGGCGGGGGGGAACCGCAGGTTCCCCCCTGGAGCGTCCCGGTAGTCGTCGCACATGAATACGGACCGGATGGGAAATGGATCGGAAAGATCCGTATCATCGGCGGGGGCAGCCGCTCCGCTCTTGACAGTGACGCCGAAAAAAGAGTTGGGGTTGGGGGCTTACTTCCGGGCCGGGATGATCAGCGAGCGCTCGCCAGAGGGCATGAACTCGCGGATTGCACCACGAGCGAACTCGCGGCGCGGCTCGGAGAAGTCGAACGTGAGGGACGGGTCCGCGAAGCAGATCTTGATCCGCGGGTCGTATGTCCAGCCGTCTCCACGGCCGTAGTGGGCGCCGGCACAGATGGCCGCGTACTCGCCCTGGTGCCCGACGTTCATTGCGTAGTTCGGATAGTTCGCACCACGCAGTTCTCCGATGCATCCTTCGTCGGACCGGATGGCCAGGGTGTTGGCCGAGCCGCACTGGTCCTGCAGGTCGTACCCGAAGAACCCGAGCCGTGACCAGCCTTCCTTGTGCAGGAGCATCGACAGGTACCAGCCGTTCAGGCCGGCGTTCGAGTTGCCCGTTCCGATTGCACAGGTCAGGCCGGCGGCAGCCGCGAGCACGGATGCACGCTGGGACCCGCCGAAGTGGTCCTCCAGGACCGACGGGAACTGCTCGTACTGCTCCATGCCGTACAGGGTGACCTCGGTGGCCAGGTCGTTCACGACCTCCTGCTTCACCGGGGCCTTGGAAAAGCCCTTGTACTTGTCCTTCAGGTAGTCCATGCCGTAGTAGGTGTAGTCGTCCAGGATGTTGTCCGTGTAGGCCGCGGTGGCATACTGGGTGAACCCGACACCGCCCGACATGTAGGAACCGAGCCAGATCTGGTCGAACAGCATGGTCCCTGCCGCCACGACCTCCAGGGAGGAGCGTGCCGGGTCGTTCGGGTACTTGCGGTCCGTCTGGATCATATCCGCGAAGGCACCGAACTTCAGGCCGCCGGGCTCGTTGGGGCCGCGGGCGCGGCGTGCGGGGAGCAGCGTCGCCATCTCGATCAGGCCGGCGTGCTTGGCAGCGAATGCCAGGTCGGCAACGGCCGCCTCACCGGCGCACATGTGGTACGCGGCGATGTAGGACATGCCGAGCTGCATGGCTGACCACCGGCTGGAGGTGCCACCATCACAGGTCCTCGACACGATGGTCGGGATGTGGATGGCCTGCCAGAGGGACTTGCCCACCTGTGCCTTCAGCTGGTCCGCCTGCTTGGCCGGGAAGAGCTTGTTCACGTTCAGCAGGAACTGGGGCTCGATGGAGTCTGCCAGCTCGTCGTCTCCCGTGAAGACCTTGACGTAACAGTCATCGGTCAGCGCCGGGTGGGTCTCGACCATGTGCTCCTGGATCACAGCGGCGCCGGGCATCGCGTGGTTGAGCACGTGGAGGAACTCGTTGATGGTCTCGGGGGTGACCTCCTTGCCCAGACGCTTCTGCAGGGTCTGGTGGGCCAGGTCCATCGAGACAATAACGGTCCGCCGGATATCGTCCCACATCTGCTGCATGGCAGCGTTGTTGACGAAGTGCAGGTCGTCACCCTCGACGAAGACGCCGGTGGTGGAGACCTCGTAGGTCATCAGCTGGCGCTGTCCGAGCGGGATACCGCCCAGGTGGCAGCGTACCGGGTCGTAGGCCGAAATGCCACGCTTCATGGCCACGGCTCTTCCCTCAGCGAGGAACTCCCGCTTTCTCGCGGACTGGTTCAGCCCAAGGCGCTTGTATGTCGTCCTCGTGCTCTGTGGGTCCTCTCCCCACGCGGCGAACCGCTCCTTCATAGACTTAAGGAAGAGTTTCTGGGCTCTCTCGATTTTCGCCATTTGTGTTCACCTCACTCCTTCGGCATGGCGCCGTACTTGGTCCTCAGGGAGTGCACGGTCTGGACGTACTCCACGTACTCCTTGTCCTCCCGGAAGCCCGTGCCGCCGTTGGAGTTGTAGATGGTCGTGTGCGCCTTGAGCCACTTGTCGTCCATGGGCTTGCCCACGTTCACCGCCTTGTCCAGCGGCTCGCCGATCTGGTTCTTGACGTACTTGACCGTGCCCTTGTCCAGGATGCACCGGGCCAGCATGTCGAACATCATCCCGTCCTCGGAAAGGCGCAGGGAGTGTCCGTGCACGGTGGCGCCACGGATGCCTGTACGGGCAGGGTCAAAGATCTCCGTCCCGACCAGTTCCTTGGCGATCTTCTCCAGATCCCGCTCACGGCACTCTACGATCTGACGGCCTGAGAGGGTACCCGGGTCGACACCGCGGTAGCGGTAGGACTCTAGGTAGGAACGCAGGTACGGGTGGCAGGGCGCGAACTGCATGGAGTCGGCGAACTGGATGTACCGGACACGGTCGCCGTGCTTGGCGCCGTCGAGCGGTGTCACCAGCTTCCTGATTGGACACTTGGGCTCACCGGCTTCCGCGAGGGGCGGGTGTGCGGTCGGATAGGCCGCACCGGGGGCACGGTGTCCCATGAGCAGGACAACGTCCTCGTCCGTGATGTCGCGGACCTTCTGAAGCTTGTACGCCGGGTTCATGTAGTTTCGCCGGTTCTCGGCGATCTTCGTGGACCCAGGTCCGTACTGTGGTTTAAATGCCATTCGTGATTCACCTCATCTCTTTCTGGGTTTTCATGATCCTCATAACTGCCTGAATGACTTCCGTGATATTCTCCCGCGTGGGCGTCTGGCCCCGGGTGACACCGCTCACGATCGCCATGACGGTCCCCCGTGTCCTGACCTTGTCAGGGGGGGGCATGACAAACGCGGTCTTCACGCCGGCTTTCGCCAGATCCTCGTAGTCGATGGGGGCCTGCGAGACGACCACCGCCTGCACGTTGCAGGACTCGAGGATCTTGCGCACCTTGTGCACCACATGGGATCGCACATTTCCATGGTGAAGGATTGCCACCTTGTGCTGCTCGATCTGCTGGATCTCCTTGGGGTTCAGCCCGAAGTATGCGCCGATGACTGCTCCCGCGACGGCGGGGGCGTCACCCGGTACACCGCTGCCTGAGTTCAGGACCAGCGTGGACACCGAGAACTCTGCACCTTCCCGGCGGAGGGCAGAGGTGATGTCGCAGACCGGTTTCGTCACATGGCGCCTGCCGGGAGACATGCCCACGACGATGACGTCGGGGTACCTGCATTCGGAGATGGTGCCTCGCTGGGCGATGCCACCGCCCTTTCCCATCCCCATAGACTCCCGGCAGTCGACTACCTGGGTAACCCTTCCGATTGGCATCTCTTACCTTGATCCCTGCAGGATGAGGGGAACCCCTTTTGACTTGGGGTCCGCCATCCCGAGCAGCTGTTCGTCTTCCATGATGCCGTACTTGGCATAGTCGCTGGTGGTCATCTGGGACTTCATGAACTTCCCCTCCTGGAGATTGTAGCCGAAACCGGTAAAGGTCTGGTCACATACCTCTCTCAATTTGGGGATGATCTCACGATCCCAGAGTTCCAGCACGATGTACCCTACCTGGACCTGGAGTTCCATCTCCTTGTCGGCGACCCTGATTGCCTTCCGGGCCGCGTGCGGGTTGGGTAACCCGCGCCCCGGCCCTTCGGTGACGGTGGCGGGGAGGCGGGGTCCGTTCAGGACCATCCGCCTGATTCCGCCCACCTCACAGATCGCATTCAGGAGCCTCTCCACGGTCTCCGGAAAGAGGAGACGATTTGGAACGATCCTTACCTGAGGAAATATGGCTTCCGTCATTCAGACTCACGCAGGGGTTCAGGCACCCTTGGCAATGGCCTGCAGCGGCCGGGCGAACTCGTCGATCTGGCCGAAGGTGTCCTGGTAGACCTTGGCGGTCTGCTCGGGGCCGAACATCTGCGTGCCGCCGTCAAGCGCACAGGCAACACAGACGCACGGGATCGCGAAGCCGGCTGCGTGCCGGGTCACGATGTGGTTCCCGTTGAAGACACCGGGTCCGCCGCCACCGTAGATCGAGTGGCTGAAGAACGAGAACCCGACGGCTGTCCCCATCACGCGGCCGTAGTCGCAGCTGGGGAGTCCGGTCTCGTGCTCCAGCAGGTCGTTGAAGTACAGGAGCGTCGAAGAAACCGCCTGGGCGAACCGCCCGGCACCGCAGTTCACCATGGTGGCTGCCATGGTCCCTGCCGCAGCGTAGGCGTTCCACATCATCGGGTCCTTGGTGTCGTAGAACTGGAAGAACTTGCCCTTCTTGCCGGTCTTGATGACCTTGTCCTCCAGTGCCCGCTCGACAACCGACTGCACGACCGTGCCGATCGTTCCCGTCTTGCCGTTCGCCTTCACCAGGTCATAGACCATGTTGTTGGCGTTCAG
>JAJRDA010000112.1 GCA_028678665.1 Methanomicrobiales archaeon | reverse complement strand
TCCTCCCCTCCAGTCCCCGGTAGCGCTCGTCACCGGGGTGGACGGCCACGGCCACGCAGGCAGCGAGCAGTTCGGGCCGGGTGGTGGCGATCTCGACCCCGTCGAAGTCGAAGTGGTGGAGGGTGGTCTTCCTGTCGTCGTAGGTCACCTCGGCGTAGGCGATGGCCGTCTCACACCGGGTGCAGAAGTTCACCGGGTGCTCCGACTGGTAGATGTAGCCCCTGGCATACATCTGGAGAAACGACCGCTGGGTCTTGGTAAAGTACTCCGGGAGCATGGTGATGTACTCGTGGGACCAGTCGGTGGAGAACCCCAGACCCCGCATGGTGGACCGCATCAGCGCGATGTTCTTCGCCGTCAGCTCCCGGCACAGTCTCCGGAACTCCTCGCGGGAGACGTCGTTCTTCGTGATATGGTGGATCTCCTCCACCTTCACCTCGGTGGGCAGGCCGTGGCAGTCCCACCCCTGGGGGAACATGACGTTGTAGCCCCTCATCCGCTTGTACCGGGCAATGAAGTCGATATAGCACCAGTTGAGCGCGTTCCCGATGTGGAAGGTACCGGTGGGGTAGGGAGGAGGGGTATCGATGACGTATCGGGGTTTCGGGGATGCGGGATCAAAGTAGTTCTCCGCGTCCTGCCAGGTCTTCTGCCAGCGCCCCTCCACCTCGGCGAAATCGTACTGCGTGGGGATCTCCGGAGAGTCAGCCATTCCTGAGGCAAGCGTTGTCCCTGTGAGAAAATATACCTCTCGCAAACGATCCCCGACTGTGGCCGGCCCTGCCCCCGGCACGGGGACCCGAAAGGCTCTTCCATCCCGCCGGCAGATCTTTGAGAGCATGCGGGCCGGAACATGGGTGGCCATCCCTCTCACCATCGCGTTTGTACTGGTGGCTCCCCTCCTCCAGCCTCCCTGGATCCTCTCCCTCGTCATGGTCCTCATCTCGGCCCTCCTCTTCCTGATAAAGGGCACGAAATCCGTCTCCGTCTCCCTCGCGGCGCTGGCGGTTCTCTATGCAACCGGGTGGCTCCCCCTCTTTGTCCTCCTGCAGGCCGTGGCCATCGTGGTATTCGCCGAGGTGGCGTTCCGGGCAGCCAGGCCTGGTTTCCACCCGTACCTCCTGTACCTGGCCGGTGCCGTCACCGGTTCGCTCTTTGTCATGCTCTCCCTCGGACGGTTCGAGCTCCTGATCGGCCTGATCGGCGTCACCGTTGCCATCCTCCTCAAGTCGGCCCTCAAGAACCGCAGCGACGTGCTGATGGTGGAGAGCCTGGGGGTGGCCATGACCACCTACCTCTTCCTTGAACTGGCCTACCGGGTGCCGGTGAGGAACCTGGCCTTCGCGGCCTTCATCGCCTTCTCCTTCGGTTACTTCGCCTACCGGCTCCGGGTCGCCGATCTCTCCGGTCTCTTCTCGGGGGCCCTTGTGGGTGTCATCCTGATCGTCTTTGCCGATGTGCGGTGGTTCTTTGTGATCCTGATCTTCCTGATGATGGGGGCTGCCACCACCCGCTACCGGTTCGATTACAAGACCTCTCTCGGGGCCGCCGAGTCCCACGGCGGGGTCCGTGGCTACGTGAATGTCTTCTCCAACCTTCTCGTGGGGACGGCGGCAGCGGTGCTCTTCGGCCTCACCGGCAACATGATGTTTGCTGCCCTTTTCATCGGCAGCGTTGCCACCGCGGCCGCCGACACGGTGGCAGGGGAGATCGGAATGACGACAAGTGCACCGGTCCTCATCACCACCTTTGAGATTGTCCCCCGCGGCACCAACGGGGGCATCACGCTGGAGGGGGAGATCGCTGCCTGCCTCGGTTCCCTGGCAGTCGCCGGTGCTGCCTGCTTCCTGGGGGTGATCACGCTCCCGATGCTCGGGATCTGCACTCTTGCCGGTTTCATCGGCACCAACATCGACAGTCTTGTGGGGGCGACCCTTGAGGATACCGGCCACATCGGGAACGCAGGTACCAACCTGATCGCAACGCTGAGCGGCGGACTCTTCGCACTCGCGTTCTTCCTGTGAAAGGTTCCTGCCGCATTCCGTAACCAGGGGCTGGAGGGCAGAATCCCTTTCAGATGGGATCGGTCCACCCTCGCATCGTGATGGTGATTTCCCGTCAGCTCGCCTCATCCTCTTCGGGTGAGGGCGACGGGAAGGGGCCGAATCCCCTCCCGGTCCCACTCCCCGTGAGGATAGTCAGATCCATCGTAATCCACTCACCATCGGTAAGGAACAACACTGCGTGGGGATCCTGGAGGGACCGTCGCCGGCACATGCGAAAGAAAAAAAGGAAGTCCCGGTTCTAGTACCGGTACCACCGGCCTTTCTCGTCGTACTCCCCCTGCGTGGAGGTCGCCGTGGCAACCGTCGTATGCCGCCGGAAGAAGCAGGCACGGTAGGCGACGACAAAGGTGCCGCAGCAGGCAAGGAGGAGAAACGCCAGGGCAGCGGTGATCCAGATCCCGCCGGACCCGACGAGGCCGGTCAGGTCCGCGGGGGTGATGGCCGCGAGCTCGGTGGCGTTCATCATGGTGAGGGGTGCCAGCTGCTCTGCGAGAAGGATGCTCCACGCGAGAAGAGCCAGGATCAGGGCCCCGAAGAGGAACGCCAGGTTCACGAGGAAGAAGAGGAGGGTGGGCATGGTATGCTGGAGGGTGAATTCCACGCTCCTCCGGATGGAGTCCAGCACCTTCCGGTCCTCCAGTACAGCGGCGGCATCGGTGAAGTAGGTGAAGAAGGCAAACGGGACCAGCACCCCGGGGACCACGAGACCCATCGCTGCAAGCGACCCCCCTGAAACCAGGCTTGCCGGAATCATCACGAGGAAAACCGTCAGGAATGCCGCTGCCATGACAACGGCCAGGGGAAGGAGTACCCGGAAGTACCCGTGCCGTGCAGAGGAGAGAAATGCGGGGAGGCTGCCGTCCCCTGTCCTGATGGCGCCCAGGCTTCCGGCAAGGAAGAACGGGAGGATGACCATCTGCAGGATCGCAGCCCGTCCTGCGAAGAACCCCCCGCCGTAGTAGTTGAGAAGGATCTCCGTGACCCCGATGGTGCCCGTGGCCAGGCCCGTGAGCCAGAGGACGGGCATGGCTTTGAGAAGGCCCAGGGCCTCCCGGAGGGATGCAAGGACCATGCAGTTACCGCACCCGGGGCATGGCCACGATCTCCCGCACCTGAAGGTCAAAGAAGGAGGCTGTGTGGGCAGGCCGGATCACGCAGACGGTATCGGCGCCGCTGATGGTGCCGCCTGCGGCCACCACCTCTTCCGTTACGCTGACCGCACCCTGGTCGGCGGCGATGAGTGTACACTCCACGGCCACCTTCAGGCCCATGGCCACGACACGCCGGAGGGCCTCGGCGATGGCCTCGGTCCGGGACCCGCCCCCGACCTTCTGCGAGCGGGAGAGGGCCCGCTCCAGGCCCGAGAGGGCATGGGTCCCGGTCACGATACGGACTCCCTTCTCCCGGAGTTTCTTCGCTGCCTCAGGAGAGAATTCCCAGACCCCTGGCGACGAGAAGCCCACCACGTGGGTCACCACCACCAGCTCGAGGGGGGTCCCTTCCATCGCCTCCAGGAACTTCAGCGCCGTGGCGCCGGTGGTGCTCGCGACCACAATACGGCGCAGGTTCAGATCCTGTGCCCGCTGGACTGCCATCCGGGCCGCGTCCGCGGTATTCTCCTCACCGGGACGCTGGAAATAGAAGATCTCCTTCCTGGTGAACGCCATGATCACAATTTAATAGGGTCCATTCATTTAAATGGGAGTGGTATGATCACACTAGCACTGGCCGGGAAGCCCAACTGCGGGAAATCCACCTTTTTCAAGGCGGCGACCCTGGCGAACGTGGAGATCGCCAACTACCCCTTCACCACCATCGACGCGAACCACGGCGTGGCCTACGTGCGCACCCCCTGCGCCTGCCGGAGCCTGGGGATCACCTGCGCCGCCTGCGTGGACGGGGTACGGTTCATCCCCGTGGGTCTCATCGACGTGGCCGGCCTCGTCCCGGATGCCCACAAGGGGAGGGGCCTGGGCAACCAGTTCCTGGACCACCTCCGGGAGGCGGATGCCATCATCCACGTGGTGGACGCCAGCGGGGGCACTGACAGCGAGGGGAATCCCGTGGGGATCGGCACCCACGATCCCCGGGAGGATATCCGGTTCCTGCCCCTGGAGATGACGATGTGGCTGTACGGGATCCTGCAGAAGCACTGGTCCAAGCTCCAGCGGCAGGCCCAGACCCACGCGTTCTCCCTGGATACGGCCCTCGCCGATCTCCTGGCCGGCCTCGGTATCACCCGGGAGATTATCCACCAGGTGGATATGGAAATGGGGACCGATCTCTCGCGGGCGTCGGAAGAGGAGCTGATCCGGTTCTGCGGCCGGCTCCTCGCCCTCGCAAAACCGCTCTTTCCGGTGGGGAACAAGGCGGACGAGGCGCCGGCGGAGCGGATGGGGGAGCTCCAGGCCATGGGTGTCCCCCTGGCCAGCGCTGCGGGCGAACTGGCCCTGCGGAACGCGACAACCCATGGCATCATCCGGTACGTGCCAGGGGATCCCTCCTTCATGGTCCTGAAACCGGAGTCCCTTACCGGAGCCCAGAAGACCGGCCTCGCCCGGATCCAGGAGATGATGGGGAAGTTCGGGGGCACCGGTGTCCCCCAGATGATCAACCAGGTGGTCTTCCAGGGTCTGGACCAGATCGTGGTCTATCCCGTGGAGGACGAGCACAAGTACTCCGACAAGCAGGGAAGGGTGCTCCCCGACGCGTTCCTGATGAAGCGGGGCGCGACGCCGAAGGACCTGGCATTCCGCGTCCACACTGACATTGGCCAGGGGTTCCTCTATGCCGTCGATGCCCGGAAGAAGATGAGGATCAAGGAGAACCACCCGCTGCGGGACGGGGACATCATCAAGATCGTTTCCACGCGGAAATAGGGACGAATGGCGGATCCGGGTCTGCTGCAGGGCTGACCTTTCCAGCAACTATTTAACCCGCAGGGCAAAACTCCTGATCACGATGGCGGGGGAGATTTACCAGGCCCAGGTGATCCGGAACTTCTTTGACACGATCACCGGGCCGGATCGGAACCTGACTCGCATTTACATGTGCGTGGCGAGCCTGGCCAAACTCCGCCTCGAGCCGCCGGAGAAGATGGCCGCTCTCATGGAGCAGCTCCGGAAGAGCAGGGAGAAACGGGAACTCTCTGTCGATCTCCTGGACTATGTCTGTTCCGCCGCGGTGGATCTGGAGATCACCTCGGTCCAGACCGCCTTCGGGGTCACGGATATCCGGAAGGCGACCCAGGACTTTGACCGGGTCAGCATCGACTCCCTCTGAGCCTGAGGGAGCTGACGCGGTTTCTGCTGGGATTCTTTCCTCCGTAAGTTCTTGAGTACTGGTACTACCGGGACGCTCTCGGGGGCTCACCGCCCCCGCCGCGTGGGCACCCCCCGCTGGTTTTCCGGGACAGGAGGTCGTTCCTCTCCCTCATCCTGGAGACAGGACTATTCTCGTGGGAAGGGACCGGGAGGGGGCCTTGCCCCTTCCCGCACCATGTTTCTGAAACCCCAAGGATGCAGAGATCCAGAGAAAAACGACGCTCACCCTATTCTCCGAAGGGGGGACGTCGCCCACGCGGCAGTTGGGACCGGGATGATCCCCTCCAGGGTGATCCGGGCGCTCAGCGCTGGCTCTTCTTCAGCGCATTGATCAGCTGCAGCACGTACTGCTCCTGCTCTTCCAGCGCCTGGCCGTCATCCGGAGAAGAGAGGAGGCCGGCCGCATAGACCAGGATCAGGGCATTGGCCACCTGCAGCGGGGGGGCGTCCGGAACATCGGTGTCCTTTGGGCTGATGGCCAGGAGAGGGGCTTCCTCGGGGGAGAAGGTCTCGCTGAGCGGCTCGTTGAAGGATGCCTCCACCAGGTGCTGTGCCCGTTCGCGGATGATCCGGAGTGCCCGGGCCAGGAGCGGCGGGATGGTCG
>JAJRDA010000111.1 GCA_028678665.1 Methanomicrobiales archaeon | reverse complement strand
GAGGAGTACGATCCCAAGACCACCATCAACGAAGCCATCATGCTGGGCCTGAAGGCGCTGCACGTGGCCACGGAGGGCAAGTTCGACGTGAACACCGTGGAGATCGGCTGTATCGAACTGGACGGGAAGCTCTTCCGCAAGATGACGAAGGAGGAGGTGGCCTCCTTCGTGGAGAAGTTCGAGCAGCCGGGCGCCGCATGATCCCGCTGGACCGGGCGGTGGTGGCCCGGCTCGAGACCCACGGGGACCGGTTCGAGGTGCTCGTGGACCCGGATCTCGCCGTCCGGATCCGCCACGGCGAGAAGGTGGAGATCGAGGACGCCGTCGCGGCCATCTTTATTTTCGAGAATGCGTCCCGGGGCGAGAAGTCACCCGACGAGTCGCTGGAGAAGGCGTTCCAGACCACCGACTTCAAAACCATCGCCGAACGGATCATCCTGAAGGGCGAGATCCACATGACCTCCGAGCAGCGGAGGGCGCTGATCGAGGAGAAGCGCCACCAGGTGGTCACCTTCATAGCCCGCCACGCGATCAATCCCCAGACCGGCCTGCCCCATCCCGCCAAGCGGATCGAGATGGCCATGGAGGAGGCCCGGGTGACCATCGATCCGTTCCATCCCCTGAACGACGTGGTGGAGGAGACCATGAAAGCGCTGCGGCCCCTGATCCCCATCCGGTTCGAGGAGATCCGGGTGGCGATACGGATCCCGCCGGACCACGCCGCGCGGGCCTACGGGGAGATCGACCGGGCGGCCCGGATCGAGCAGCAGGAGTGGCAGAAGGACGGTTCCTGGATCTGCGTGGTGAAGATCCCGGGCGGGATGCAGGTGGACCTGGAAGGGCTCGTGAAGAAGGTCTCCCGGGGCACCGGGGAGATGCGGGTACTGAAGGAGCGGACGTAATCCGTCGGTCACCGGTCACCTGATCTCCCTCAGCAACGGTTTGAACCGATTGAAGAGTTTATCTTCATCGGGGGAGGGCAGACGGGAGGGGGCGGAGCCCCCTCCCGGTCCCACCCCCGTGAGGATAGTCCCATCCCCCGGTTTCAGACCATTTCCCTGCGGGAGGAGAGGAAACCCCCGCCGGGTAACTTTAAAAAGCACCGCGCACATATATTACGGGACACATTCGGGGAGATCATCCATGAGCAGCACCAGGGGAAAGGCAAAGGGTCGGATCTCGGGGAGCGCCGGCCGGTTCGGGTGCAGGTACGGGCGGTTCATCCGGAAGCGGGTCGTTGAGGTGGAGAAGATCTCCCGCGCGGCCCACCGCTGCCCGCAGTGCGACGTTATCGCGGTCCGGCGGCAGGGGACCGGTATCTGGGCGTGCCGGAAGTGCGGCTACACCTTCGCCGGCGGCGCGTACGTGCCCCAGACCCCGAACTACCGCATCGCCCTCCGGAGCCTGGAGCAGCCCACGGCGCCGAGAGAGAGGTGATCCCATGCCCGGCGTGTACAAGTGTGCCCGGTGCAAGCACAAGGTCGAGATCGACGTGAACGTCCGCTGCCCCTACTGCGGGCACCGGATCCTTTTCAAGGAGCGGGGCGCCTCCACCAAGGAACTCAAGGCCCGATGATCCTGGTCACATCCTCCCGGAAACCCGCGCAACGGGTCCGGAGGCTGTGCCGGGACCTGGCCTTTGCCGTCAATGGTGAGTACCGGCCGCGGGGGAAGGCCGGGCTCTCCGATCCCCTCTTTTCCCATGACACGGTCCTGATCCTGGGGAGCCGTGGCCATCGCCTGGGTCTCCAGGTCATCTCGGGCGGGGAGGTGGTGGCCGATCTCTTCCTCTGTTCGGTGGAGGAGGAGCGGCGTGCCGCCCTGCTCCGGAAAGGTGTGCAGGTGCAGGATCCCTGCCTCTTCTCGGTCCTCTCCCCGCTCCTCCCCGCGGTGGCGGTGCCGGAGGGGGCCCCCGGCTCCCTCTCCTTTGACGGCATCCAGGGGAGGACCGTCCGGATGGTGGTGTGCCCGTGACCCACTCCGCGGTCTTCCGGTGCACCACCCCGCACGCCGCCGCCATCCACCAGGCCGTGATCCTGGAGAACGAGGAGATCAACCCTCGCTCCCGTATCACTGTCCGGCTGGAAGGGGACGAGACAGTGGTGCTGGAGGTGGAGGCCGACGACATCGCGGCGCTGCGTGCCGCGCTGAACATGTGGCTGCGCCTGATCTCGGTGGCGGCAGAGATGCAGGAGGTGGCGGGGACCGCAGAGGGAGAGGGGCACGCGGGCGGTGCGGGATGATCCGGTTCCACCACCCTTCCGTCTCTCCTCTCGCGGGGGAGGGCCCGGAGTCGCCACCGATCCCGCCCTTATGGCGAATTCTCCTCCACCCTGCCCCCTGATCAGGATCCTCCCCGAACGGCCGGGGAACCATTTTCATCTGAAAGGACCACCGGGATGGTGGAGAAAAAGTCCCGGGGAGTCCACAGATGAGGTGTCTTCCGATCCTGGCAGGAATCGCGGTGCTGCTTCTGGTCGCAATCGGTGTCGTGCTGGTACCCAACCCCCTGGGTGCCGCCATTGCGGGAACATTGTATGATACCACCCTGGATTCCACCCTCACCTACCGGGTGCAGGTCTGGACCGATACGCCCCTTCATGACATGGATCTCATACTCCCGCTCCCTGGAGGGCCGGAAGGGGCGGTACTCGTGGATGCCCTGGCGCGGGGCGAGTTCACAGAGCGCCCGGAGGGGTGGCAGCTCACGATTCTGGAGGCAGATACCCTCTCGATGCTGAAGATCCATGCCGACCGGTTCGGGGAGACACCGGGCGAACCGTCTCTCCTTGCAGGACTGGCCCGCACCGCAGGGTTCATCGGGTCGCAGGGACCCTGGGAGGAAGACCTGGTCCTCCAGGTCCGGCCAGGGAGGGTCATCGCCACCGATGTGCCCGGGGGCAATGAACCCCTCCTCCAGCCACGGTACAACGTGACGGCATCCGGGTGCGGGTGCAGTGTCAACGCCGCCGGGGAGAGGTCGGAACGGTTCGTGTATGACAGCACCCTCTTCACCGGGTTCCAGTCCCCGGGGGACGCGAACCTGGCGGTCTGGATCCAGGTCAGGGGCGTGAACCGCTGGTGGGCCTACCACTGGTCCTCCAACTACTACACGGACAGCGTCCGGCTGATTGTGTCCGAGGGGTCCGGTGGCTGGTCTTCCGCAGCGGGTGTCCAGACCCAGAAGAACGGCCGGTACGGGAAACCCACCGGTTTCTGAAGCCGGGTTCTGACGGGGATGGGCAGGGGAGCCGAGATCCGGAAAAGGCGCCGGCCCTCCCGGGCCCGTGGGACACGGGAAGATCCGATCCTCTCCCGATCCGTGATGGTGGTCCATGGTCCGGAGGCCTTTGATGCGGGGGACGTCTCGCGTCTCCGGCTTCTCCTCTCACCCCCCCGGATTCTCGTCGCCGGTGTCATGGCGAGGACCGCCGCCGAGGAATCCGGCCTCCCTGTCACCTTCTGCGGTGAACCCCCCAGCCGGGTCATCCCGAGGGTCACGGGCCCGGTGTACCTGGTGAACCGGGGCAAGACCGCGGATTCCGGCCGGGTCTTCGGCGAGATCGTGGCGCGGCGCCTGGGGATCGGGAGAGGCCTGGTCCAGGTGGAGTGCGGCCCTGCTCTCATCTCTGTCTGGAACGGGGGGGACCGCCCCCTCGCAGATGCCATCAGCCGGAGGACCGGCTATCCCGTCCAAGCGAGAAAGACGGGGCCGGGGGAGGTGGAGCCCGTGCGCCGGATCCGTGGTTGCCGGCCCGGGGAAGCGGTCTTTGTGAACGGGATCGTCATCGGCACGGCAACGGAGGAGACGGTGGTGCTGCGGGAGCAGAACGGCGTGGTGGAACCTGTCCGCGGCCTTGCCCCGAAACCCCATGGTCTTGCGAAGCTGGCCCGGGCCGGGCCGCTGGACCTGAAGGGGGCGTGGTGCAAGAGCGGGATGATCCGCCATGCCCCGCCGCGGGCGGGCGGGGGCTCTCCCCCGGTGGGGATGGTGCAGGTCGTGGACCACTGCGGGGTGGACCTGTACCGCGGCCTGCACCCCGGGATCTGCGGGGTACTGGCTGTTGGGGATGACACCACCGCCGTCTGCGGCCACATCTGCGCACACCGGGGCGTCCCGGTCCTCGGGATCGTGGACCGGGACAGCGACGGGATCGTGCGGGAGGGGTATGCACCCGGTTCCGTGGTTGCGGAAGCGGTGGCCACCACCGACGATGAGCTGGGAGAGGAAGTGGCGGCTCTCGTCCCGGAGGGGCCCGTCTGCTGGGAGGAGTGGGTGGAGCAGGTGCTGGCACGGCTGGGGGACCGGGTGAGGGTGCAGCGGTTCCCTCCGGGGTGAACGGATGCGCTGCGCCGAGTGCAAGGGACGGCTCCTCTGCGGCCTCCCCGCCTGCCCGGTGATGACCCGGTTCTTTGCCCAGCTCCGGCTCCGGCCGGCCCGCGAGTATGCCGGGACCGCCCCCTCCGTGTTCCTGGGCAGCCGGGGTTACCCCTCGGTCCGGGGCGGTCCCCTGCTGGTCGACGATACCGACCTGCCCCCGGACTGGATCGCGCGGGGACTGACATTGGAAGAGATCGTGGGGATCCGGGCCGGGACCATCCGGGGGAGAACCCTTCCGGGCCGCCAGCAGGAGGCGCTCCGGGAGATCGCGCTCTCGGCACGGCCGCTGGACGTCCAGGTGGCCTTCGACCGGGTGCCCCGGTTTGACCTCGCGTTTGACGGGACCGTGGCACCCGTCGGCCTCACCGGTGAGATCCGGAGGATGGAGGTGCTGGGGAACCCTGTGGTGGAGCGGCCGGTGGAGCGGGTGACCTCCGATACGGATCTGGGGGCGGGGGATGCCTGCACCCTCCTGCACCGTGACGGCGTGGACGTGTACCGGATCGCCCGCCTCTTCACGGCCGGCCTCCTGGGGCGCAGGCGGCGGATGGTACCCACCCGGTGGGCCATCACCGCGGTGGACGACTCGGTCTTCCGGGGCCTCCGGAGGGCCCTCCTTACCGCTCCCCCCATGGAGACGGCCTGCCTCCACGAGGCCACGCTCTTCGGGAACCGGATCCTCTGCCTGCTGGCACCGGGCCCCTGGCGGTTCGAGATGGTGGAGGCCTGGGGCCGCCATTCCCTGTGGGGAGGGGAGGAGGACCTGGTGGTCGTGGACGGCGAGCGGGAACGGAAACACGGCTACTCCCCCCTCACGGGAGCCTACTACTCCGCACGCCTGGCCGTCGCCGAGCACCTGAACCGCCTGGGCAGGACCGGGACAGTCCTCGTGGTCCGGGTGGTCTCCTCCGACTACTGGGCACCCCTGGGTACCTGGGTGGTCCGGGAGGCGACGCGGCAGGCCCTCCGGGAGCCTCCCGTGGAATGCCCCTCCTTTGCCGGTGCCATCCCGGTCCTTGCCGGGCGGCTGGGAGGGTACCGGTGGCTGGAAGCGAGCGCGCTGGTTCCCGAAATGCGTTCCCAGCGACGGCTGTCCGATTATTGAGGGGGAGGAGAGAGCCTTATCTATCAGCGCGCCGATCTCTATCTATGGGACCTCGCTGGCTGGGACCCGTGCTCCTGCCGCTCCTCATCGGGGTGGCAGCGGCAGCCGATGATACCGTGTCACCTTCACCGTTACCCTTCTTCCAGGATTACTTCACCCTCTTTATCCTGGGGGTCATCGTGCTGTGCCTCTTTGTCGTCATCGTCGCACGGGTCTTCAAGGGCTCGGACGAACAGCTCTCCCGGTTCTTCGTCGTGAAGGCGCTGGGAACCGCCCTCGGTCTGGTCTGCATCGCCATCGGGAGTGTATTCCTCGTCTCGGCGGTCCTGATCCTTATCACCATCCTGGGCCAGACCTATATTTTCGAGTGGGCCCTGTATGAGATGACCCCCTTATTCGAGTGGATTCTGGAGGTAACCTCTCCCGTGGTCTCACTCCTTCCCTTCGGGCTCTCCACGCGCACCCTGATCCTGGTTTTTCTCGTGGTGGGCGGGTTTCTTCTCTTCTTCCTTGGCCTCTACCTGCTGATCACGACAGGGGAAGCCCTGTTCTACACGAAAAAAGGCACTCCCACGAAGAGCCGGTTCACCGGCTTCCGTGAGGTCCTG
>JAJRDA010000110.1 GCA_028678665.1 Methanomicrobiales archaeon | reverse complement strand
TCCGGTGGGTGGAGGGGAACCTCCCCCGTCTCCAGGAGGCGGCGGCCGCCACCACCTCCCACGGGAAGCTCACGGGGGCCGCGTGCTACCTGGCGGGCCCCACCGTCTTTGTCCGGCTGGAGTATGACACGAAGGATGCGATGGGCATGAACATGGTGACCATCGCGAGCGAGAAGGCGGCGGAGATCATCGAGAAGGAGACCGGTGCACGGCTCGTGGCCCTCTCCGGGAACATGTGCACCGACAAGAAACCCGCGGCCATCAACATGATCCTGGGCCGGGGCAAGACGGTGGTGGCCGGCGTCCGGCTCCCGGAGGCACTGGTCCGGGAGGTCTTCAAGACCAGCGGAACGCTGCTCACGGAAGTGAACTACCGGAAGAACCTGCTGGGATCCGCCCGGGCCGGCTCCCTTGGGTTCAATGCCCATGCCGCCAACGTCGTCGCGGCCCTGTACCTGGCCTGCGGGCAGGACGCGGCCCACGTGGTGGAGGGGTCTTCCTGCATCACCACCATCGAGCAGGTCCCGGGCGGGGTCTACGTATCGGTGACCCTTCCCGCCGTGCAGGTGGGTACCGTCGGCGGCGGCACCGGCCTGGACACCCAGAAGGAGGCGCTCGCGCTCCTCGGGGTGGCAGGCGGCGGGGATCCGCCGGGCTCCCATGCGAGGAAATTCGCCGAGATCGTGGCCGGGGGAGTGCTGGCCGGCGAACTCTCTCTCATCGGCGCCCAGGCCGCCCACCACCTGGCCCGGGCCCATAAGGAGCTGGGCCGGGGAAAGGCCTAGAACCGGAGCTCCTTCATCATCACGATGGCGTCCTCTCCGTTGGAGTAGTAGGCGTGGATCCGGTAGACGTCCTGGTACTGCAGCGCACGGTAGAAGGACTGGCCCGGGGTGTTCGAGGTGCGCACCTCCAGGAGCACCGCTCCGGCCCCCTCCAGCAGGAACTGCCGCTCGGCCCGCAGGACCAGCCGGGACCCGATGCCCCGTTTCCGGAACCCGGGTCTCACCGCCAGGTTGGAGATGTGGCCAAACGTGGCCTCGCCCGTGGACTCCAGGCATCCCACCAGGAACCCCGCCACCACCCCGTCCAGATCTGCCACGAGGGAGGTGCGGGGGCACCACTCCAGGGTCTGGAGAAAGACCTCCTCCTCCCAGGGCTCGAGAAAGGCCTCCCTCTCGATCTCCAGGATCTGGGGGACGTCCTCCCTGCGGGCCCTGCGGATGGTGGGGTGCTGCGGGGTCATGGTCCGGTGCCGGGTAGTGATCTAGTTATACCGGCAGGTAAAAATATACCGGCTACACGGAGTCAACGGCGGCACCCATGGTCAGCATCCATCCCTTCACCGCGGTTCGCCCCAGGCCGGACCTGGCACGGGAGGTGGCAGCCGTTCCCTATGACGTGGTCACCGCCGACGAAGCCAGGGAGTGCATCGGGCGCCACCCCCTCTCCTTTCTCTCGGTGAGCCGCTCCGATGCCCTTCTGCCCGGCCTCCCCCCTTCTGATGCGGCGGTGTACCGCGGGGCACGGGAGCGGTTCCTCCAGATGATCCGGGACGGGGTGCTGATCCGGGATGACCGCCCTTCCCTCTCCCTGTACCGGGTGGAGCAGAATGGCATGGCGTTCACCGGCCTTGTCTGCACCGTTGACGTGGAGGACTACCGCACCGGGCTCATCCGCAGGCATGAGCTGACCCGGTACGACAAGGAGCAGGACCGGACCCGCCATATCGACACGGTGAACGCCCACACGGGGCTCGTCTTCCTGGTCTACCGGGACACCTCCGGGATCGGTCCTCTTGTAGAATCCATGATCCGGCCCGGCACAGAACCCGTCGCCCGGGTGAAAGACCCGTCGGGTGCAGTCCACCAGGTCTTCCGTGTGGACGACCCTGCACCCGTTACCACGCTGCAGCGCCTCTTTGCCCCGGTGAACCGGCTGTACATCGCCGACGGCCACCACCGTGCGGCCTCGGCGGTGAACGTAGCCCTGGCCCGGAGCGCGGAAGGCAGGTCCACGCCGGAGTCCGGCCGGTTCATGGCGGTACTCTTCTCCCATGAGCGGGTCCGGATCCACGGCTACAGCCGGCTGGTGACGGACCTGGGGGGCTCCTCCCCGGAGGGATTCATGGAGAGGGTTGCCGGCAGGTTCCGGGTCATGGCTGCACCGCGGCCGGACCCGGAGTCCCGGGAGATACGGCCGAAGGGCGCCCCCGATTCCCGTATCCATGTCATCCACCTGTACCTGGGGGGCCGGTGGCACGAGATTTCCCGGCAGGTGCCCGCTTCCCCTCCCGGTGCGCCGCCGCCCCTGGACGTGACCACGCTCCAGGAAGAGATCCTGGGACCCCTGCTCTCCATCGCCGATCCCCGGGGCGATCCCCGCCTGCAGTACATCCGCGGGACCCTGCCCCTCTCCGCCCTGGAAGAGATGGTGGACAGCGGGCGGTTCGCCGCCGCCTTCGCCATGCAGCCGGCTTCCATCGGGACTGTCATGGCCGTTGCCGATGCCGGCGGCGTCATGCCCCCCAAGTCCACATGGTTCGAGCCCAAGCTGTACAGCGGCCTCGTCGTGCACACGCTGGACTGAAGGGACAACACCCTTATCGCATCCCCGCGCCCAGTTTTTTCCGATGATCTCGCTGGTACTCCCCAAGGGCAGCCTGGAGCAGCAGACGCTCCAGCTCTTCAAGGAGGCGGACCTTGAAGTGAAGCGGACCGACCGGGATTACAACCCCCGGATCAATGATCCCAGGATCGGGAAGGTGAAGATCCTCCGGCCGCAGGAGATCCCCACCTACGTTGCCATGGGCGCGTTCGACCTGGGGATCACCGGCCTGGACTGGGTGCGGGAGACGGGCGCAGACGTGGTGGAGGTGGCGAGCCTCTCCTACTCCAAGACCGGCGAGGGAAACGTCAGGATCGTGGTCGCGGTCTCCCAGGAGGAGCAGATCCCTGACCCCACCCGGATCCGGCATGGGAGCCGGGTCACCACCGAGTACCCCAACCTCACCCGGCGCTATTTCGAGGATCTCCGGATCCCTGTCCAGCTCTTCCCCTCCTTCGGGGCATCGGAGGCGAAGGTTCCGGATCTCATGGACGTGCTCGTGGACCTGACCGAGACGGGCACCACCCTGCGCCGGAACGGCCTCAAGATCATCGGCCAGATCATGGAGTCGTACACCGTGGTCATCGCGAGCCCTGCAGCCTGGAAGGACCCGGGGAAGCGCGGGGCCATCGAGGAGATCCTGACCCTCCTCCGGGGGGTCATGGAGGGAAGGACACGGGTGCTCCTCTCCATGAACGTGCCCGCGGCCCGGATCGATGCGGTGATCGGCATGCTTCCGGCCATGAAGACCCCCACGGTGAGCCGGCTCCACAACCTGGACTACTTCAGCCTGGAAACGGTGGTGCCCAAGGCGGAGGTGAACCAGCTGATCCCCCGGCTCAAGGCCGCCGGGGCAGAGGACATCCTGGAGATCCCCATCGCCAAGATCGTGCGGTGAGGTCAGTCTGGAGGAGGGGAAGGGAAATCTCCCCCAATGGTCCCCGGGTACTTCCACCGCGCACGGATTCCTCGCGGCCTGCGGGCAGCCCTTCCGTCGGCCTTTCACCTGAGGACCGGAGCTAAAACCCAATAAATGAAAGAAATGGGGTGCAGCAGTCCTGAAAAAGGATTGTTGAAAAACATAATGTTTATCATCTGTTCGAAGAAATAAATCGATACGACGGTATGATGCGCTCCTTCCGGTTCTACCCGGTCCTTTCCCTCGCATTGGTGCTGGCCCTCCTCTGCAGCGGGTGCTCGATCCCCGGTCAGGGCTCCTCAGGTGGAAACGGGGGGCTCACCGACATCACGGTGTATGCGAAGGAACGCTTCACCCTGGATGAGGCCCTGGAAGCGCTCCGGGCGGACGAACAGGAAGGCCTCGTGGACCTGGCGGGTATGGAACTCACCCAGGTCATGGGGATCCGGGTGGACCGGTCAGGGAGCGCCCGGACCTGGACGCTGGGGTACCGGGGCGAAAACATGACCCGGATCCTTGAGTACACGGCAGGGAGATGGAATGGCGTGGATGTGCAGATCCCCCTCCCGGAAGAGCGGATCCCGCTGGACCAGCTGATCCTTCCGGCACAGCTGTACACCCAGCAGAAAACCCCCATCGGTGAGGCCCTCTCCCGCCACGGGGTCAACGAGACCGAGCTCATGCTCCAGGGCGAGACCTATACGCTCACGGTTCCGTCACAGTCGGGGACAACGGTACTCACCTTTGATGCACGCACCGGGGGGTTGAGATCATCCCCCTGAACGGCGAATCCGGACAGTCCCAGGTGGATTTCCTGGTGGGCTTCACCATCTTCATCTTCTCCCTCATCATCGTCGCCAACATGGTCCCCAGCCTGCTCGTCGGGCTCCAGCGCACGACGTCCATCGACTATGACGCGGTGGCGTACCGCACCGCCGTCATCCTGGCGGAGGACCCGGGAGAGCCGACAGAGCCGGACAGATACATGGCGGGAGACTCAAAACCCTGGGATTTTTACACTCCCGCCCAGATCCTGGGGGGACAACCGGCAGGGTCGAGTGTCCGCTTCGGCCTTGCCGTCTCGCGTGAAAATCCCAATATCCTGTCGCAGCGCAGGATCAACAGATTCTTTGACGACGCATTCGAGGTAAATAACTACCAGCAATACAGGAAATCGCTGATCTTCGGGCAGATTGCCTACGGGTTCAACATCACGCTGACCCGGCTGAACAACCAGCCCGTCCTCTCCGTGGGCAGTCCCTACCCGGAGGGGAGGTACGGGTACATCCGCAGGTATGTGAAGATCAAGGAGTATTCCTCTGCGACCATCACCAACAAAACCCCCCCCCAAACTCCCCCCCGGTTCCACGCCGTCACTGAATATATGCCGCCGAACAGCCAGTACCAGTACTTCAGGGTCAGCCTCTCCGGTCCCCAGCTCTACAAGAGGACGGAGGGGGGTGTCGACAAATTCATCTACAGCCCGGCGTACGTGATTGACCCCACGCAGGACAATATCACGGTGAACCTGGGCCTGGAAGGCTTCCTGAACAACTCGCACGTGAACCCGGACGCATTTGCGGATCTGGATACACGTTTAATCCCTTCCGATACGGCAGCGTGGGCTCAGAACTGCGATGACCCCCTCAACGAAATCTGTAGCCTTCCGACCTCAAATCCCTACTATCAGGGTACACCCCCCAACTTTGCCAGCCTGCGGTCCATCACCATCCAGGATTCCACGGGAAATATCTTCAACGACCTGATTGTCGCCAACGGGGGCACGATCACGGTGGTCTACCACGATCCCCTCACCGATACCATGAAACCGCTGGCCAACCTGAATCCCCCCGCTCCTCAACCAGCGGTGCCGGTCGGGAAATGGGTCAACCTTTCCATCAGCAGCATCCCGGATGTGATCCTTGACCAGACGAAAGGGCTGGACATCGTCTACCAGTTCGGGGAGGATCCGAGATATATAGACGGGATGGCAGCGTATGTCCCCCGCACGCTCATCTCAGGCACCCTCCTGTACGATTACAACACGGCGAACGTCACCCAGCCGGCTCTCTTCCCCGGGATCCTGGAGGTGGCCATATGGTGAACACCCACGGGCAGCTCTATACGATGGAGGGGATCGCGGCGGGGGTGGTCATGATCCTCACCGCGTACATGGTGCTGGGCTCCACCAGCGTGTACACACCGGGGGACACCCACATCACCGATATGCAGCTGGAGCAGGTGGGGGCTGATGTCCTGAAGATCATGGACGCTCCCACCAATTTCAATGCCACGGAGAACGCGACGGCCACCTCGGAACTGGAGACGTTTGTGTACAACAACCAGGGCCCCCAGTTTCTTGAACGCTTCTGGAGGGACTTCCTGATGACCGGCAACATCGCCGCCCAGCAGACCACCGGCGAAGGATCTTCCATCCTTGCGTCCGCCACAGTGTACTACTATGACAGGAGTGAAGGGCAGGTGAAGAGCTACCGGTTCGCCGATCCTCTCATCCCGTATCCCGGGGGCCAGCCGGGGGTCACGGTGACCCGGTTTGTGAAAGTGCCAGGTATTGGCAGTATGCCCATTAATCCTGATCCTGAGGATACTGGCCCGCGGATCGTGCTCCTGGAGGTGTTCATATGGAAGGCCTGAGC
>JAJRDA010000109.1 GCA_028678665.1 Methanomicrobiales archaeon | reverse complement strand
GGACGACGTGAAACGCGCCCTCGAAGAGAAGGGCTTCATCGCCCTGACCGTCATCGACGTGAAGGGGCGCGGCGAGCAGAAGGGCATTACCCTCCAGTACCGGGGAAAGAAGATGGAGGTGGACCTCCTCCCCAAGGTGAAGATTGAGATAGTCGTGAAGGACGAAGAGGCCGAGACTGCAATCGGCACCATCCGGGCGTCGGCCCGAACCGGCAGGATCGGGGATGGCAAGATCTTTATCCTGCCGGTGGAGATGATGGCACGGGTCAGAACGGACGAGGTCTGGACCTGAGCCACTCCTCCCTGCTCTTTTTTTCTCCCATCGTCGTCTGTTCCCTCACCGTCCCGGAGGTCCGGGACTTTTTGAGGAGAGAGAAATCGCGGTGATCCGGAAACCAGGCGGAAAAAAGAACGTCCGAAACTGCGATCCCTGCAGATGCTGCCCGGCATATGCAGATCGTCCCTGCCGGGCAGCTGAACCTGAGACTCCCTCCCGGGACATGGCCCTGCCGCGGGATCAGCGGCAACACCGATGCTCTGCAGGAGGTAGAAGGAAGTTGCTTAGTATGCTATTTAATTGTTTCTATGCTGTATGCCGTTCACTGGAATGAGACGTGGAGGGGGAATCGGGGATTTTAGTCGTTGCCCTGGGGTTCCCGTTCCAGCAGGAGTGAGCCGAAGACCACCTTCTCCAGCACCTGGGCCACGTACTTCGCCTTCTGGGTATGCTCCATGTCCTCGTACCGGTGGATATCGGCGTATACCTGGACCCGGACCAGGGCAAACCGGAGGTGATCCAGGGTCTCCTCGTCATACCCCTGGGTTTCCAGGTAGATGGGCTCCAGCAGGTCAGGGAGCCGGTTGATGTCGTCGAAACATGCGACGAGGGAGGAATAGATGGGGAGGGGCTTTCCCGTCCCTGCAAGGATGTGAGCGTGGTCCATCTATCCCTCGACCACCTTGACGAGCGCTTCCATCACCGCGTCGACGGCCTTCCAGGTGGGGTTCTCGGCCCCCCTCCGGATCACGAAAGGCCTGCCCTCGTCCCCTGCCTTGCGCATCTCGGGGTCCACGGGGATGGCACCCAGGAAGGGCACGCCCATTTCCTCGGCCGCCCGCTTTCCGCCCCCCTCGCCGAAGAGGTCGATCTCTTTGCCGCAGTGGGGACAGACCATGCCGCTCATGTTCTCGATGATGCCCAGGGTCCGGAATCCCATCTTCTCCACAAACTTCACCGCCTTCCGGGAGTCCACGGTGGAGACATCCTGCGGGGTCGTCACGATGACCGCCCCGGTGACGTTCGGGGCCAGCTGGCCGATGGAGAGGGCTTCGTCGCCGGTACCGGGCGGCAGGTCCACCACCAGGTAGTCCAGTTCGCCCCAGTTTACTTCTTCCAGGAACTGCCGGATCGCCGCCATCTTCATGGGGCCCCGCCAGATGATCGGGGTGCTCACATCGGGCAGGAGAAAGGCCATGGACATGGCGGAGAGGGCCCCGGTGATCCGGATCGGTTCGATCAGGTTTCCCAGGGTGGAGAGTTTCCGGTCCTGGATCCCCAGCATGATGGGGATGTTGGGGCCATGGATGTCCAGGTCGAGCAGCCCTACCTGGTAGCCGTGGGTGGAGAGGGCATAGGCCAGGTTCACGGCCACCGTTGACTTCCCCACGCCCCCCTTGCCGGAGAGCACGAGGATCACGTGCTTCACATCGATCTTTGCCTTCGGCGGGAGGCCGCTGCACTCCTGGGTCTTCGGGTCATGGGAGGGGCAGGTCTCGCAGACGCCGTCACATCCCTCCGGGGCCGGTGCCCCCGTCCTTGTTACCTTCTTCTTGGACATGGTACTCGCTCCTCGTGGGGAAAGATCCCTGTTTGCAGCACAAAATGTGACGCCGGAGCATGATAAAGATGAGGTTACTGCCCGGGGATGATCGCGGGACCCAGGCCGCGGACACCCAGACGGAAAGAGCGTGGGATCTTCACCACAGACATGTGTGGGGACATGGAGCGGGAGGGGGCCAGCCCCCCCGGCCCCTCCCCCGATGAGGATAGCCCATTGTCCGGTGTTTTCCCCGGCTCGCTTCCTGTGACAGGAAACCTGCGGGGGTCGCCCACGCGGCGGGGGCGGTGAGCCCCCGAGAGCGTCCCGGTAGTAATACACGAACAGAGCATACCGCCATGTCCCGACCGAAAACCTCAGGCGGGTCGGCAGGGAGAGAGGACCACGGAGCATCCCGCCCCTGTGCCGACCGGATGAGAAAGATCGATGGAACCTTATTGATCTTCCGCAGCATCCGCGGGGCAGTCAATGTCCCGGTGGAATGGCTTGATGTCGACGACGGGTGTCCCGTCGATGGCATCCAGTCCCCGCACTGTCAGACGCAAACCCTCCACCCTCACCAGGTCCACCAGGCCCAGGCCGAGGGGATTGGGCCGTTCCGGGGACCGGGTGGCAAAGACCCCGTGCTCCTTCATGGAACCGGGGGGAGTGGCCGTGAGGATATCCCGCCGGGACCGGTGGAGCCAGGTGAGCACGATCAGCTGAGGGTGGTCCGCGATATCCCGGAGGCCTTCCCGATAGGCCGGGTCGATCTCAATCATTGACTCGACGGGCGAGAGCCGCCCCTGACGCGGGGCATCTTTCCTGGTCAGGAAGGGGGAGCGGACCACCCCGATGGGCGTGAGTGTCATCTCCTGCATCAGGGTGAGGTGGTCTTTTCGGGGAGAAAAAGGCGGTGCTTCCAGGAGGGAAGTCTTATCCCTGCCCGGGCACAGGGATGGGTGAGGGTGCAGGACCGTGGGGGACACTGCTGGACGAATCAGGGAGGACCCGCAGCTCCGGGACCATTCCGGGATCTTCCAGGACCGGGAGGATGCGGGGCGAGCCCTCGTCCCCTTTGTGGCGGGAATTCCGGATCTCAAAAATCCCCTCATCTCAGCAATCCCGGCCGGCGGGGTGGGGGTGGGAGTTCCCCTGGCCCTCGCGCTCCGGGCGCCCCTCCACCTGGCCGTGGTGCGGAAGGTCCAGATCCCCTGGAACCCTGAGGCCGGCTTCGGGGCCGTCACCTGGGACGGTCGGGTCTTTCTGAATCAGGATCTCCTGGCACGCCTGGGCATGAGCCAGGAGATGGTGGCGGAAGCCATCGCCCGCACCCGGGCCGGCATCCGGGAACGGGTGGAGAAATTCGCTGCCGGCAGGAAAGGCCCCGGGTTCCGGGGCAGGGATGCAGTGGTCGTGGATGACGGCCTCGCTTCCGGTTATACGATGCTCGCTGCGGTCGATGCCATCCGGTCGGAGGGGCCACGCCGGGTGCTCGTCGCAGTGCCCACCGGGTCGCAGGCGGCCGTGCACCGGTTGGCGGAATCGGCCGACCTGGTCCTCTGCCTGAACATCCGGACCGGCTCATCCTTTGCCGTGGCCGACGCCTACCGGGAGTGGCACGACCTGACGGACAGCGAGGTGCTGCAGCAGCTGCGGCAGGCCGCCGCTGCGGGGCTGTTCTGAGAGGGTGAGGAAAGGAACCGGGGAGGACGGTTTCCTGATCGTTCACAGGTCTCTTCAGAGAGAAGTCAGGAGGGGATATCCTCACGGGGGTGGGACCGGGAGGGGGCTCTGCCCCCTCCCGTCACCCTGCCCCGATGAGGATGGAGGGGTATCCGGAGGAATACCGCTTCCGGGGTGCCCCGGTTCAGCCACGTCGTATGGATCAGTACCCGGGCTTCTTCCCGGGCTGGCCCGGTGGTGAGGGCGGTGACTCCCCGCCCCCTCCCGTCTCTTCCTTCCTCTCCTTCTCCTCCGCCATGGTCCTGGCCAGGGCCACGATCCCGGTAGTGTCGCCGAGGGACATGGAGTCCAGGATGGATGCAGGCACCACCACCATCATTGCTCCCCGGGTCTTCAGCCCCTCGAAGAGCATATTCATGGCCCGCAGGTGCAGCGCGGTGGGATTATGCACGTACGATCGTGCTGCCTCCTCGAATTTCGCGGCCACCTGCTTCTCTGAATCGCCCAGGATTATCCGGGCCTGCCGCTCCCGCTCGGCCTGCGCCTGCATGGACATGGCGTCCTGCAGCTCCGTGGGGATCAGGATGTCCCGTATCTCCACCGATGAGATCTTCACGCCCCACTGCTCGGTCCGCAGGTCTATGATGACCTGCAGCTCCTTGTCCAGCTTCTCCCGCCCCTCCAGCATGTCCGCGAGGAAGGACTTCCCGATCACCTCCCGGAGAGCAGTCTGGGAGGCCCAGCTGATGGCGCTCCGGTAGTCCTCCACCTCGAGGTCAGCCTTCTCGGTGTTGACCACCTTCCAGAAGAGGACCGCCTCCACGTCGACGGGCACCGTGTCGCGGGTGAGAGTCTTCTCAGCCTTGAAGGTGGTGGTGATGATCCGGTGGTCGATCCAGTAGGCCACCCGCTCGACGAGCGGGATGATGAAGAAGGGGCCAGGCCCGCTGAGACCGCGGAACTCTCCCAGCCGGAGGACGACAGCCTTCTCCCACTGGTCCGCGATCTTGAAGGCTGCGGCCACGAGGACCGCGATGATGAGCGCGATCACCGCCACCCAGAGGAAGGAGAGGTTCCCCGTTGCCGTGACAAGAGAGAGGGCTATCCACACCCCGAGCAGGAAGAGGATGGTGAAGATCAGTATCTGCAACGGTGTTCGTTCTGGCATAGCCTAGCCTTCCCGTGCCGGAGATATAGAGCTTTGCCCACACGTCACGGATCCGTCGGGGTGAACCGGGATCGCTTTCCTCGGACCGGAGGCCTTTTCCCCGCGCGAGCCCACATTCCGGTGAGGCCTGCCATGGAACCCCTGACCGTCTCCCTCGGGTTCGGCGAGTTCCCGCCGGATTATACCTGCGACGGGGGCAACCGTTCCCCCCCCCTCATCCTGAAAGGCCTGTCGGCTGCATCCGTGGCCCTGTACGTGACGAACCCGTTTGAGCCCGGCTGCTCCTTCTGCCCCTGGCTGATCTGGAACCTGCCGCCACTCCCGGTGATCCCTGCCGGCATACCCACTACACCGGTGGTCACCGCCCCGGTCCCCGCAGTTCAGGGTGAGAATGACTATGGAACGATCGGGTACACCGGTCCCTGCCCGCCACAGGGTGCCACCCACCGGTACCAGTTCCGGGTGTACGGCCTCGATACCCTCCTGGACATCCCGCCGGGATCCCATGTCCACGAGATGGTGAACGCCATGCGGGGACACATCCTCCAGTTCGGGACCACCATCGCCATGTACCGCCGTTAACCGTTCCGGTATCAGGGTCCGGGCTGCTGCTGGGTGATGCAGTGGAGGGCACCCAGGCCATGGACCATGGCGCGGCAATCAATCCCGACGACGTGCCGGCCCGGGAACGCATCCCCGATGACGGCCAGTGCCCGGGAGTCGTTCGGGTCGCCGAATACCGGCACCAGCACTGCCCGGTTCCCGATATAGAAGTTGGCGTAGCTGGCGGGGAGCCGGGCCCCGCCGTCGACGGGGCCGGGCATCGGCAGCGGGACGATCGTGAACGGGCGGCCGTCCTGGTCTTTGGCCTCCCGCAGGATCCGGAGGTTCTCCTGCAGTGCGTCGTGGTTCACGTCGTCCGGGTCCTCCTCCACCGCACAGAGGATGGTGGAGGGATCCGAGAACCGGGCGATGTCATCGATATGGCCGTCGGTATCATCCCCCGCGATGCCTTCCTTCAGCCATACCACGGTGGTGACCCCCAGGTACTCCTGCAGGTAGGCTCCGATCTCCTCCCTGGAGAGGGACGGGTTCCGGTTCGGGTTGAGCAGGCACTGCTCGGTGGTGAGGACCGTACCCCTTCCGTTCACGTCGATGGAACCCCCTTCCAGGACGATGCCCGGAGAGAATACCTTCATGCCGGGTGCACGGCAGACCTGCTCAGGGATCACAGTATCACCGGCCAGCTCCGGGTACTTGCCTCCCCAGGCATTGAACCGCCAGTGGACCATGCCCAAGAGCGCATCCTCCGGGTGCACGACAAAGGTGGGGCCATAGTCCCGGAACCAGACATCCGCGTACTCCTGCCGGTGGAACCGGATGCGGGAGAGATCGACCCCTGCCAATCCCAGCAGGGCCCGCACCCTCCCCTCCGTCGGACGGTCCGGGACGAGCAGCTCCACCTGCTCGTCCCGGTGGAGGGCTGCAATAATCCCGGTGTAGGACCTCTCGACCGCCGCGAGGTCCGCGAAGGT
>JAJRDA010000108.1 GCA_028678665.1 Methanomicrobiales archaeon | reverse complement strand
TCTGGATGAACATCATCCCCGACAGCCCCCCGGCGCTGGCCCTGGCCATGAACCCCGGTGACCCCGACATCATGAAGCGGCCGCCCCTGGACCCGAAGGGCCGCATCCTGACCCCGCGTTTTGCCGGGGCGATGGTGCTGGTCGGGCTCCTCCTGGCCATTGTCGTCCTGGGCGCCTTCACCTGGTACCTGGGCGGCGGGCCCGAAATGGCAGTGAAGGCCGATACCATGGCCTTCTGTGTCATCATCATGTTCCAGCAGTTCTTTGCCCTCTCCTCCAGCGGCTCCGGGAGCACCCCGGTGCTGGAGACGGGTCTCTTCCGCAACCGCTGGCTCTGGGCAGCCTTCCTCTTCGGCCTGGCTACCCAGGTGCTCATCACGGAATGGGCGCCCGCGTGGCCCATCTTTGACACCGTGCCCCTGGACCTCTTCGACTGGGGGATCGTGATGGTACTGGCATCCACGGCGTTCATCGTGCCGGAGCTGGTGAAGTGGGGGATGCGATGGCGCGGGGTGCGGGCGGCCTCCCCCGCGTCCCCTGAGTGATGCCCCCGTCTCACCCGGAACGGAGCACCACAACCGGCGGGAACGGCCGGCGCTTCCCACATGGATCCCCGGGATGGAAATGCCCCCGCTGCCCGGCACGGTGACCGGGCGCATACCCATATGTGCACGGGGTGCACATGGGACTGTGCAGCATTCTCACCCCGGCGACGGTACAAGTCCCACGGGGGTGTAACTACCGAGGATGACAATCATGAAGATGAAAGGCAGCAAAACCGAGAAGAACCTTCTCGCGGCGTTCGCCGGCGAATCGCAGGCACGGACCCGGTACAGTTTCTTTGCGGGCGTGGCCCGGAAGGAGGGCTATGAGCAGATATCAGCCATCTTCCAGGAGACCTCTGATAATGAGAAGGAGCATGCGAAACTCTTCTACACGCTCCTGGAAGGGGGCACCGCCGAGATCACCGCCGCCTATCCGGCGGGCGTAATCGGGTCCACGAAGGAGAACCTCCTTGAGGCGGCGGAGGGGGAGAAACTGGAGTGGGGAACCCTGTACCCCGGTTTTGCAGAAACGGCGGAGAAGGAGGGGTTCGCGGAAGCAGCCCGGACGTTCCGGCAGATCGCGAAGGTGGAATCGGACCACGAACGGAGGTACCGGAAGCTGCTGGCCAACCTGGAGGAGGGCACGGTCTTCAAAAAGAGCGCCTCCACCCGGTGGAAGTGCAGGAACTGCGGTCTTGTGCTCCCGGGGTCCGAAGCCCCCGAGAAGTGCCCGGCCTACCTGCATCCCCGGGGCTACTTCGAAGTCTGGAGCGAGAACTACTGAACATACCCCTCCCTTTTCCACAGGGATACTTTTACGCCTTCCCCGTTCCCACGCTCCGGTATGGCAGACTGGCGTGATGAGCGCTGGAGACGCCTCTCGAAGGGCGATGCGACAGCCCCTCAACAGAGCGAGGTTACCCGCATGAAATCCGATAGCGTATCTGCCGGAGGAGGGCCGGGCTTTCTCGCCGGGCTCATCTTCGGGATCATCCTCGTGGCCCTGTACCTGGGGGGCTTCAACCTCCTGTACCTGGTCATCGGTATCCTGATTGTCTATGTGATCTTCGGTATCCGGATCGTCCGGCCCACCCACCGGGTCCTCATCGAGTTCCTGGGAAAGTTCCAGCGGTACGGCGGCCCCGGGTTCTACTGGGTCCTGCCCGGCATCATGAAACTCTACTCGGTGAACATCACCGAGAAGATGGTGGATGCGACACCGCAGGTGATCATCACGAACGACAACCTGAACGCCCGGGTGGACGCGCAGGTGTACTTCAAGGTGAAGGACGACGAGGAGAGCGTGAAGTCCTCCCAGTACAACGTCTTTGCCTACCAGGAACAGATCGTGTCCCTGGCCCGGACCACGCTGCGCAACATCATCGGTACCCTCACGCTGAAGTCAGCCAACAGCGAGCGGGGCCGGATCAATGACGAGCTCCAGAAGACGCTCCGGAAGGAGACGGCCAACTGGGGGATCGAGATCGTCCGGACGGAACTGAAGGAGATCGACCCGCCCCAGGACGTGCAGGAGACCATGAACAAGGTGGTGAAGGCCGAGAACGAGAAGATCGCCGCCGTGGACTTCGCCACCGCTACCGAGACCCAGGCGGACGGGGAGCGGCGGGCCGCCATCAAGCGCTCCGAGGGTATCAAGCAGTCCCGGATCCTGGAGGCCGAGGGGGCGGCGGAGGCCATCCGGCTCATCAACGAGGCGGCCCAGAAGTACTTCACCGGGAACGCCCAGACACTGAAGCAGCTGGAGGTCATCGACAGCGCGCTCTCGAAGAACACGAAGATCATCGTGCCCGCCGACCAGCGGATTATTAATATCATTGGGGATCTCGCCGGGATCACCACGTCCGAGAAGAAGTGAGGAGGGGTTCTCCGTCGGGAACCTCTTTTTTCTATTCTTCAAGCTGAGCGAGAGCTCGGGTTCCTGGGTATGGGGAAGAAAATACAGGAAAGGGGAGTTGTCCGGATCCAGGGAGGACGATGCGGTTCCCGCACCGCCCGGTTCAGATGTACCGGTTTCTCCTCAGCCAGTCGGTCTGGGGAGGGAGGTAGCGGTAGATGATATCGCACTTCTCGTCCTGGAAAGACCAGGGGACCACGATCAGGGTATCCCCCTCGCGGATCCAGGCACGCTTCTTGATCTTGCCCTTGATCCGGCCCATGCGGGTGACCCCGTCAATGCACCGGACCCGGATATGGTTCGCCCCCATCATCAGTTCGGCAATGGCAAACTGCTCCCGTGCCCACCGCTTGGGCAGCCGGACACGGACGATGGGGGCTCCCGTCTCGTCCACGGCGTTGGGATCAGTGGCGTCGGATTTTTTCTTGGGGTCTCTCGGAATGGCAACAACTCCCGGTAGAAAAACAAGGATGCCCGGGGGGATGAAGGTATCTGTGGCCAGGGGTGGGCGCTCGCTGCCGGATACCCCTGCCGTGGCCTTCCCGTCTCCTTTAAGGCTGCCGGGCACCAGATCCTAGTGTTCGTCCCCTCCCCTACGGTGCATCCTGCCCATGCCACTCGCACTGGAGATCACGGTCCTCCTCCTGCTCATTGCAGCCAACGGGTTCTTTGCCATGGTGGAGTTTGCCGTGGTCTCGGCGCGGAAGAGCCGCCTGCGGCAGCTGGCCGAGCAGGGGGATGCCGGCGCCCGGGCCGCCCTCAAGATGGCCGAGGACCCGAACCGGTTCCTTTCCACGGTCCAGATAGGGATCACTCTCATCGGGATCCTGGCGGGTGCGTTTGCCGGCACCACGCTCGCAGTGTACCTGCAGACCTGGCTGCTGGAGATCCCGGCACTGGCCCCGTACGCAGGACCGGTTGCCCTCGGGAGCGTCGTGATCGCCATTACTTTCCTCACCCTGGTCTTCGGGGAGCTGGTGCCCAAGCGGCTCGGCCTCAACAGCCCGGAGAAGATTGCCGCGGCCTTCTCCCGGCCCATGCAGGCCCTGGCCCGGGCCGCATCCCCGGTGGTCTGGGTGCTGAGCGGGGCCACCGACCTGGCGCTCCGGATCCTCCGGGTCCCGCCCGCGGGCGTCTCCCCCATCACCGAGGAGGAGATCGCCATGGTGCTGGAGGAGGGGCGAAGGGCCGGGATCGTCGAGGCGGCCGAGCAGGACATGGTGAAGGGGGTCTTCCGGTTCGGCGACCGGAGGCTCACCGCCCTGATGACGCCCCGGGTGGAGATGGTAGCCCTGGACCTGGAAGCCCCTCCGGAGGAGAACTGGCAGAAGATCATCGCGAGCGGTCACACCTGGTACCCGGTGTACCGTTCACCGGAGGATGCCATCATCGGGGTCATCACGGTCCGGGACCTCTGGGCGCAGGTGATGTCCGGAAAAACGCCGGATCTGGCCTCCATCCTCCAGGAACCGCTCTATATCCCCGAGCGGAGGCCGGCCCTGGGAGTCCTCGAGCATTTCCGGACTTCTACCGTGCACATCGCCCTTGCCACCGATGAGTACGGGAGGGTCACCGGGATCCTGACCCTCCACGACATTATCGAGGCCATCGTGGGGGATCTGCCCTCGCACGGAGAGGAGCCGGAGCCCGAGATCCTGCAGCGGGAGGACGGCTCATGGCTGGTGGATGGCCTGCTCCCGGTCCAGGACATCAGGGACCGGCTCGGCCTGGGTCCCTTCCCGGGAGAGGAGGAAGGTGACTTCGACACCCTTGCCGGCTTTGTGGTCTCTTCCCTGGGCCACATACCTGCCACGGGAGAACACGTCACCTGGGAGGGGTACCGGTTCGAGGTGATGGATATGGACGGCAGACGGGTGGACAAGGTGCTGGTGGTGCCTCCGGCGAAACAGGATGGGGGGGAGGGATCAGGGTGAGGGGTGCCGTCCACCGGTGCCCTCTTAGGGCTCTCTCCCCCGGGTCTTCCGGACACGACCGGGAACCCCGTCCCGGGATCACCGGGCAGATACCTGGCGGAGAAGCCAGATGATGGCGAGGAGGCCAACAATGAGCCAGACTGTGGCCAGCAGCAGGCCCAGGACCATGGCGCCGGTCATCAGGATCCCTGTCATCCCAATGAATGGCATCCCCTGCCAGGATCCACAGGAAGTACCTGTAATTCCGTACCGGTCCTGGAGCATCCGGCCCATCATCGTGCTGTAACCCGCAGGGTTCCGGTTCATCAGGTCCACCAGCCGGTCTTCCTCGGCCGGCGTCAGGGTTCCCTCCATCATCCTCTCCATCAGCTCCTCCATCTCGCTGTGGGTCGCGTTCCCGATGACCCGTTCCTCCACCGACCACATCATCCCGTGGCCGGATGCCGCCATGGGAACCAGCACCAGAGTAGAGAGGAGGAAGAAAAGAACCGTAGTGGAGGCATGCATACGGGAGGATATCCTCCGGGAGAGATGAATATTTCCTGAGCATCGCGGGGCGTACCGGCACCGGTGCTGCGGTGACCCGAAAGCTTCCCGCAGGATGGGCCTGAAAACCTTCACGTCCGATGCGGATCATACTCTGCGTGGAGGTATCCTGATGACCCGATACCGCTGCGATGTCTGCAACATCTTTGAGTACGACCCGGTTTTCGGCGACCCGTCTGCCGGGATCCCGGCAGGGGCGCACCCCGTGGACCTGCCCGAGAGCTGGGAGTGCCCGATCTGCGGGTCGGACCGGACCCACCTCCGGCTGCTGTCCCCGGACGAGGTTCCTGCACCGGATCGCACGCCGGAACAGCCCGCCGCTCCGGCAGGCTCCCTCTCCTACCCGGCCCGGTGGGCCCGCCACGCCGATTCACTGGAAACGACGATGGATGACATCCATGCCATCGCGGTGACCGGGCATTCGATCATCGAGCCGATGCGGACCCTGAAACCGGCGGTCCCCTGGGATGATATCCTGGTCCTGGGTGCCCAGATCGCCCGGCTGCCCGTCGAGGCCACGGTGCCGGTGAACACCCGGACGGTGATCGGCCCCGCGGCAGCGCAGCCCCTGGTCATCGAGACCCCGCTCTTCGTCACCCACATGTCCTTCGGGGCCCTCTCCCGTGAGGTGAAGATCGCCCTCGCGAAGGGGAGCGCCGCGGCCAGGACTGCCATCGGGTCGGGGGAGGGGGGCATCCACCCCGAGGAGCGGCAGCACGCGTACCGGTACATCCTGGAGTACGTGCCCAACCGGTACAGCATCACCCGGGAGAATCTCCGCGCTGCTGACGCCATCGAGATCAAGATCGGACAGTCCGTGGAGCCGGGCCTGGGAGCCATGCTCCCCGGGGAGAAGGTGACCGAGGAGATCGGCCGGATCCGGGGGTATCCCCCGGGCACCGATATCCTCAGCCCGGCCACCTACGAGGACATCCGCACACCGGCCGACCTGCAGGAGAAGATCCGATGGCTGCGGGACGAATCGGGGGGAAAGCCTATCGGGGTGAAGATCGCGGCCGGCCACATCGAGGAGGACCTGGATACCATCCTCTCCGCCGGCCCCGATTTCGTCACCATTGACGGCCGGCCGGGTGCCTCCGGAGCCGCCCCCCGGTTCATCAAGGACTCCACGTCGGTGCCGACGATCTATGCCCTGCACCGCGCACGGAAGCACCTGGATCGGCGGGGGGCGGAGCAGGTCTCGCTGGTCATCACAGGCGGCCTGCGGATCTCCCCGGACTTCTCAAAGGCCCTGGCCCTGGGCGCCGACGCCATTG
>JAJRDA010000107.1 GCA_028678665.1 Methanomicrobiales archaeon | reverse complement strand
CTGTCCTGCCACTAGACTACTATCGCGTGCCGTTTCGATCCGGTTGGGGGGGTGAGAAAATAAAAGTACGGTCGGCGACCCCGAGGATGAGGATGACTGCAGGACACGAGCCTTCAAGTTGGGGGATGAGGATGTTTTTGGTCTGCGTCCCATCCGGCCCCATATCGAAGTGAAATGACTGCCGGGACGCTCCCGGGGGGGACTGCCGTCCCCCCCCGCCGCGTGGGCGCCCCCCTCCCCCCTGTGGATAATGCACCACGTTGGTTCCCGCGAAAAACCCCCGGCTCAGCCTATCCTCATGGGGGCGGGACCGGGAGGGGGGTCTCCCCCTCCAGCTGAGTAGGGGGTACATCGTTTCCTCTCATTCTGTGCCTCAGGGCGTTTCACCGGCACGAGTGCGGGAGGGGGTACGCCCCCTCCCGGCCCCTCCCCCGATGAGGATAGCCCGCCACGTCGGTCGGCGGGGCAGGATGGATCACTGGTTCCCGGAACACCGGCGGGGGATGCCCACGCGGCGGGGGCGGTGAGCCCCCGAGAACGTTCCCGTAGTACTCAACGTATCGCGTAATCCGTCATGGAATGCTCTTCGGCCTCAACCTCAGGGGGCCCGTTGCAGCGTGAACCGGAAGGCGGCCCCCTGCCCGGGCTGGCCCGGGACGCGATCGCCGACCCGGATCTCCCCGCCGTAGTGCTCGACGAGCATCCGGGTGATGTAGAGGCCGAGACCCTTGCCGCTCTTCTTGGAGGGGCCCCGCTGGAACCGGTGGAAGATGTGGGATTTCAGGTCATCGGGGATACCGGGCCCGGAGTCGCTCACCTCCACCTCCACCTTCCCGCCGTCCTCCGCGACCGTGATCCAGACCTCCACCTTCGGGCCACCGAACTTGACGGAGTTGCCGATCAGGTTGGTGAAGATCTCGGGGAGCAGGTCGTCGGCCATGACAGATACCTGCGTCCCCGGGTAGTGGATGGTGGCCGAGGTAAAGTGGCCGATCTCGGCCAGGATGACCCGGTGCAGGTCAACCGGGCGCGTATCGGCGGCACCTTCCTGGATTCTCCGGATGGTGGAGACGTTTTTGATGATCTCCACCGACTGCCGGACCAGGATCTCCATCCGCTGGGCAAAGTCCCGGTTCTTCCCCTCGCCCATCTCTGAGAGGATCTGGGCATACCCCAGCGCGGCGGAGTTCACGTTGTTGATGTCGTGGGCCATGATGTCCAGGAACAGGTTCGCCCGCTGGTAGGCCAATTCCAGCTCCTGCTGCAGGAGGGCCCGGTTCACGGCAGCGCCGATGGTTCTGCCAATGGACTCCAGCATCACCTGCTCGTCCGCGGGGAAGGTCCTCCTCCGGGTAGACCCCAGGAAGATGGCCCCCAGCACCCGGGACTCGGCCGTGAGCGGGATCAGCGTCGAGGACACGAGACCGATATCGGCGGGAAGGAGGGAGGTCCCGCAGTCGATTCCAAAGAGGGGGTGACCCTCGGAGAGCACCCGCTGCAGCGGTTCCCAGCCCGCATCCAGAAATCCGATGCCGGCACTGAGCCGTTCCGGCATCCCTGTCTGGAACTTGAAGGCCGGGCGCCCGCTTGTCTGGTCCACGAGGTAGACCGCGGCCATCGAGAAGCCAAAGAGGTCCACGGTCTTCATGGCGGCCGTGCGCAGGATGTCATCCAGCGTCTGCGGGGACGTGGTGGCGCCGATGATCTCGTTCATGATGGAGAGCTCCCGGTTATGCTTCCGGATCTCTCCCTCGGCCTTCTTCTGGTCTGTCACGTCCCTCACCGATTCGATGGCCCCCACCCGTTTCCCCGAGGCATCGTAGAGGGGGGACGCCTTGACAAAGAGGTAGGCTCCCCTCCCGTGGTACACAAGAGGCACACAGACCTCGGCGAAGGTGGTCTCCCCCCTTCGTTCGATCCGCTCGTAGCAGGACTCCATCTCCTGGTGCTCCTGGCCCAGGAGATCGATGAGGATCGGCCGCTTCTCGCCGTAGAAGGGGACGGCATAGGCGAAGTCGCTCTTCCCCAGGATCTCCTCCTTCCGGACCCCGGTCATCTCCTCGATGGCCCGGTTCCAGGCAATCACCCTTTTTTCCGAGTCGATGACAAAGGTGGCGTCGGGGAGGAACTCGATGATCCCCTGCAGTTTCTCGTTGGTGAGCCGGAGGAGGTCCTCTGCCTCCTTCTGCCGGGTGTTGTCAATGGCCGTGAAGATGGCCAGGTCCTCCGCGAGCCTCCCTGACGAGACCAGGACAGAGAGTATCTTCCCGTCCCTTCCCTGCAGCTGCATCTCGCTCTCCGTAACGGTGGATCCCTCTGAGATGCGGCTAAAGAAAGCGGTGAGGGATGTCCCGTTCCGCGCGATCTCGTGGAACGGCCGGCCCGCCAGTTCTTCCCGGGAGTAGCCCAGCATCGCGGCAAAACGCGGGTTCGCCTCCTGGATCGTCCGGCTGGAGAGCCGGATCAGGCAGACCCCGGCATTCGAACTGTCAAAAATTCCCTGGTACCGGAGCTGCTCTGCCCGGACCCGGCCTGAAAGGTAGGCGATGACCGCCGCCACCCAGACAAAGACCAGGGTCCGGATACCGGCATTGATCAATGGTTCCGGCCCGATCGATCCGTAGGTGAAGAGGGCCACCAGGAGGAGATACAGGAAGCCTAAGGCCAGGGCAAAGTGGATGGCCCGCCGGGGGTTCCAGTACGCGGCCAGGACGATGGGGATGTAGAAGAGGTGCGGGAAGACATCGGTGATGCCCTGGGAGAGGCTGTAGACCGTGGCCACGATGGAGAGCACCGTGGTCACAAAGATCGAGATGCCCCAGATGTGCTGTTCCCACCAGCCCTTCTGCATCAGGCGCTTCATGCGGGGTCCTTCCGGGCAGTGCTGCCCTGATTGATATTGCACGATCGGGTAAATGAGATTGTCCCTTTCACTCCCGAACCATCGATACCGTTAAGAGCGATCCGCGAGAATGATTATCCGCACTTCCCGAGGAGGTGCAGGCGAAGGTAAGTCCGACGTGCCGTTCCGGCACTGCCCCCGTGGGGGCTCCGGGATTACAGGAGCCGGCGAGTGGCTCTTTTCCTGTCGACTTACATGCTCCGTCCACGGAGGATGATATGGCGAGAATGCATGCCCGCAGAAGGGGAACATCAGGCTCGGTGCGCCCGTACCGGAAGGAGGTCCCTGCCTGGTCCAACAGTGATGTCCGGGAGATCGAGAAGGTGATCCGGGAGTTCCGGAAGCAGGGCCGGTCGGCCAGTGAGATCGGTCTCGTACTGAGGGACAAGTACGGTGTCCCTGACGTGAAGCTGGTGATGGGGAAGCGGCTGGGGACGATCCTCAAGGAGATGGGGATGGAGGCCAAGCTCCCCGAGGACCTGGCCAACCTGATCCGGAAGGCCCTCGGCCTCCGCAAGCACCTGGCCGACAACAAGAACGACCTGCACAACAAACGGCAGCTCCATCTGACCGAGTCCAAGGTGAGGCGCCTGGCAAGGTACTACGTGAGGGCTGGAACACTCCCGCAGGACTGGACCTACAAGCCCGAAACCGCAGAGATCCTGCTTTCCCGCTGATATATGACGCTCGAGTCTGACACCGAGCTCCTGGCCGACCGGTTGAACGCCCAGGAGTTTGTGGAGGTGGTGGCCCACCACGGCGCCGACGGCCTCGCTGCCGGCGTGATCCTGGGCACCGCCCTCTGGCGCGCCGGGATCCGCTTCCGGCTCCGCTGCAGGGGGGAGGTGAGCCCGTCGGATCTCCCGGAGGAGGGTACCGTCGTGCTCTGCGGGATGGGGGCGTCACGGACCGAACTTCCCGAGCACGTGATGGTGGTGGATCACCATGTCCCCCACTTCGCGGGGCCCTACCAGCTGAACCCCCACCGTGCCGGCATGGATGGCGAGAGGGAACTCTCCTCTGCCGGCGCCGCTTACCTGCTGGCCCAGCACCTGGGGGATCACCGGGACCTGGCCGGCGTTGCGGTGGCGGGGATGGTGGGAGAGGGACAGCCCCTCACGGGGATGAACCGGGAGATCTACCACGAGGGGGTCGCCCTTGGGATCATCACTCCCTCGCGGGGGCTCCACCTCCCCGGGAGGGACGTGGCCGAAGGGTTGCTCCTGTCCCTGCAGCCCACCCTCCCCGGCATCACGGGGAGCGAGGAGAGGGTGAAGGAACTCCTGGCCCGGTGCGAGAGCGACGGGGGGCCGGATACCGGGCTCCTCCTCTCCCTGGTGATCCTGGAGGTGAGCCCCCGGGTATCTCCCCAGGCGATGGCGGCCCTCTACGGGGACCGCCACGGGCTCGAGAAGGAACTGGTCCCCGACGCCCACGCCCTTGCGGCGGTACTGGACGCCTGCGGGAGATCCGGCGCCGGAGGTCTTGCGGCCATGCTGGGCTTCCGCACTGCCGGTTCGCAGGACCAGGCGTGGGAGGTGACCCGGGCATGGCGGCTCCGGGTAGCCGCTGCGCTCCAGGCAGCGACGGCCTGGAAGGATGCCGAGGGATGGTACCAGGTGGCGGATGCCGCCACCGCGCCTGCCGTGGCCGATACTCTCGTCACCACGCTGGCACCGTCCCGGCCCCTGGTCATCCTGGCGCCGGACGGGGAGACGATCCACGTCTCGGCCCGGGCCCTGCCGGAGTGCCGGGCAAACCTGGAGGCGGCAGTGGACGCGGCTGCCCGTGCCCATGGCGGCAGGGCATCCGGCAACCGGTGCAGCGCCGAGGCGGTCGTCCCCGCGGGAGCCCTGGAAGGGTTTACCGCGGCGCTCCGGGAGGCAGTGGCGGTATGATGCGGATCCATGCCGAGATCCGGACGGAGCACCGCATGCCGGAAGTGGCGGCGGGGGCCCTGTCACCGGACAACCTGAAGGGGATGGAGACCATGGCGGACGGTGGGGTGGTGCGAACGGTGATGGCAGGGATGCCGCTCCGGTCTGCTCTTGCATCGGTGGATGACTACCTGATGAATCTCGCGGTGGTGGAGGACCTGTGCACACGCGTTTTCTCTTGACGGCGGTCCTGCAGTGCAGCCGGGAACCGGCGGGCGATGCAGTCGTGGCCCTGGAGAAGTCCATATCGGAAGCCAACGACTCCCTCTTTGTGAAGGGCGTGCCGAAGGGTGTGCCCCGGGAGGAGGTCGGGAGGATCACCTCCTGGTCTGTTGCAGGGAGCACCCTCCACCTCACCCTGGAGAGCGGGGGCTACACCAGGGCCCACGACGCCCTCTTCCGGTTCCGGAAGTTCCTGGCCGGGATCCTGGGGAAACACCAGATCGGGATCCGGGACATCCTGGTGACCCGGTGTGCGGTGGTGCTCACGGGTGAGGTTCCTGATGCCGCCATCCCCCGGCTCTCCTTCATTCGATCGGTTGAGCGCGGAGAGGGGACGGTGACCCTGGACCTGGCCGTCTCGGCCGCGGACCTGGAGCACCGTATCCCGGACCGTATCCTGAACCTGATCGAGGAGAAGATCCAGGCCCGTGAGTACGGCGGGAAGACCGAGCACTGGGAGCTCCTGTACGAGAGCGGCCCGAGGGAGCGGGTCTACCAGGGGAACCCCACCGAGGAGATGGAAGCCCGCCACTGGATCCGGCACGGGGCATCCCGGGGGCAGTGGATCTACGGCCCCCAGGCCGTGCAGCTCTTCCGGGCCTTTGCCTCCCTCGTGGAGGAGCGGATTCTCTCCCCCCTGGGATTTTCAGAGATGGTCTTTCCCAAGGTGGACACCTGGGACGTGCTCTCCCGGTCCGGCCACGCGAAGGGGGTATACCCGGAGATCTACTATGTCTGTACCCCCAGGACCCGGGACCCTGCCTTCTGGGAGGAGGTGGCCGACCACTTCAAGGTAACGGGCGAGGTCCCCGTGGACCTGGTGCGGGAGAAGGTGGACGGGCCCATCGGCGCCCTCTGCTATGCCCAGTGCCCCTCGTTCTGGCCCTTTGTCCAGGGCCGGACGCTGGCAGGAGAGACCCTCCCCGTCCGGATCTTTGACCGGAGCGGGACCTCCCACCGCTACGAGAGCGGCGGGATCCACGGCATCGAGCGGGTGGACGAGTTCCACCGGATCGAGCTGGTCTGGCTGGGCACCGCGGCCCAGACCGGCGACATGGCCGAGCGGCTCCACCAGGCCTACCGGGGCGTCTTTGACGACGTGCTGGAGCTGGAGTGGAGGTCCGCCCGGGTCACCCCCTGGTTCATGGCCCAGGAGGGCATGGTGGGGGCCTGCGGCTGCGAGACCGTGGGGACCACGGACTACGAGGCGTTCCTGCCCTACAGCGGGACGTGGCTCGAGTTCCAGAACGTATCGGTG